>CAYVCY010000038.1:0-15507 GCA_964450265.1 uncultured Clostridia bacterium
GCATATTTGAGCGCTTCTATCGGGTGGATAAGGCGCGGTCGCGTCAACTGGGGGGTACCGGCTTAGGACTCCCGATCGCCCAACAGACAATAGAAGCCCACCAGGGAAGGATCTGGATCGAGAGTGAAGTCGGTCAGGGGACGAGAGTAACATTCACGCTGCCCATAGCGAAGGCCAAGGAGGTTTAACCCAATGTGGGAGCGAGTGAAGACTAGCCTGCTGCTGGTGCTGATCGTAGTCAGCTTTCAGCTGACCAGGATGTTTTGGATGCAGGTGGGAACGCAGGTATCCCTAGTGGTATCTCCAGGGGTAGTAGGCCCCTCTCTGCCGATCGGGGAGACAACCCCTGCCTCATACATGGACTTATATGCGCCCCTGCACATTTATGTACATCAGGGTACCAAACATTATCAGTTGCGCACGCCAGACCGGCACTACGCCGCAGTGTGGAGCGCCCTGAAGAGCGCACTGACTCAGCTCGATGGTTCGGATTCCAGCCAAGCTGGACAGTTTGCCTCTGTTGGCCTCACTGAATGGCAGAAAGCGTTGTCAAACAGCCTGGAGATGCGTTATTCGGGGCCGATAGAACTGAATTACTGGTGGCTAGCTTCCGGGAAGTCCAGCATCTGGCGCTTCTCGGAACAGCCCCTGTTCTTTGATCGCATCGTCATTCCGTTGCAGGACAACTGCGTCTTCTTTCGCAACCTGGAGACCGATCAGGTTTGGCGCTGGCAATGGAGTACAGAGCCAAATGCGGCACTGCTGCCGGGAACTGACCAGCTTTCTTTTGATGATGCTCAGCGCCTAGAGGTGCTACAAGTGCCGGAGGGAATAGCGGCAGCCTCCTACTCCGAGCTTTACACATACCGGGCACCGATCTTTCTGCCTGAGATTCTGGTTGCCCCGCCTTTCCGCACTGCCGATAAACCGGGTATAATCAGGCAGTTTTTTAGTATCACCCCCCGCGTTCCCCGGACCAATACTCTGGAAAGCGGAGAGGTGGTGGAGAGCTTGATCACGGCCAAGCAGCAAGTGCTCAGCCTCTCCAACACCGGACGGTTGGAGTACACCGAAACCGAGTCAGGCGGTGGATCATCCACCATCACCGAACAGTTTGAGCTGGCGTTCAACTTCATCGACGCCCATGGCGGCTGGCCGCGGGCGGTGTTGGCTGACGGCATCAAGCAAGTGGGGACCGAATCGTTGGGCTACGAGTTCAGCTTCACACAGCTGCATCAAGGCTACCCGCTGATCGATCTCAACCCTTCCACGCTGAAGGTACAGGTAGCACCCGATGGTGTGAAGAGCTACTTGCGCAAGATCTATCGCATCGTACAACCCGGTTACTTTCCTTACGAGATCCGCTCGTCCGAACAGGCTCTGCAGGCAGTTAGCGAAGAGCTGGGTAGCAGGCAAGTGACAGACATCTATCTAGGCTACTATCAGCGGGATTTTGTGCCCATGAATTCCGAGAAACCTTTTGATTCCGATCCCACCTATCTGTTCCCGGTATGGGTGATCAGGCTGAACACGAGAGAGCACCTATTGGTGCATGCGTTCAATTTGATGAACGATCCCGGGGTAATTCAGCCTTATAGCAGTGATGTCGATTGGTGATTGCCGGCGAAGGCGCTCGGGATCCCCGGAAAGGAGTGATTAGGCGTGGATTGGCCAAAGGCCAAATCGATTTTGATCATCGGTTTTCTGCTGGTCGACCTCTACTTGGCTTGGCTGCTCTACTCCGGCTCCCGGGTGAACATTATCACCGTCCTCAGTGCCGAGGAAGTGCAAGACTTGATCAAGCTTAGCCAACACTATGGTGTGGAGCTGCAGGCTGATCCGACTCCCCTCCGGGTGAGGAAAGTCCCCATCCTGTCCATGGAAGAACAGGTGGACGCTGAGGAAACGGCCAGGGCCATCGCAGAGATATGGCTCGGAACCGATTGGATCTTGTCCCAGCCAGCGGCCGGTAGTTATCTCTTTCGTGCTGGGGATTGGTCGCTCCGGGTGATCCCTGGGCGCTTCTTTGTCGAACTCTGGCTGGAGTGGGAAGGTTCGCAGCCAGCAGGACAGGAGCAGCTCCTGCCGGCAGGCCAGACCAGAAGCTTAGCTGCGTCTTTCCTGGCCAATCATCTGGGACCAGCCGTAGCCGATCAGTATCGGCCAGGGTTTTTCATTGCCGATCAGGAAGATGGAACCCAGCAGATAGAATTCAATCAAATTCACCTTGGGTTGCCGTCCTTCCTGGATTATTATCGCCTGCGGATCAAGGCGGACCAGGTAGTCGGCTTTCAAGCCTGCCAAAGTCAAGTCAGTCAAGAGGTGGGGCCTAAGCAGCAGTTGGTGACGGCAGATCGTCCGCTGAAGAAGTACCTAGCCCAGGTAGGCATGCAGCAGGACCCGTTACAGGTGCAGGATCTGCGGCTCGGGTTCGGTCTCTTGCCCGGGGAAGAGGGAATAATGCAGCCTTCATGGCGATTGATCGTCACGCCTTTCGGGGAAGAGCAGGAAGAAGTCCTGTTGCCGGCAGGAATCCGGTATTGGGGAGTGGAGAATCGGTGATCCGTATTCGCAAAGCGGCCATAACCGACTATGATCAGATTTGGCGGGTGCACGCCAGCGATATCGAACAGTGGGTGGATCAAGCCGGTCAACTCAATCTAGAAGTTTGGAACAAGACGACCATGGCTGAGCGCTGGCAACAGGGAGGAGCTTGGATGAGCCCCGAGACTTGCGCCATCCACTTGAATGCGCTCCTCTTGGCCGGGCAAACGCCATTGGTGGCCTGCCGCGGGAGCAAAGTGTTGGGCGAAGCGGAACTATTCTTAGGTCACGACGCTGCCTTTGGGGGGCTCACTTTGAACATCTCGGTGCTATATGTGCACCGTGCTGCCCGGGGTAAAGGGATTGGTTCGGCCTTAATGAAAGAGACGCTTCGACGAGCTCGGGTCTTTGGCTGCCATGCGGTCACCGTTTATAATCCTAGCTCCGAGGCCGAAGGGCTCTACCGCAGATTTGGCCTGCACGAGTCGCTTCTCCAAAGTGCGTTGGGCATTCCTGTCCATGGCACAGATCAGGGCACTGGACAAGAGTTGACGCCCTCTCCCTGGCCGTCCAGTCATTGCCGCTTGGCGGAACTGCTGCTTTGGGCAGGAAGCTATCAAAGCAGCGTGCAGTGTTGGCAACAGCTTTCTTGGGCCATTGCCCCCGGTCTGTATGCCTTGCCGCTGAAACCAGTCACCGACAAGATGGTCTTGGCCCGCGAGGGCGGGGATAACCCTGCTTATCTTTGCCTGCGGCCGCTTGGAAATGGGGAGCAGGCGCAGTTGCACATCTGGAGCCATCGCCCAGATTTAGGGCTAGTATCGTCCGCGATGCCTTGGGCCCGCCGGGTGGGAGTGGAACAACTGCAGATAGTGGCTAGTGAAGAGATAGCTCGGCGCCTGCAGCGAACATATGGCGGACAAACCAATCCGGGGCATAAGCGACTGGCCTTGCGATTGCGTGGCTAGCGTGGCGAATACGTATGCGGGCGCTTGGGATTTTGCTTATTATTACAGATTCTTAACAAGCGGCAAAGATTGGTTGCCGCCACAAGGCAGGCATGATAAAATGGCAGAGGTTGAAATTGATCGCCATTTCACAATCAGCACTCGATTTTCGGTGCTAGTTGTCAACACTAACAATACTTAAGGAAGGAGGTGGGAACATGATCAGGCTGAGAATGGCAGCTGTAATCGGCAGGAAGCCGGCCGTCGTCAATGTTTTTGATCTGCCCACCGCCGACCAGGGTGCCTTGAGGCTTTAGCGTCATGCATTCTTCCTGAAGCGGATTGACCATGGGCAGATCGTGTCCATGGTTTTTTTGTGCCCCGGTGGCTAGCCGGGGACGAGAGTATCCGTGTAAGGAGGCCGTAACCTGATGAAGTATCAGAATGCAGAAGAGATCCTGCCAGCTCGTTTGGTGGCTGAGATTCAGAAATATGTCCAGGGAACCCAGCTCTACATTCCCAAGCCAGCCGGCCAACGGGTCGGATGGGGCGAGCGCAACGGTCAAAAGCGTCAGATCAGGTTGCGTAATCAAGAGATTCGCAGATGCTATCAGCAGGGCGATACCATCGAAGACCTGATGGAGATCTATCACCTCGGTTACGAGAGCATTCGCAAAATCATCTATCGGCGAGAGTGATACACGGGGACGTGTACCTTGTATCATCGTCCTCTTCGCCCCGCCCCCCGTCCCTCGTTCCCTTGGCACGAAAAGGACATGGCCAAACCTTGACGCCGTAAGAGCCTGGGTGCTATAATCGATATTGCTGTTGGGGATTCGTCTAATGGTAGGACGGCTGACTCTGGATCAGTTGGTGGTGGTTCGAATCCATCATCCCCAGCCATTTCCTTTGGCGCATTGGTCTAGTGGTTAGGACGCCGCCCTCTCAAGGCGGTAGCACGGGTTCGAGTCCCGTATGCGCTACCAAGACATCAAGCAAGCCAGCTCGCAGGGGCTGGCTTTTTATGTCATTTTAGCGCAAAAAACTTATCAGCACACTGCCGGGAATGTTATAATTGATCATGTGTATGATGGCATAAAATCAGCAATTGGAGGTGCATAGTTTTGGATAACGAATTCCGCAGTGGAGAAGATACCACCCAATCTCGAGGACCTCAGGATACCGTACACGCTCAACCTTCAACCTACGGAACTCAGCGGATATATACCGGGCGCACTTATTATCAGCCCCCCCGCCGCTACGGCCTCACCGCCATTTTGGTGATTGCGGTTCTCAGTGCCTTGCTGGGCGGCATCGCTTCCGCCTACTTGGGCCCGTCCCTTCTATATGGCAAGTACCTGCCATGGCCACAGGCCTTAGGTCAGGCCAATTATCGCTTGCCTGAAATCACCGGCGAGAGCCCGGCCGATCTGGCTGCAGCCGGGGTAGTGGCCCAAGTGGCCGCCTTGGTTGATCCGGCCGTGGTAGGCATCACCACCAGAATCGTGGTACAAAGCTTCCTGCGATCATATGAAAATGAGGCTGTCGGCTCTGGCGTGATCTTCGATCCCCAAGGCTATATAGTTACCAACCACCATGTGGTTGACGGCGCCCGCGACTTGACGGTCACGTTGGCGCCGGGAGTGGAGATTAGTGCTCAGTTAGTGGGAAGCGACGCCGTCACCGACTTGGCGGTGATCAAGGTCAATCCCTTGGAGCTACCCGAAGAATATCAGAGTCTCACCGTGGCCCAATTCGGCGATTCAGATGCTATTCAAGTAGGGGAGCTGGCCATCGCTATCGGCAATCCCCTGGGCCTGCAGTTTCAACGCTCGGTAACCGCTGGAATCATCAGCGCGCTAAATCGGGATCTGCAGATGCAGGGGGTGCAGTTGAAGCTGATCCAGACGGATGCGGCCATCAATTCCGGCAACAGTGGTGGAGCCCTGGTGAACAAGCAAGGCCAAGTGATCGGGATCAATCAGGCCAAGATCAAGATGGAAGGTGTGGAGGGCATGGGTTTTGCCATTCCCATCAACACCGCCAGGCCGGTGATCGAGCAGCTGATTCAAACCGGCCGGGTGGTGCGCCCCTTCCTGGGAGTGGCGATCAATGCTGAAGTGAGCCCGCAGTTGAACCGCACCTACAACTTCGGCACAGATTTCGGTCTACACGTGGAGTCGGTTTCGCAGAATAGCCCGGCTGCTCTGGCCGGAGTGCGCGCTCGGGACATCCTGACTAAGCTGGGGAATATGGAACTGCACACCTTTAACGACCTGCAACGGGCCTTGTTCGAGTACCAGGTGGGCGACGAGGTTGAGCTAGTGATTGTGCGGGAACGGGCTGAGCGAACATTGACGGTTAAGCTGGCGGCTACGCCTTAGCATGCAATTCACCATCGTCGCGGTCGGCAATTTGCGAGAGCGATATTATCAACAGGCTTGCGCCGAATACCTGAAACGGCTGCGGCCGTACGCTACCACCAAGGTTGTGGAGGTAGCAGAGGAGCGGGTGCAGGACGAGGGCAGCCAGGCATTACTGCTGCAAGCCAAGCAAAAGGAAGCTGAGCGCATTCGTCGGGCTATCCGTCCTGGGCAGCGCATCATCGCTTTGGATGTGGCAGGGAAAAGCATGACTTCGCCTGAGCTCGCCTCTTACCTGGAGGCAGCCGCGGTTTATGGCAATAGTCAATTCACGCTGATTATCGGAGGTTCTTACGGACTGGACGAGAGTATTCTGCAGGCAGCCGACTTGCGCCTCTCCTTCTCCCAGTTCACCTTCCCCCACCAGCTGATGCGAGTCATCCTGCTGGAGCAACTCTACCGAGCGATGAAGATCCGGCGGGGGGAGAACTATCACAAGTGATCTTTTGGAATTAGCGGAGGCGGCGGTGGGACAGTGGGACAGGCACCCTGTCCCGTTCCGAAGAGCGGGACAGAAAAGCCATTCCCCCAGTCCCATTGCCGTCCCCCCTGGTTCACGGATCCGGAAAAGCGGCAGGAAAAGCGGCCACCGACGGCAAAATAGGATCATAGGCCGCGAGGGGAGGCAGGTTGACCATGGATCTAGATCACCAGGCTCAGAGTTTAGAGACAGCCCGGGTAGCCGTCTTGATGGCGCTCAGTCAGAATCGAGACGAGGAAAGCGCGTTGAAGGCTACTTATGCCAGGCGGGGTTTCCGCGTGGCGGCAGCAGATTATGGCGGGGACTTCCTTTCCTTGCTGAAGAAGGGCGTGGATCGAGCGGTCACTGCCGCTGAAAGGGAGGGGCTGATTTCTCCTGTGCACAGTGAGTTGGGGGCGGTGGCTGGGGCGGCCAAGGAGGCCCTCTCTCAGATATTGCCCAAGGCGCTGGGAATGAGCGTGGGAGGCAAGATCGGCGTCGCCAGACGGGGGGATCATCTCACTGTCGCCGTTTTTCTAGGCGTAGGGCTACTCCACTTCAACGATGTCGCTATCGCCATCGGTCATCGTAGTTTGCCGGGCAGAAAAGATTAAGTTTTCTTGCGCATGATTATTCATCAGCCATTGACCGGCTCTCCCTGCTGCTATATCATTATCCTTGTATTGTGGCATAGTGGTAGGGTTGGCTGACAATTGGGTTGGTGGCAGTGCGTCCGGTTGACGCATCGCTTCCGCTTTCCCTTTGAGTACAACTGAGGCACTCTTGCAGCAGAGTGCCTTTTTTGGTACCTGTACGTTCGGAAGAACGTGCTCAGGCTGAAGGGAGGAATAGTCGCACAGGCGGCTATGATGCTTATATACCCAATTTGGCTGACGGCTGCCCTCATCGTTCACAGTGCGAGATAGAACGGAGGGGTAAGAGTGAAAAAGGTCAAGAGTATCGTGGTAGTGATGTTGTTTGCTCTGCTTGCTGTGGCCGGGTGTAGCGCTCCCGCTGTGCAGGAAGAGGGGAGTATCCGCATTGGCGTAGTACAAATCGCAGATCACGCGGCCCTCAATTCCGCCAGAGAAGGCTTCATGGATGTTTTGGCAGAGTCGGAGCTGGCCGATCGCCTCAGCTACGATGTGCACAATGCCCAGGGGGATCAATCCACCGGACAGGCAATTGCACGGAAGTTTGCATCTGACCGAGTGGATATGATTCTGGCTATCGCCACCCCGGTGGCGCAGGCGGTAGCCAATGTGACCACGGATATTCCAGTGATCATCACTGCAGTCACCGATCCGGTGACTGCCGGTTTGGTGGAGAGTTTAGACCGTCCCGGTGGCAACATCACCGGCACCACCGATCTGAACCCGGTCAGTGAGCAGATCGAGGTGATCGCCCAGGTCTTGCCGGGTGTGAGCAAGGTGGGCATTATCTACAACTCCGGCGAAAGCAATTCGCTGGTGCAGGTGGAGTTGGCCCGTGCCGCTGCCGCGCAGCTTGGGTTGGAGCTGTTGGAAGCCACCGTTTCTGGGACAAACGATGTGATGCAAGCCACCCAATCGCTGATCGGCCGGGCAGAGGTGTTATACATTCCGACAGACAATACCGTTGTTTCGGCCATTTCAGCAGTTGTGGGCGTAGCCAATCCGGCCAAGGTGCCGGTGGTGGTCAGCAATGCCGAATTGATCGAGAATGGGGCGCTCGTTTCCTATGGCTTAGATTATTACCAGTTGGGGCGGCAATCGGGAGCCATCGCCCTGCGGGTAATTGCCGGGGAGAGCCCAGCGGAGATTCCAATTGAAGGACAAAACGAGTTCACGCTGGTGATCAACGCTGCTCTGGCCGCAGAGTTCGGCCTGCAGCTCTCGGAGGAGTTGTTGCAGTCAGCTGTGATTGTCGAATGAACGCGATAGTGATGGTCGGCTCTTTGGAGCAGGGCCTGTTGTTTGGAGTGATGGCTCTAGGGGTGTTTATCAGCTTTCGGGTGCTGCGCATCGCCGACCTCACCGTGGAGGGCAGCTTTCCCTTGGGCGGGGCTATCGCTGCCACCATGCTGGCTGGTGGGCATTCTCCCTGGGCGGCCACCCTGGCCGCCTTGGCCGGGGGTGCCCTGGCCGGCGCGGTTACCGGACTGCTGATCAGCCGGCTGCGCATTGTCCCGCTGCTTTCCGGCATCATCACCATGACCGCCCTCTACTCCATCAATCTGCGGGTGATGGGCCGTCCAAATATCACCTTGCTCGGCTTGTCTACGGTGATCAGTTCTTTCGCTCGCTGGATAGCCTCGCGGTCGCCAGCGCTACCATTTGCCGTGTTTGTGGCTACCCTATTGATCCTGGCGCTATTTTGGCTGCTAGGCACCGCCTGGGGAACTGCCCTGCGGGCTACCGGCGAGAACGAAGACATGGTGGGGGCCTTGGGAGTGAATGCCGGGAGCATGAAGGTCTGGGGGCTGTGTCTGTCCAACGCTCTGGTAGCCTTGTCCGGCGCCTTGGTGGCGCAGTATCAGGGGTTTGCGGATGTCGGGATGGGAGTAGGCATCGTGGTGGCCGGACTGGCTGCGGTGATTATCGGAGAGGCTTTGCTGGGTGGGCTGAGCACTGGGCGAGCTCTATCGGCGGTGATCGTAGGCTCGACCGCCTATCGGCTGATCATCGCGCTGGCTTTGCGGGCCGGTCTTGCTCCCACAGACCTGAAGCTGATCACTGCTGCTTTGGTAGTCATGGCCCTTTCCTTGCCCCGCTTTCGCAGTCTGTTCTTGCAGAGCGTTGGGAGGTGAACGCGATGTTGGCCATGGTGAACATCACCCAAACCCACTCTTTGGGGACGCCTTTGCAGACGACCGCTTTGCGCAATGTCTCCTTTCGCCTGCGGCCAGGGGATTTTGCCTGCGTGGTCGGGCCTAACGGCTCGGGCAAGTCATCTTTGCTGGGAGTAGTCTCCGGATCCAACCAGCCAGAGACCGGCTCGATCATGATTGGAGGCCGAATTGTCACCGGCATGCCCCAGCACCGCCGAGCAGCCGCTATCGGCATGGTGTTCCAAAACCCACTGCAGGGCACCTGCCCCAGCATGACGGTGGAGGAGAACCTCGCCTTGGCTTGCCTGAGAGGAAAATCTTATGGACTAGGCTGGCTGTTGGTGGGCAAGCGGCGCCGACAGCTGCGGGAGCAGCTAGCCCGCCTGGGGCTAGGTCTGGAGGAAAGGCTGCATTCACAAGTGGCTTTGTTGTCGGGAGGACAACGGCAGGCCCTGACGCTGTTGATGGCTACCTTCACCCGGCCCCAGGTGCTGTTGCTGGACGAACACACCGCGGCCTTAGATCCGGCCACAGCCGAACGGGTGATTCGGCTGACCAGCGAACTGGTCAGCGAACAACGTCTCACCGCGCTGATGGTCACCCACAGCCTGGAGCAGGCTCTCTCCTTAGGCAATCGTTTGATCATGTTGCGGGACGGGGAGGTCGTGCTGGATCTGGGCAAAGAAGAGAAGGCTAAGCTGACGGTTGAGCGTCTCAGGCAAGAATTCAGTCCTAAGGTTTACGACCAACCGGTTTCCACGTAAGTGATAATATCATAGCTGAGCGCCACGACGCGAGATGGTCACCACCACCAGCCCCGCGGGCACCAAGTTCTCGGTACTGTTTCCTTCTCAGTGGAATGAGGATGGGCAGACCGACGAACAGGCATGAAGCGACAGAATAGACGGCTCCAAATTGCATATTGAACCCGTCCGAGGATGGACCTTTCAACCTAAAATAGGCAATATGCAAAAAAACATCCAAAACAGCAAATGGGCTACGCCCAATTGTTACTCTTATCATTGACTCCCAGATGCAAAGCTGAAATAATCTAATTAAGTGCATGCTTAATTAAACTCACACTAGGTCGGGAGGAGATGTTGTGGGAAAGCTGTTGCGGCTAGCTAGACCCTATTGGGCATTGGTTTTGCTTAGCCCGTTGCTAATGCTGTTGGAGGTGGCCACAGAGCTGATGCAGCCGCGACTGATGGCCCAGATTATCGACCGGGGCATTGCCCGGGGAGATCTGGACTTTATTTGGCGCACTGGCGGCCTGATGTTGCTGTTGGCTTCTTGCGGGATGCTGCTTGGTCTGGGTATGATCGTTACCTCCAGCATCGCCTCCCAGCGCTATGGCGCAGAATTGCGCGAACTGGTCTTCGCCAAAGTAATGCATCTGCCCACGGCCAGTCTGGACCAGTTTGGTGCTGGCAGCTTGTTGACTAGGTTGACCAATGATGTTACTCAGATGCAGCGCTTAATCATGATTATGATGCGCATGCTGATCCGCGCTCCTATGCTGGCAGTTGGCAGTCTGATCATGGCAATTTCCATTAACTGCAGACTATCGCTGCTACTATTAGGGACAGTGCCAGTGCTGTTTGTGATCATCACAGTCATCCAAGCAAAAGGGGTTCCTCTCTTTCGCCGAGTGCAACAAAAGCTTGATCGGGTGAACACGGTATTGCAAGAAAACTTAGCGGGCATGAGGGTGATTAGAGCTCTAAGTCGCCGGGAGTATGAGACAGAACGCTTTGAAAACGAGAACGCTGCTCTGAGGGACAGTGGCATTCTCTCAGGCAGGGTAATGGGAATGCTTGATCCACTGATGAGGTTGGGCATGCATTTGACCATCGTTTTGGTGGTTTGGATTGGTGGCAGGATGATTAACACCACTTTGCCCAGTGGCGAGCCAGCCTTCGCGGTTGGCCAGATGATGGCCTACATCTCCTATCTGACACAGCTGATGTTTGCCTTGGTGCGTAACAGCGTATTGATCAACGCACTGGCCCAGTCCAAGGCTTCCGCCGAGCGCATCAACCAGGTGCTGGATCTTGAGCCTGGGTTCATCCAACCAGCGGAGCCTGTTGCTTTCAATATCGCAGCTGGTCGGGTAGAGTTTCGTGGTGTCTCCTTCCGGTATCCCACGGCTACAGGGGATCCGGTGTTGCAACAGGTAAGCTTTGTGGCAGAGCCGGGACAGACGGTAGCTATCATCGGCGCTACCGGCAGCGGGAAAAGTACGCTGGTTTCTCTTATCCCACGCCTTTACGATGTTTTGGAGGGAGAAGTTCTGATTGACGGCGTGGACGTGCGCACATACCAGCTGGCTGGGTTGCGTGCGGGTATCGGCATGGTCATGCAGGATACCACCCTCTTCTCCGGTGCGGTAGCAGATAATTTGCGCTGGGGGAGACTGGATTCCGACGAAGCCCAGCTGCAGGTAGCAGCCAGTGCTGCACAAGCTGACCAGTTCATATCCCGTCTGCCCCAGGGCTATCGATCGCTCATCGGGCAACGGGGTAGCAGCCTCTCTGGAGGGCAAAAGCAGCGTATCAGCATAGCGCGAGCTCTGGTACGCCGCCCGAAGATCTTGATACTGGATGATGCCACATCCGCTGTGGACATGGGCACTGAAGCCAGAATTCAGCAAGCGCTGCGGCAGCGAGATTGGCCCTGCACAGTGTTCATAGTTGCGCAGAGGGTATCCACGGTCATGGATGCCGACCAGATTATTGTTTTGGACAACGGTCGCGTAACAGGTATTGGCACTCACCAGCAGTTACTACAGGAAAATCCGGTTTATCGTGAGATTGTGCAGTCCCAGCTGGGTCAGGAGGTGGTTTAGGTGCAACAGAAGTCTACCCAGGGAACGATGAACAAGAGAGGCGTCAACAGTACTAAAGGGCAATCAGGAGCGGGACAGTCTGGACAAAAGGGGCAGGAACAACAAGGTGCCACCAGCCATCCTGCCATGGGCGGTCGTCCGGGGAGTGGGGGCGGTCGGTTTGGAGGCATGTTTGCTGCCCCAGCTAAGCCCAAGGATGCCAAAAAGACCTTGGGCCGCCTATTGGCTTTGCTCCACCCACATCTCGGTTGGGTTGCCTTAGTCTTCTTGTTGGTAGTTGTCAGCGCAGGCAGTAGTCTCCTGGCAGCCCGCATGATCGGTGTAGCCATCGACAGTTATATCGTGCCGGGAGACCTGCTGGGGCTCACCCGTTATGCAGCTTGGCTGGCGGCGGTTTATTTGAGTGGGGTCAGTGCTTCCTGGCTACAGACCTTCATTATGGTTGGTATCAGTCAGCGGATAGTGAAGGAGCTACGTAGCAAGCTATTTGCCCATATTCACGATTTACCCTTATCCTACTTTGACAATCACACCCGAGGAGAGGTGATCAGTCGCTTGGCTAACGATGTGGAATTGGTCTCGCAGGCCATGTCCACATCCACCACCCTGATTTTTTCCTCGGTGCTTACGGTGGTCGGTGCGTTGCTGGCCATGCTGCTGCTCAGCCCCGTGTTGACAGTGGTGACATTGTTGTCCGTTCCTTTGGTGACACTGTTCGTTCGGCAAATCGCTGGACGCACCCGCAGCCTTTTCCGCCAGCGTCAACAATCATTAGGCCGGTTGAACGGCTTGATTGAGGAATCGGTGACAGGGCATCAGACCGTCCAGGTCTTTGGTCAGGAAGAGAACACCCTGCTGCAGTTTCGGCAGATCAACCAGCACCTGCGTACAGCAGGTACCAACGCGGAAATATTCAGCGGTTTTGTGCGGCCGGTGATGACCATGGTCAATAATCTCAGTTACGCGCTGCTGGCCATCGTCGGCGGTTATCTTGCCCTGCGAGGGCAATTACTGGTGGGTGAAATAGCTAGCTTCATGCAGTATAGTAAACAGTTTTCCGGCCCGGTGAACGAGCTGGCTAACCAGTTTAACTCGCTGCAATCGGCTATTGCAGGCTTGGAGAGAGTTTATGAGCTCTTGGACCAGCCTCAGGAACTTTCTGACCCTGATGACGCTATTGCCATATCCAGTATCGACGGAGATGTGCAATTTCAGGAAGTGCAGTTTGGCTACCTGCCAGATAGTCTAGTTTTGCAGGATGTCTCTCTGCACGCTGAGCCAGGCCAGACCATCGCTATAGTCGGACCGACTGGCGCCGGCAAGACCACCATCGTCAACTTGCTGCTACGCTTCTATGAGATAGGGCGGGGATCCATAATTGTGGATGGGACAGACATTCGCCGAATCACTCGCGACAGCCTCAGGCAAGGTATCGGCATCGTCCTGCAAGACACCTATCTCTTCTCTGGAACGGTAAGGGATAACCTGCGTTACGGGCGTCTCAGTGCCACAGATGAACAGATTCAGGAGGCCGCCAAACTGACTGGCGCCGATACTTTTATTCAGCGTTTGGCCGATGGCTATGATACCATGTTGACTGAAGAGGGGCACAACCTGTCACAAGGACAGCGCCAACTGCTGTCCATCACCCGCGCCGTATTGGCCGACCCCAGGGTGTTGGTGCTGGATGAGGCCACCTCCAGTGTAGATACTCTTACGGAAATGCACATTCAGCAGGCCATGCTACAATTAATGCGCGGCCGCACCAGTTTTGTAATCGCCCACCGCCTGTCCACCATTCGCGGAGCAGATGAGATTCTTGTTATTGATGAAGGGAGAATTGTGGAGAGGGGAACACACCAAGAGCTGCTGGAGCAGCAAGGGCACTATGCTCAACTCTACTACAGCCAATGGCACCGTGAGGAGCAAGTGCGGCAAGCGATCTAAGGAAGGGGAGGCCGATGTCCGAGCACATGCCGACAGTCTTGAAAGCCCTGTCGGATAACACCAGATTTGCGCTTTTCTCATTGTTGCTGGAGCATGACCTATGTGTAGGGGCTTTGGCCCGCCGACTGCAAATTACCGAAGCGGCAGTCTCCCAACATCTGCAGGTGTTGCGGAGCGCGAATCTGGTTACCAGCGAGCGGCGGGGGTATTATATGCACCATCAGGTGAACAGAGAGGTCGTGTTGCAGATGGCTGGACAGCTGGCCACCATGGTAAAGGAATCTAAGCGTCAGGAGAAGCGGCGCTGCGGTGTGTAGTGCAAAAATGGGGACTGTCCCCATTTTTGCGTTTTTGAAGAGGAAAAACGTGGTGACATGCAGAAGTCAGTGGCATGGAAAGGGGGGCGAAGCAAGTGTTTGGTTTGGCGTTGCTCGCCCTTTTGGGGATCCTGTTCATCGCCCTCTGTATTCCACTGCGGGTGCAAGCGCTGCTCCACGTGGATGATGCTGGACCTTCGCTGCAGATTACTGTCCGCTGGGCCTTTTGGCGATCATGGCGGTATGATTCATCAGCGGCAGTACCCCCTAGGCCTGCAAGACAAGGTAAAACCCAGGCCAAGCAGGACCAGGCTAAGGCTAAAGGCAAGGCCAAGGTCAAGACAGCATCAGCCAAGGCGGCGAGGTTTGATTTTAGTCAGCTGTCGTTGGCCTGGAATCTATGGCGGAGGTATTGGCGTTCGCTGTTTCGGTTGCTACGTCTCTCGCTGAGTGGGAGTTTTGTGGTGGAACTTGATGATCCGGCGTTGGTGGGAAACCTGTTTGGACTGGCCGGAGCAACCCATTGGCCGCCGCCATCGTTACAGTTGGAGCTGCAATTTGGATACAATAATCGTATCGATGGCGATGTGCAGTTACTGCTTACTGTCTATCCACTGGAAGTGGGATGGCTGTTACTGCGCGTGGCTAGTGAGCCACCTGTGCGGCGGATCATTTGGGCAAAGATAACTAAGAAAGGGGAGAAACAAGGTGAGAGAATTCGATAACTTAGGAGAACGACTGGAGAACCTGATCTCCAGCAAAACTGTAATCGGCGAACCGGTAGCAATTGGAGAAGTGACCTTGCTGCCGATCATCAAGGCCAATTTCGGCTTTGGGATGGGCGGAGGCAATACCGACGGGGTCAAGCGGGGCGGTGTCTCTGGTGGCGGTGGCGGGGCCCAGATAGAGCCCATCGCCATCGTGGTAGTCTGCGGTAAAGAGGTATCTTTGCTGCCGCTGAACAAGCACGACTCGACTGGCTGGGGTCCGTTATTGGAGAAGCTGCCGCAGGTCTATGAAAAAGTGGCCTCCATGCGCAAGTCAAAGGCAGCAGCGGAGGACGAGCCCTCCGCCCTATAAAAGTGGGTTTTTGGGGACGGGTCCCAAAAACCCACTTTCGGCCAGAGCAGGCCTGGGTCTCTGAACATGTTTTTCAGAATGGCCTTGATGATGGTTGCAGAGGGTCCACTCTTGGTCGCTAAGAGTGGGCTC
>CAYVCY010000039.1:0-15294 GCA_964450265.1 uncultured Clostridia bacterium
TCCCACGAATTATCTGCCGTCTCTTCTTCTTTTGTTCTTCTCTTAGTTCTAGTATGTCAATGGACAGGGAAAATGTCACCCCAAATCGCGTTATACGGGACAGGGAAAATGTCACCTTCGAGGTTAGAATACGCCCTTGACTCCCTGTGCTTCTTGTTAAGTGCGAGGGGCGATGGCAGGGAGGACGAAGGCAAGAATCCTTCGCTCGCCCCTCGGTACGTCATTTTAGCACAGGGGTCAAGGGACTTAGCTGGATGATGGCTTAGGGCTCCGACAGGGAGGACTGGGTGACCTAAGCGTTAGTCGTTGTCTCTGAATGCTGAGTCACCCAAGGCAGCGCTCAGCCAAGGTCGTTCGTCAAAGTATTTTTCGGTCTTGGAGCGCCTGCGCTTAATCGGCTTGGGCTGTTGTTTCTTCCATGGGTGATCAGCAGGCTGGGTTCGCGGCTGCGTAGGTGTTGCCGGTTTCTCTTTTGGTGGTTCTACGCTCTTCTCTGGCTTTGGTATGGCCTTTAGCGCGTATACCACGTCACAGTATACGGCACTAACGGTTCCGTCTAGAGCTGTAAGTACCTGCACGGTGGCTTTCTGCCTTAAGGGGATAACTTGTCCACGCGAATCGAGTAGTTGAAATAGCTGACCGCCATAGGAAATGGTTGAACCAGCAGATGCTTTACGCGGATGACGGATAGACAGGATTCTGCGAATGTTCTCTTGGCTGGGTGCAGGTGAAAAGACAGACCCATCCTCGGGTGCCTTTACGGCGAACTGCTTGTTGAATCTAGCAATGAATCCCGGTAGAAAAGCATTGGCCTCTTCCATGGTTGAGATCTTGGCTATCCGAAGCTCAGTAATCAGGCGAGCTTGTAGGGTCCCCCAAAGGCGTTCAATTCTCCCTTTAGCTTGCGGTGACCGTGCAGGAATGTGTTGGATTCCAAGGTCCGCGAGAGCATTGCCGAACTGAGTTAAGGCTACGGTCTTTCCAGCCAACTGGTCCTCGATACTGAGCTTATCTTTTTTCGGGGAGAAGAAGATCGAGTGGCGATCAGAATAAAGGCCATCTGGAATCCCGTAGTCATTAAGCACTTGCTCAAGCATTAAATGGTATCCTCGCAAGTCTTCAGTAGGTCTAAAGACAAGTGCTAAAACAGTGCTTGTAGCATCATCGATGCTCCCATGCAGAGCCAGCGTAGGCCCTCGTCCCTCCAGCCAATCATGGGTACTGGCATCGCACTGCGCCAGCATGCCCATGCGTGCTTTGCGGTCACGAGTACGACGTTTGTGAGGCTGTTTCTTAGAAAAGCGCAATTGCACTTGCGCTTTGTGTAGGATTCTAGCAACGCTCTTGGCACTTATCTCGATAGAGTTGTGTTCGGCCAAAAGCTCACTCATGTGCTGGCAGCTAGTGTCCTTGTAGTCTCCTGTTGCCATTTCAACAACCAGACGCCTAACGTCAGTAGGAATAGCGTTAGCGGGCTTCCGTCCACGATTACCGTGTGCGAGAAAACCTGGTCCCTGATTCTGAACCCCTTTCTTCAACCGTTTCACTTGTCGTTCACTTAGTCCAAGCAATTGTGCTGCGTCAGCAATGGTACGTCTTCCGCTAAGGGTGTCTTGAATGGCACGAAGGCGATTTGCTTCTTTCATGTTTAAATATTGCTCTCCCATCATAGGGACATTATCGCTGTCCCGTTACAGGGTGACAATATCGCTGTCCGACGACACGTTATGCCTTGTCGGCTGTCACCACGATACTCCTATGTTATAATGTGTTACCGGAGGGAGGTTACCAATTGAACACCATTTCCACAAGCAGCCGGCCCGGCTTGTTGCATCTCTGCTCTATATTCCTGCGGGTGGGTGCCTTCACCTTCGGTGGCGGCTTTGCCATGCTCCCGATCATCCAGCGGGAGCTGGTAGAGAAGCAGGGATGGCTGCAGGACGAGGAATTCATCGACATGATCGCCCTCACCCAGTCTGCTCCCGGGCCGATAGCGGTAAACGCAGCCGTATATCTCGGCTACCGCCTGCGTGGCATGCCAGGAGCCGGTGTAGCCGTGGTGGGCGTAACGCTGCCCTCCCTGCTGACCATCCTGACCATCGCATACGCGCTCAGCAATAATAGTCTGAGCTGGCTGGATCGCGTCTTTGCCGGTATCCGCCCCACGGTAGTGGCACTGGTTGCCTCAGCCGCCTACTCACTGGGACGCCGTTCGTTACCAGATGGCATCAGTTGGGGATTGCTGGGACTGACTGTGATCGCGCTACTGGTTTTTGACCTGCATCCAGTCCTGGTAGTGGCTGCCGGCGCCATCGTTGGCTTAATCTGGCGACCAGAAGGGAGCGTGACCCGATGAGCATCCTCTGGCAGCTATTCTATACCTTCTTTATGATCGGTTCCCTTGCCTTCGGCGGGGGTTATGTGATGATCCCGCTGCTCGACCGCCAAATCGTGAACACCTTAGGCTGGCTGACGCCGAACCAATTCATCGACATAGTGGCCATTGCCGAGATGACTCCGGGACCGATCGCTGTCAACTCGGCCACTTTCGTCGGCTTCCAGCGTGCCGGAATCCTGGGCTCTGTGGTAGCTACCACAGGAGTAGTCTTGCCATCATTCCTGATCGTGGTAGCGATAGCCATTCTGGTGCAACGTTTTAGCAACTCCGAACGCCTGAGATGCGCCATCTGTGGGGTGCGTCCGGTGGTAGTAGGCATGATCGCCAGCGCGGTCTGGTCGGTCGGCAAGCAGACCCTCCTGGATTGGAAGTCTTGGCTACTGGCGATAGTGATGCTCTTGTTGTTGCTCCGCGCCAAAGTCCATCCTATTCTGCTGATTGCCGCTTCTGGATTATTGGGATTGTTGTTCTTCTAAAGTCTCACGCAACAATCACTAAAGCGAATCTTTCGTAGAAAGAATGGCCATTGTCCCCGACGTCAAAAGATGTTGCCATTTGAAAAAGACCGCCACGCTCGTACTGGCGGTCTTTCTTTGCCTGCTAGCTACATACTTCCCCCGGTGATTGGCAGAATAATCTTTGGGAGTGATAGGCAATGCGAAGGCAGAAGAGCCGCTTGACCAAGCCGAAGCCGATTTCAGCAGCGAAAAAAGCGAAGTGGAACGACGGAAACTTCACCGGAGACTTGGAGCAGGACTACCGATCAATGTTGACTCTGCTGGCAAACTCAGTAGATGCGAAATCAAGGCTACTGAGCACGGCAGACCACCGCCGAGTGAGGCTTTTCTTCTATGCCGACCTGGTGGACACGAATTTGCTCAGCCGCGATATAATCAATCCTCTGCAATGCATGCAGGGGCTATTGCTGCCGGAGAAGGTGCTCCAGCAGATCTCGGTGCCGGAAACAGACGTGGTGGAGAAATTGTCTCAGGCGGCCGACATAATGTCTGATGGCGTGGTAGTGCTGCTCTTGGAGGGTCAGTCGCAAGCGGTGCTTGCCCATCTGCCGCAGGTGGAGCGGCGACCGATCGAGCGAACCCAGTCCGAAGAAGTGATTATCGGCCCCCATGATAGCTTTAGCGAATCGCTGCCTGCCAATGTGGCTGTGATCCGAGGCCTGCTCGCCTCCAGCAAACTGAAGGTTGAGTCGGTGAAGATCGGTCGGCTATCGCGAACCAAGGCAAATATCCTCTATGTGCAGGATGTCGTTCAGCAGAAACTGGTGGACGAGATGCGAAAACGGCTCAACCGCATCGACATCGATTACTGCCAGGGTTCTGCCTTCTTAGTCGATTTCTTGGACGACGACCCCAAATCGATCTTCCCTCTAATGAGGGTAACTGAACGCCCCCATCGGGTGGCAGGTGCCATCGCTGAGGGACGGGTGGCCCTGTTGGTGCACGGCGACCCGACTGCCTTGATCGCGCCTACCTTCTTCCCAGAATTCGTGCAATCGTCAGAGGACTATTTTGAACGCCCAATTATCGGCACCTTCCTCCGTTGCCTGCGCCTAGTCAGCGGTTTTCTGGCGGTATTCTTACCTGGGCTCTGGATAACCTTGGTTTCTTTTCACCACGGCATTATTCCGCGCCCCCTGTTCTCCTCCATCGCCGCCGGGCGGGAGAACGTGCCGCTGACAACGATCCTGGAGGCCTTTCTGTTGCTGTTGGCATTCGACATCGTAATTGAGGCCAGCACTAGGTTGCCGAACGCTGTCGGCCAAGCCATCGGCATTGTGGGAGCGATCATCCTCGGACAATCGGCGGTACAGGCCAACTTGGTCAGTCCCGCAATGACCATCGTGGTAGCCCTGGCCGGGCTGGCCACGTACACCTCCCCTTCTCCAGCGTTATTGGGGCCTTTGCGCCTGCTAAAGTACATAGTGCTGGTCGCCAGCAGCCTCCTCGGTCTCTTCGGCTTTGTCTGGATAATCATCCTTCTGATCCTACATATGACCTGTAAACGTTCCTTTGGCTACCCGTACCTCTATCCAGTCGCGCCTTTCGAACCGCGAGGGATGCTGGACATAATCGCCAGATTGCCTTTGTACAAGTCAGACCTCCGCCCTGAGTTCTTGGCTGCCGACAACCAACGGCGCATGGCCGAGCACTTACGGCCTGGGCCTGATCAGGAGCGCCCCGATGAAACGTAAGACACAAGTCACCGCCGTCCAATTTGGATTATCGCTATATCCGATTGCCGTCGGAAACATCTACTTCCGAGCGGCCGGCGTGGTGGTGCCTCTGGCCGGCGCTGCAGGATGGCTGGCCATCGTGATCGCCTTCGCTGTCGGCCTGCTCTGGGTGCTCTTGACAGCAAAACTCAGTCGTTGGGCACCCAAAGGAGGTTTCGCCCAGGCGGTATTCACCTGGTGGGGCCGCTGGATCGGCAGTTTAGTGCTGATTTACCTGGCAGCAGTCGGACTCTGGCTGGGTAGCCTGATACTGCTAGAGGGGAGCATGGTCTTTCATTCTATCGCCCTACCGGCCACCCCTCCGCTGACATTGACGCTGTGCACATTATTTCTGATGGTGATTAGCGACTTGAAGGGAATAGAGGTCTACCTGCGCACAGTGCAATTCTTGACCCTGCTAGGGATTCCGCTGCTGCTAGGTATTCTCTGGGGCACAGCCCCCCTGATGAAGCTGGAAAACCTGATGCCTTTACTCGGTACCGGGCCGGCCGGCATTGCCCATGCGACTTACTTGTCACTGACCTGGGCTATGGATGGAATTCTCTTCACCCTCTTCTTGGGCCCGTTAGTGAACGATCAACACAGGCTAGGCCGGGCCTCAGTGATCGCGGTGGCCTTTGCTGGCTTCACCATCAGCATGATGGTGGTGGTCACAGTCGGCACCCTCGGACTAGGTTTCACCGAATCCTACATCTATCCCTCCGCCCAGCTGGCGCTGAATGCCCCCTTTGGCGGCTTTCTCAGTGGACTGGAGTTGCTGTTCTATCCTTTATGGTTGGTCAGCACCTACGTCAAGTCTACTGCCTTTTTCATGCTGGCCTCGGAAAGCGTTGGGGGATTGCTCCCGGTGCTAAAACAGCCGTGGAGAGGTCCATTACTCGGCCTAGTTTGCTTATTGTTGAGCAGTATCCCAGAAAGTTCGCTGGCGATGGTCGCCGCTATCGGGCGCGTAACCAACAGTTTCGTCGCCTCCCTTTCTTGGCTGCTGCCATTATTGGCCATCGTCGCCTGGCAGAGGAGGAACCAGCATGCGAACTAGAGCCTTTCTGACGATTTTGCTGTTACTAGCCGGTTGCTGCCTGAACGGATGCTGGGATCAACAGGAAATCACCTCCCTGGCACCGATTACCGGCTTAGGAGTGGATGCAGGCGACCAACCGGGCATGTACAAGATCTCAGTGCAGATCACGGCCGGTGGCGGCGGAGATACCAATGACGGCAGCGCCGAAACGAGACTACGGGTGCTCACAGTAGACGCCGAAACTGTCGAAGCAGGTATCATGCAGCTACAGCCACAACTCAGACGCGCACCCTTTTTGCTTCATCTCAACTTTATAGCCCTAGGGGAAGAACTGGCAAGAAGCGGGATCGAAGGCGTACTCGCCAGCCTCCAGGCCAGCCCTCAAATCAGGGCATCGGTACCGCTCCTGGTCGCCGCCGGCAGTGCGGAAGCAGTGCTGGCTGCCCATTCGGGAATTGCCCGGGCCCCAGGGCAGGACATCAGCGATCTGCTAGAGGGCATCGCTGAAGCCCCCATAGGGGTTCGCGCCACGATCCTCGATGCCATCAACGCCCATACCATTCGGGGTACTGAGCTAGCACTGCCGATCCTCGACCTGATCCCGCTACATTTGGAGTCGGGCACCAGCCTCCCTGACGACGGCACCGGGCAAGGTGGCGAACGATATACTGAGGTGAAGATGGAACGCACCGCGCTGTTCGATCGGAACCGCTTTGTAGCCACCCTGGATCGGCTGGAGACCAATATCCTGTCAGTGCTTCTGGGCGCGGGTGGCCGGGGCATGGCACTGGTGCCAAACCCAGCTAATCCGATCAGACCGCTGTCCATTTTCTATGAGAGACTCAATGTCTTATAACAGATCTCCGTAGATGGCCCCAAACCACCTAAAGTAATCATCAAGCCCCGGATCTCCATCCGCCTGCTGGAGGTTCATGGAGGGTATGATCTGGCTACCCGGGGGCTGGAGCCGATCGAACGGGCGGTGGAGCTCGACATCGAACAACAGATCGAACGCCTGCTGATCAAACTACAGCAATCAGGTCTGGATACGCTGGGACTAGGTCAGAAGATCGCCAATCGCTACCCCAGTGCGTGGAGTGATCTAGAGCCTCTCTGGACCGAAATCTATCCTGAGATCCCGATAAGCGTGGAAGTGACGGCGGATGTGAGGGTTACCGGGATGCTAAGAAAGTTCCATCAGACCGAGCGCTAGCCGCGGCGTCACCCGGCATAATGGAAATATCCGAGACTGCTGACAAACCGCCGGAGGCGGTCATTCCGAGCATAACGAGAAATCTAAGACCCAATGGAACGGGCATTGGCTAGATTCTTCGCTGCGCTCTGAATGACGCAGAAGAGCTTCTTCAGGGATTTTGAAATATCCGCGCACATCTCCACGTTCCCTCTTCAAGGCTTTGAGGTTATTCTCCGTGCCAGGAACATGCCGCCTGCAGGTCCGCGTATATTGTAGGGGACAGGATTTCGATACCTCGCCCAGAAGGGAGGGAAAGGAGTGTCGGCAACTATTTTCGACCACCACCTTCCCATCGACCGTTATAATCGACGCCAGCTGCACAGAGAGTTCAGCGCCCTGGCTGCCACTACCGGAGGGCAGTTTGTGGAGACAGCGCTCAATTGGCACTTTAGCGGCAGCAACAAGGTAGTGAGAGAGATCTATTGGCAGGGGCTCCCATGCAATCTGTGGATCGAACACGACTGGACCGTACACACCAGCCTGGCCCTAGATCTGTCGTCCTGCTTGGGGTGCGAATTGCGCTTTAACAACCTCTATGGCGGAGCCTCTGGCGTGCCGATCATGGGTCCCCCGCGCGTTGAATCAGATCTGACAGTGGAGACATTGATCGCCATTCTTCCGCAAGAGTCCTATTGGCAATTGGCCCTATCGCAGGAGCCCTTTGCGCTGACGCTGTCACGCTCCAGATTGGCGCTGGCCACCTACCGGTTCTATCCCCACCAGTTCTATTTGTCCGCTTTAGACTATTTAGCAGCTCTCGTTGGACGCCTAAAATGCGCCTGTAGCGCCCCATTGCCTGTGCTGGATGCAGTAAACCGCATCCAGCTGCCTTGGACGAAGTAAGAAACTCCCCTCATCATTCGGGGTGCTTGGCACCCCGAATTGTCTCTATGGATGCTGCTAATTTGTGCAAGCTGATGGTTGCAGTTCGGTACAAGCCGATAGTTGCTAAAGCAACCATCACTAAGGCAAGTCTTTCGGCAGAAAGAATGCCATTGCCCGCAACACCTGAAGGTGTTGCTATTCTGTACAAACTGATAGTTGCTAAAGCAACAATCACTTTATTGCCCGCAACACCTGAAGGTGTTGCTAGTAGGTGGACAACCTGTGTGGCCTGAGTTATTATGGGTTGTGTCGAGCTAAGATCTACTTGTGCTTTTGCGACGGATGCTTAATCTCAGGCTGGGGGGGCAAAGACGATGATGGGCGAACTGAAGGTATTTGCAGGACAAGCCACGGAATCATTGACAGCGGAGATATGCCAACATCTCGGCTTAAGTCTTGGCAAACGTGAAATCATCCAGTTCAGTAACGACAATACTTTCGTCAAGATCAATGAAAATGTGCGTGAATGTGATGTGTTCGTGGTACAGACGTCATACAAACCGGTAAACCACAATCTGATGGAACTCTTGGTGATGCTGGATGCACTGCGCCGGGCTTCGGCCAGAAGAATCACGGCTGTCTTGCCACTCTATCCCTATGCCCGTACAGATAAGAAGGACCAGCCGAGGGTGCCGATCACAGCCCGCCTGGTGGCCGACCTGTTGACCACCGCCGGTGCAGATCGGGTTGTAGCTATCGACCTGCATTCATCACAGATCCAAGGCTTCTTCACCATACCTTTGGATCACCTCACTGCGGCAGACATGCTCTGCTCGTATTTCCACAACAAGCAAATTGAAGATCTGACAGTGGTGGCCACCGATGCCGGAGGGGCCAAGAAAGCCTCCGTCTATGCCAAATGGCTGGATGCACCGCTGGCGATCATGGATAAACGCCGCAGCGGGAATGACGACAAAGCGGTGGTAGCCCACTTCATCGGCGACGTGCGCGGTAAGAACGCGGTCATCCTGGATGATGAGATCGACACCGCCGGCACGATCAGGGAGACGGTAAAAGCATTGCGCCAGGCCGGAGCGAAGGATATTTACGTAGGATGTACCCATGCTGTCTTCTCCGGCCCGGCTGTGGATCGCCTGGAGGAATGCGACCTGAAGGAACTAGTGGTTACCAATACTGTGCCGACCACTAGGGCCAAGAACCTGTCCTGTCTGACGGTGCTCTCGGTAGCTCCGATCTTAGCGCAAGCGATCGATCGCATTCATCGGGGCGAATCAGTGAGCACCCTGTTCCGCGCCTAACGCAGATGGTTAATCTAGACAGAGAAGCGTTGAAGGCTCGTTACGGAAACGAACAGGTGCTAGTAATACCGGCTTCGGCCCTCCAGGGGCATTCTATGGGCATAGTTAAAGGATTTGACTTAACAGAGCTACTGGGCCAAAGCTGCTATCTGCCCCGCTGGCAGGCGGAGCATAACCCATCCTGGCGGCAGTTGGTCAGCTATATCGTGTTACGACAAGGACACCAGGTATTCGTCACCCAGCGGTTGCAGTCTCAAGGGGAATCCCGCCTCCACTCGCTCTATTCGGTAGGCGTTGGCGGGCACATCAATCAGCAAGACGGCGCTCAACCGGTAAACGGCTGCCAACGGGAACTGGCGGAGGAGATGACCCTGGACTGGACGGTGCCACTATCACCTCCACAGGCGATGATTAACGATTTATCCAACGGCGTCAGCCGGGATCATCTGGGACTGCTATTTCTGATAGATATACCGCCGGGAAAGCGAGCGCAAGTTCGGGAACGTGACAAGATGCGCGGGGAATTGCTCCCCCTAGATACAGTCTGCGAACAACTATACGACCGCCTGGAGAGCTGGTCACAGCTGGTGGTAGATTTCTTACGGAAGGCTCAGCAATGAGCCTTCTTTTCTTCATGCCGCAGTTGACGGGTCGACGGGCTAGCGGGTGCGAAACTCGGCATGCGGCGTGCATCCTTCCCTCGTCATGGCTGACGCCATGCCACCTCCTTCATCAAGGGGGCTGCCGCGTCAGCGGCTAAGGGATTCAGAGGAGGCAAGTCTCGGGCTGCCTCGTCAGCGACTGGGGGGAGTCTCGGCTGGCTCCAATCTGGTGGGTTGTTTTACATGGATTTAACATTGCATCATCTGTTGCTAACAACGGCTTGATATGATTGACTCAAGCATGCAAAAAGGGAGGAACCGCAAATGCGTAAATTGAGTATCCTTATGGTCTTGGTGCTGGCAGTAGGTCTGTTTTCCGGGTGCTCTGGCGGTCAACGGGGCGTGGATCCGATCGACCCTAACCAAAACCCAGAGGAAATCACCGTGGTGCTCTACTTCAGCGACGATCAGGCGATGTACGTATGGCCGGAACAACGGACAGTGGTCACAGGCGAGGAAGGGCTGCCCTTCCTGCTGATTGAAGAGCTGATTGCTGGCCCTACCAGTGAAGACCTACACATCACTCTACCTGCTGAAACGAAGCTGTTGGCTTTACAGGTGGAGGATGGCATCGCCTATGTCGACTTTTCCCAGGAAATATCTACCGAGCACTGGGGAGGATCGGCAGGCGAGCTGATCACCGTGGCCTCCATAGTGAATACGCTGACCGAGCTGCCAGAGATCGATGAGGTGCAGTTCTTAATCGAGGGGGAGGTACAGGAATCCATCTGGGGCCATGGAATCACTTCCGAGCCAATCTCCCGCCTGGAAGGAATGATCGGAGAATAGGCTACAGGAATTACTTGACAGCAGCCTTGTCCCACCCGTATACTACTAACAATATTGGGAAGAGTGCCTAGGGTTCCGCACCGTCAAGGTGGGCTGGTCCAAGCGGCACAGCCTAAGAGGCACACCGTGGGTAGAAAAGACCCCAGCGGCAAGTTCCATGCTCACTTGCCCTGGGGTCTTTCCTATGCTCGTAAAGGAGGTTTGATGGATTATGGAAGTGATCCGCACGGAGAACCTACGCAAGGATTTCCTGCGCCAGGAGAAAGGTGCCGGGTTAATGGCCAGTCTGCGCGGGCTGAAGAGTAAACCGGCACAAGCGGTGCCGGCAGTGGTCGATCTCAACCTGAGCGTGCAGGCCGGTGAGACCATCGCTTTCATCGGCCCAAACGGGGCCGGCAAGTCGACCACCATCAAGATGCTTACCGGCATTCTGCACCCTAGTTCGGGCGACGCCCGAGTGTTAGGGTTTACCCCCTGGGCGGATCGGCAGCGCCTAGCGTTTGAGATCGGCACCGTCTTCGGACAGAAGTCTCAACTATGGTATCACTTGCCACCGGCGGACAGCTTCCTCTTGCTCAGCCGTATCTATGAGCTGGACGACCGGGAGGCCCGCAGGCGCCAAGCGGAGCTGGTAGAGTGGTTTGATCTGCAGGAGCTGTTCCACACACCGGTGCGCAAGCTATCCCTAGGCCAAAGAATGCGCTGTGAGTTGGCTGCCGCTCTCTTGCATCAGCCACAGGTGATCTTCATGGATGAACCGACCATCGGCCTGGATGTGGTGGCCAGGCGAAAGATGCGCGATCTGGTCAAGAGCATCAATGAGAACACCGGTGCCACCGTCTTCCTCACCTCCCACGACACAGGAGACATCGACCAACTGTGCCGACGGGTGATCATGATCAACCGCGGTCAAGTGGTGATCGACCAACCGATGCAGGACCTGAAGCGGCGATTCCTGCAGGAAAAGGTGATCAGCGTGCGGTTGGAGCAGCCGTTGCCGACTGCTCCAACCATCGAGGGAGCCCGAGTGCTCAAGCACAAGGGTGCAGGACTGAAATTCCAGTTGGATACCTCCCGCCTGAGCATCGACCAACTATACATGGCGCTACGCACGCTCTCCCCCATTGCCGACATCAACATCGGTGACCCGCCCTTGGAGGATATCATCGCCCGTATCTACGGAGACGACCTGGGCAAGCAGGAGGTGCAACCGGATGAACTGGGCGAAAAAGATTCGTAAGTATTGGGCGGTAGGACAGGTAGCTGCCCGTTCCAGGCTGGCCTACTGGCAGGAAGTAGGGGCTCGCGGACTGTTCTTCGCGGTGATCCTGTTCATCTTCTCCCAGCTGTGGACCAGCCTGCTCGGCACAGAGGGCCAATTGGCGGGGTTTTCTCGCCAGCAACTGGTCTGGTACCTGACGATCACCGAAGTGATCACATTGAGCGGCTCATCCCTGCTGCGCCAGGTGGAACAGGATGTGAAGACCGGACAGATTGCCTACCTGCTGCTCCGGCCGGTCAGCTATCTGCTCTATCAGGCCAGCTACTATGCCGGCGAAGTGCTGGTAGCCATTGGCTGTAACCTGCTGGCGGGATCGCTGATCGCCACCCTGCTGGTGGGGCCTCCACTACTGACAGCGGTCAACGTCTTGGGGGCATTGGTGCTCTTTCTCCTGGGAGGGGCACTGCAATGCTTGCTCCTCTTGACCATCGCTCTGCTCAGCTTCTATGTGGAAGAATGCCGCCCATTCTATTGGATCTACTCCAAGCTGATCTTCACCGCCGGCGGGTTGTTTATCCCGCTGGATCTTTATCCACGCTTCCTGCAAGCGGTGGCCAAGACACTGCCTTTTCAGTCGGTGGCCTATGCGCCAGCTAGAATGTTTGTGGGCGGCGGAATCGACGAATTGCTTCCGCTGATCAGCACAGCAGTGCTGTGGATAATTGCCCTGACGCTGCTGGTCAGGTGGCAATATAGCAGGGGGGTGCAACAGATCAATGTCAACGGTGGTTAACTACTGGCGTTTTCTGATTGCCCAGTGGCAGGTGAACCTGTCCTCTGCCATGGCCTATCGCCAAAGCTTCCTGGTGCAAGCCGTGTTCATGATCCTGAACGACATCTTTCTGCTCTTTTTCTGGTGGGTGCTGCTGCAGGTGGTGCCAGACATCGGTGGCGCTGATATGTCCCAGATCTGGCTGATGTACGGATTGTCCGCCGGCGGTTATGGGCTGTTGGTAGTGCTATTCGGCAATACCTTTAATCTGTCCCAGCTGATCTCTGAAGGGCAGCTAGACTACTATTTAGCGCTGCCGAAGAACCCTCTGCTGCACATACTGGTCAGCCAAACCAATTTCTCCGGAGTGGGAGATTTAGCGTTCGGTTTGGTGATCGGGGCTATGGGCTGCCAGGTCAACGACGCCAGCTATGGGCTGTTCCTGTTCTTCATGCTCACCTCTGCAGCTATCCTAGGCGCCTTCGTGGTGATAGTGCAATCTATGGCCTTCTTCATCGGCCGAGCGGAGGCGGTCAGCCAACAGCTATCTGGCAGTATCTTGAGCTTGTCCATGTACCCGGGCGGCATCTACCGCGGTTTCAGCCGCTTCTTGATCACCTTCATCATTCCAGCCGGCCTGATGGTGCATCTCCCCGTGACGGCACTGCTCAATCTCCATTGGAGAACCATCCTGCTGGTGGCGTTGGCAGCAATCATCCTCTGGCTGCTGGCGGTTCTGGTCTTTCGAGCTGGACTGCGTCGGTACGAGTCGGGTAATCAGATGCTGCTGCGCGGCTAACCTTCGTTGGCCGGGATGTTAGTCTGACCCCGGTAGATCAAGCCGCGGGCTGTATCCAGCGTGATCAGTTGCCCGTCGACCAGGCGGCTGGTGGCTCCGGCTACTCCCACGATCACTGGCAAGCCCAGGCTGAGGGCGACTACAGCGGCGTGGGAAGTCAGCCCTCCCTCCTCGGTCACTAATCCGGCTGCTTTCTCTATCACCGGGACATAGGCTTTGTCCGTTCCTCCCGTCACCAATACGCAGCCGGGGGTCGCCTTTTGCAGCGCCTCCTTGGCGTTATGGCAGACGACTGCCTGACCGGTAATCGGTTTCTGGCCGATTCCCATTCCCTTTGCTAAGACATCTCCCACAATATGCACCTTCAATAAGTTAGTCGTCCCCGGCACACCCACTGGGACGCCAGCAGTCAAGACGATCAGGTCACCATTCCTGATCATGCCCACATCCAATGCCCGCGCTATGGCTTGGGTGATCATTTCATCGGTGTTCTGAGTGAGCCCGCCTAACATCGGAAAGACACCCCAGGAAAGGTTCAGTCGCCTGGCCACCTGTTTACTGTAGGTGAAGGCGAGCACCGGCGCCTGCGGCCGATAGCGGGAGACCATCCGCGCCGTGCTGCCGGATTGGGTAGAGGTGATGATCGCTCTCGCACGTAAATCGGTAGCCGCCTGCACGGTAGCATGACTGATGGCGTCGGTAACACTTGGACTCTTAGGGGTTTCCCGTTGGCGCAGAATTTCAGTGTTCTCCAGTGCCTGCTCAGCGCGCAGCGCGATGCGAGCCATGGTGCGCACCGCCTCCAAGGGGTAGCTGCCCCCTGCCGTCTCGCCGGAAAGCATCACCGCATCGGTGCCATCCAAAATTGCATTGGCCACATCGCTGGCTTCCGCCCGGGTGGGCCGCGGTGCACGGATCATAGAATCGAGCATCTGGGTAGCCGTGATCACCGGCTTCCCCACTCGATTGCAGGCCGCGATGATGTCCTTCTGTATCAAGGGCACGTCCTCGGTAGGAATTTCCACGCCCATGTCACCTCGGGCCACCATCACTCCGTCGGCCACCTTGAGAATCTCTGTTATATTTTCCACGCCCTGTCGATTCTCAATCTTGGCGATGATCGGTATCTGATCCCCCAACTCCTCCAGCAGTTCCCGCATAGCCAGAATATCGGAAGCGCTGCGCACGAAGGATTGGGCGATATAATCACAACCTAATCCCACGCCAAAGCGGATATCCTCCCTATCTTGCGCAGACAAGGCCGGCAGGTTTAGCGAGCGCCCAGGGATGTTCACGCCCTTGCGGTTGCTGAGCGTACCACCAACCAACACGCGGCAAACCACCTGCTCGGGGCCGGTGGACTTCACCTCCATCTCCAGCAACCCGTCATCCACCAGCACCCGATCTCCCGCCCCGAGCTGTTCCGGCAGGGCTTTGTAGCTGACGCTGACGCCATGCTGGTCTCCAGGTTGGCCATCTATGCGCAGAGTGAACAACTGTCCCGATTGCAGCTCCACTTTCCCCTCGGCGAAAACACCTAAACGTATCTCAGGGCCTTTGGTATCCAAGATGATCGGTACGAATTTGCCTGCCTCTTTGGCAGCCGCTCGAATTCGCTGAAAACGCTGCCCCTGCTCTAGATGCCCCCCGTGGGAGAAATTCAGCCTGGCCACATCCACCCCGGCCTCGATCAATGACCGCAAGACAGCTGGATCGTCGCTGGCCGGACCGATGGTAGCTACTATCTTCGTGTGTCGCACTTAAACCACCGCCCCTTAATTAGGATAGTTGCTGAAACAACAATCATAGTATATCAGTTGGCTCATTTTGGGGGATTTCCTGCATGTCATCCGCCCAAGTCCCAGAAGTGGGATTGGGGGACGGGTACTCCTGTATCGCTCTTCAGAACGGTGCAGAGTACCTATCCCACTGTCACGCGGTCTTAGTACGTAGAGGATCTAGATTCCTTTCTACACTC
>CAYVCY010000040.1:0-14949 GCA_964450265.1 uncultured Clostridia bacterium
GGACAGAGCACCTGTCCCACGGCATTGACTGGAGAACCTAGGCCCGGCAACGTCCGACGTTGCCGGGAAAGATCCTTTGCCCTGCTCAGGATGACAGGGAAAAGTGAATCAGGAGGGACGGAGCTGTTTGATTCACCCGGCACCGGCCAGACCTTCGGCAGAGCAGGAAAACTGTTCGGTCCTCGCGAAACCATTAAGGAGCAGGCATATTAGCGAGACGAAATAACGAAAGAGAAATAACGAGAGAGAGGGAGTTTTTCCGTGTTGAAGCATTTTCAAGCCAACTTACCGGATATGCTGCGGTTGTTAGAGCAGTTAGTAATGCTGGAATCGCCATCGTTGAACAAAGAGGCTGTCGATCGACTGGTCTTGCACTTGGAGCAGGTTGTCACCGATTTCGGTGGCCAGGCTGAGGTGGTGGAGTTAGCGGAACGGGGCAACCATCTGCAGGCTACTTTCGGCCAAGGCGAAGAGCAGTTGTTGATTCTCTGCCATATCGATACCGTATGGGATGTGGGCGAGACGGCTAAGCGTCCCTTCCGGATAGATGAAGGAAAGGCTTACGGGCCGGGAGTCTCCGATATGAAGGTAGGCTCAGTGCAGGCCTTGTATGCGTTGAGGCATCTAGTAGAGCAGGGTTGGCCGTTGTCCTGCCAGGTGAAGATCCTGTTCAATTCGGACGAGGAGATCGGGAGCGAAACCTCCAGGGAACTGATCGAGCAGTTGGCTAAGCAGAGCCGGGCGGTCTTCGTGCTGGAGCCGTCAATCCCGCCCCATGGAGCCTTGAAGACTGGCCGCAAGGGTGTGGGCCGCTTTGATATCCAGGTGGAAGGCGTCGCCTCCCATGCCGGGGCAAACCCGGAGCTGGGAGCCAGCGCTGTCCTTGAGTTGGCTAAACAGACCATTTGGCTACATAGCCTGAATGACTTTACTAAGGGAACCACCGTGAATGTAGGTGTGGTGCACGGAGGCACCCGGCCGAATGTGGTGGCCGCAGAGGCCCGTGGCGAGATAGACCTGCGCGTAACCACCATGGAAGAAGCGGAGCGAGTGGTTCCGACCATTCTGGCCCGAAAAGCGGAGACTCCCGGTACGAAGGTGACCATCACTGGCGGGCTGAACCGTCCTCCTATGGAGCGCAGCGAGCGGATTGTGGAGTTGTATCAGTTGGCGGAGCGGATTGCGGAAGAACTGGGAATAGAGGTTTGCGAAGGAACCACCGGCGGCGGCAGTGACGGTAATTTCACCGCTGCGCTGGGAATCCCGACTATCGATGGCCTAGGGGCCGTCGGCGGCGGTGGCCATGCTATCACGGAATTCCTGCACGTCGACAAGATCCCGGAGCGTACAGCGTTGCTTGCTCGGTTGCTGATGGAGGTAGGCCGCTAGTCTGAGGGAGTGGCTCTCTGAGTGGGACGGCGGAGACTGTCCCTACTGTGCCGCACTTCGGAACGGAACAGAGGGACTGCCCCCGCCGTCTTATTCGCGTCCCTCGCGCCGCATAAACTGCTGGAATTCCTCAGCATCCCTGAGGATGTTGCTGGTGGGCAAAGCCTCTAAGAACATTCGTCCATATCGTTTACTGAATACCCTTCCATCGGCGATCACCACTGCACCTCTGTCCGTCTGCGCGCGAATCAGGCGGCCGTAACCCTGCTTCAGCCTGATCACCGCCTCGGGCAGCTGATAGTGCATGAACGGGTTGATGCCCTTCTTAGACAGAGCTTCCATTCTAGCCTCCGTGATCGGGTGATCTGGAACGGCGAAGGGTAGCTTGGCGATCACTACACAACGCAGCCCGTCGCCCACCACATCCACACCTTCCCAGAACGAAGAGGTGCCAAATAACACTCCTTGATCACTGGCCCGGTATGCGCCGAGGAGTTCATGGCGTGGGAGGTCTCCTTGTTTGAACAGTTCCAAGTGCATCTGCTGCAGGGGAAGCGCCAGTTGGTCGTAGAGGTTGTTCATCATCTGATAAGAAGTGAAGAGGATGAACGTTCCTCCCTGAGTAACTGCACAGACCTGGGTAATCAACTGTCCAAGGTACTTCTCGTAGGCGAAGTTGTTCTGGTAGTTTGGCTCCAGGGCCCTTTGGGGTACGTAGACGGCGGCGTTTTGATCGTGGTCGAAGGGTGATGACAGCACTTTCCCTAAGTACCCGTCTACACCCAGCCGCTCAGCCATAAATTGCAGGCTAGGCGTGGCTAAGGTGGCAGAAGTGAGCACGGCAACCAACTCGCGGCTGAATAGCGACTCCCGCAGTAGGGTGGACATTTCGATCGGCACAGCCTTGATCGCGCCTTGCGTATAATCGCCTAAAGGGCTTTCCACCCAGTAGACGTAATCGTCCTGGTCTCTTTGCAGCAGAAAATCGATATCCCTGGCTAGCGTCTGCCAGCGCACACGGGCTTTATCCAGTTCGGCTGCTTCGTCGTCCGACAACCCAGGGGTCTCCTGTAGTTGTTTCAGGAAATGGGCTATCTCCTTTAAGTCATCGTCAAGAGGGTTGTCCAGCCTTGCCTCCCCCAGCTGTAGCCGTACAATATTCCGTCCTTCTGTCAGCACAGCCAGCCGCTGCAACCAGACATCGATATGATCGAAGTATGACTTGATCACTGCCTCCAAGCTCTGGGATAGCAGCGGCTCGTTGGTCAGCATCTCATGCACGGTACCCTTGGCGATCAGCGCACGCAACCTGCCCCCGGTAGTCTTCAGTCGATAGCCATCGACTGACACGGATAACGCTTGACTGGCGACATCCTCTACATGGTGGGCTTCATCCAAGATGACCAGATCATAAGGTGGGAGGATGCCCTCATCACTGTCAGCACTGCCTCGTAAAGCTAGGTCAGTGAAGAAGAGGGCATGGTTGCTGATCACGATATCTGCTTCCCGCAGCTCTTCGCGGGCGGTACGAAAGAAACAATCCTTGATCAGGGGACAGCGCCGTTCCAGGCAAGTATCTTGGGAAGAAGCCAAGGTGTTCCACAGGGAGGAGGAGATGTTGACAGCTAGCTGGCTGCGGTCTCCCATCAAGAAAGTGCCTTCGGCGAACAGCAGGTCCTTGAGCCGGTTGAACTCTTGGGCATCAGCCAAGCTTTCAAAAGCTGGCTCGTCGCTCTGCAGGATTTCTTGCAGTTTGCGGCGACAGAGATAGTTGTTCCTTCCCTTGGCCAAAGCGACATCAAAGTCTATCAATCCAGAGAAAATACCCTGCAATAGCGGTATATCCTTATTCAGCAGTTGTTCCTGTAGATTGATGGTATGGGTGGAAATTACAGCTTTGTGTTGCTCTCCTGCAGCTAGGACTGACAGGATAGCTAGGAGATAAGCCAGCGATTTTCCGGTACCTGTCCCTGCCTCCACCAACACGTGCCGCTGTGTATATAGCCCATTTAGGATCTGATTGACCATCTGTTGCTGTTCTGGTCGCGGCTCATATCCCGGAAACTGTTCCTCCAGAGACGAACGAAACTGCTTCAGGATCTCTTTCACTTTAGGTACATTCATCGTCTCACCCTCTTCCAGTGCAAGCAGTTGTTCGCCACCCATTATACAGTGAAATTGCGGTTATCGTCCCGCTTTTCCGAGGAAATAAGGGTGAGGGCGGGGGGATTCGAGCAGAATATACGGGGAATACCGGGTGCATCCCACGAAATAGGCAAGATCATCGGCGACCTCAGTTGAACAGGTTTGTGGCTACGATATGGGGGGAGTGGCAAGAGGGATGTCAATTCGTGAGTATTTCGGTCTGTTGGTTAGGGCTGTGCGGGCACCGTTCTTAGTAGCCAGTGTTGTACCTGTGCTGCTGGGCGCGGCTGTGGCCACAGCTAACGGCCACCCGTTGCACTTAGGTCTGCTGGTGCGAAGCCTGATCGGTTGTTTAGCCTTGCATGCCGGAGCGAATGTAGCTAACGATTACTACGATTGGCAGAGCGGAGTGGATGCCGCACATCAGCCTTGGCACTACAACGGTGGCAGCCAGTTACTGCAGGCAAACCTCTTTACCCCCTGGCAGGCAAGACTGCTCTATCGCTCGCTCTACGGGGTAGCGTTGGCGTTGGGCATTCAGATCTCCTTTCAAGTGGGGGTTATTGCGCTATGGATCGGGCTGACCGGGCTGGTGCTGGGCCACTGCTATACAGCCCCACCGGCAGCGCTCTCCTATCGAGGCTGGGGGGAGTTGGTTACTGGTATCGCCTTTGGTCCCTTGGCAGTTACCGGTGCCTATTTTGTGCAGGCTCGCAGCTTGTCCTGGTTACCGGTATTGGTATCTCTGCCGGTAGGCCTATTGATTACGGCTGTGTTATACATCAACGAGTTTCCCGATTACTTGCAGGATAAAGCTGCCGGGAAGAGGACGTGGGTAGTCTTGACCTGCGGCCGTTCCCTGTGGATATACCAAGGATTGGTGTTGGCAGCGCTGCTGCTCGCCTTGCTCATCCTGCTCTGGGCAGGCTGGCGGCTGTTCTTGCTGTCATTGCCTTTCGCCTGGCTGGCTTGGCACCCGCTGCGCCAATGTGAGCAGCTCAGTTCAGACGCCTTGAATCCGCTGCAGCGCCATACCCTCAAGCTGCATGCCTGCACGTGTTTGATCTTGACGCTAACCTTCTTCTTCGGGGTTTGACCAGTCAGGCCGGATCAGGGAGCAATGGAACGGCCACCGACTGCTGATAACCACATTCAGGGCAGACTGCCGAGTGCCAGCAGCGCTGCCAGGTGTCGTTTGTGCTGCTGTTATTCTCCTCATAGGCCGTATAGGGGCCGAGATAATCGGTGATAGCTCCTACGTCCTGCATCTTGATGCCACAATTTGGACAGGTGCAAAGTACGTCGTTTAACCCGTTGCACACCGGGCATACGCTTTTCTGTTGCACTACAATCCCTCCTGGTTAATAGTCTTTCACCGCGAGTCAAGGCCGATGCCATCCAGCTCATCTTGCAGATCCTGCCGATCAAAGCAGGTGGTTGTAGGCCTGATGGCGAACAGATCAGCAACAATCTTTGGGAGGGATTAGATGAATACTGAACAAATTATGCAGTTGGCACTAGAGTTAGCAGGATTGTCAGAGGTACCTGGGGATTCAGCTGTGCTGGTGCCTGGCGAAAACATCAAACGAGTACTGGTAGGGGTGGACATGGGTACTGCCGAGATCCTCTTGGCTAAACAATTGGGTTTTGATTGCGTTATCGGTCACCATCCGGTGGGAGGCAGAGCCCGGGCTGATTTCCCCAAGGTGATGGCCCGGCAGATCGAGCGGATGATGGATGCTGGCATTCCGATCAACCAGGCCCAGAAGGCATTAGCGAAGAAGGTTGGCCAGGTAGAGCGGGGCAGACACGCCGGCAATTACGACCAAGCTTCGTCTGCCGCTCGGTTACTCGGAATGCCCTTGATCAGCATCCATACACCTACGGATATTTTGGCGGAGCAGGCAGTGCAGAAACATATCGACCAAGCTTTGGGGGACGACAAATATGCCACCTTGCAGGATATCATCGACGCGTTGATGCAGCTCCCCGAGTATCAGAAAACGCTCAACGGGCCGGTGATTCGGGTAGGCGGTAGCAAGGACTATGCAGGCAGGCCCTTCGTGATCATGGCAGGCGGCACCAATGGGGGGGTGGATGTCCTCAAAGCCTACTTCGCAGCCGGAGTGGGCACCACCATCTCCATGCACATGCCGGAGGATGTGATTGCTGCTATCAAAGAGCAGAATATCGGCAACGTGATCGTGGCCGGGCATATGGCGAGCGACTCCATCGGCATCAACCAGTTGCTCGCTGCGTTGGAGGCAAAGGGAATTGAAGTTGTGCGCATGAGCGGGGTAATTGACCCCAAGAACTAGTCGCTAGTAGGGTTAAGGCGTGCAAGAGGCCAGGAGCCGCGATGTGGCTCCTGGCCTCTTGCTCTTGTATATTTTTCCTGTGGCTAGGGTAAGGTAGGATGTGGGTTGGCCAATAGCAGTTTTGATCAAGCTATGATCTGAGGAGGTGAGCCCTTGCGGATAGGGATTCCTAGAGCTCTGCTATACTTTGACTATTCTGCCCTGTGGTCCGGTTTCTTTCGAGAACTAGGCTGCGAGGTGATCGTCTCTGCTCCCACCAATGCCGATATTGCTCAGAATGGCGTGCGCATCGCCTGCGATGAAGCTTGTTATCCGGTGAAGGTGATGCATGGGCATGTCCTGGATCTATCCCAGCGGGTTGACGCACTGTTTCTGCCGAAGGTAGTCAGCGTGCAACCGGGTACCTACAGTTGCCCTAAACTGATCGGTCTGGCGGACATGATTCGATTCACCATTCCCGACCTTCCGCCGATTATCGAACCGACGATCAACCTGCGGCTGGGCATGCGTGGTATCTACCGGGCACTCTGTTCGGCCGCCCAGGGCATCAACCAGAATCCTTTACAAGTCTATCGCGCATTCAGAATAGGTCTGGCTGAACAGCGCGAACAACAGCTTTTGTTGCGCAGTGGACGCCTGCCTGCCCTGGACGGGGAGCAATCGGCTGGCCAGTCCAACAATCGATCGGTGGCCGTGATCGGCCATCCTTATGATCTCTACGATGGATACTTGAACCTCAATCTGCTAAGCAAGCTTCGGCAATGGGGTTATCGGGTGTATACTCCGGAAATGCTCTCCCAGAAAACGTTGCAGCAAGCGAACCTCACTTTGCGCAAGCAACTGTTCTGGTCATTAGGCAGGAAGGTAATGGGCAGTGCCATCCACTACTCCCAGCGCGCGGATGTCAGCGGCATCATTCATCTCGCCTCGTTCGGATGTGGGCTAGAGTCACTGGTGGCAGACATGGCCGAGCGGGCTGCCCGGCGCTATAGCAAACCCTTTATGCTGCTGACTATGGATGAACATACCGGCGAAGCGGGAATGCTCACTCGCCTGGAAGCCTTCCTAGATATGCTGGCCTGGAGGGAGGAAGTGTCGTGCGTGTAAGCTTTCCCCATATGGGCATTTCCTGGGTGGGGATCAAGCATCTCTTGTCAGAAATCGGATTTGATGTGGTGGTCCCACCTGCAGTCACCCGCAAAACAGTGGAGCTGGGGACGAAGGTTTCTCCTGAGTCCATCTGTTTGCCCTTTAAGGTCAATCTGGGCAACTACCTAGAGGCCATCGAGGCTGGTGCGGACGTGATCTTCATGGTCGGGGGCATCGGCCCTTGTCGTCTAGGCTATTACGCCGAGGTGCAGCGGGAGATTATGGAGGATCTGGGCCTCGATGTGCAAGTGATCGTGCTCGAGAGGGATAACTTTGTGCAGGAGATCCAAAAAGCTGTTCGCTCTCTCGGTGTGCCTTTCCCTTGGTCCAGGCTGGTATCTTTGGTGCGCTTTTGCCTGGCCAAGGTCTCGTACTTGGATGACTTGGAAGCGCAGTTGATGCGACAACGCTATCGTGAAAAAGAAGTTGGTGCTTGTTCCCGCCTGTTTGAACGGACAGTGCAACGGGTCGACCAGGCAGCCAAGCAGGCGGAGCTTAGGGCTATCGCCAAAGACGTCCAGCAGCAATTGCGTTCCCTGTTGCGCGAACCATCGGGCCGGCCGCTGAAGATCGCAGTCTTAGGTGAGATCTATATGTTGATCGAGCGCTCGGTCAATCTGGGAGTGGCCGAGAAGCTGGGCGAAATGGGAGCGATTGTGGAAAGAAACATGTACAGCTCTCACTGGGTAAAGGAGCATTTGATCCCTGATCTGCGCATGCGTCGTCACGCCCGACAGACCGAATACTTGGCCAAGCCCTATTTGCCTCAAAGGGTGGGCGGCCACGGCTTAGAAACGATCGGAAATATGGTGCGCTATTCGCAAGCTGGCTTTGACGGGGTGGTACAGATCCTGCCCCTGACCTGTATGCCCGAGATCATCGCCGAAAGTATCTTGCCAACAATTAGCCGTGATTTGCAGATCCCTAGCATGACTCTGGCTTTGGATGAGCACTCGGCAGAGGCAGGGGTGCAAACCCGGTTGGAAGCCTTCCTGGACATGCTGGCGCAGCGCCAGGCGAAAAGGGAATCAAGCAATGAACACGCGTAGGAGGGGGTGAGAGCCATGCGCTTGTCACTAGGTGTTGATGTTGGCTCGGTGAGCACCAATTTGGTAGCTGTCGATCAGGACGGGCAGGTCTACTGCGATCTCTATTTACGTACCCATGGTAATCCGATCAAAGTGGTGCAGACTGGGCTGGCACAGTTGGAGCCATTGCTGCCTGCAGACGGCGAGATCGTCGCTTGCGGCACCACCGGCAGTGGCCGCCAGTTAGCAGCGCATTTGATCGGCGCCGATTGCGTCAAGAACGAGATCACAGCTCATGCGGTGGCTGCCTTAGCAACCCACAGCGAGGCACAGACGGTGCTGGAAATAGGGGGGCAGGATTCCAAGATCATCATTTTGCGGGACGGGGTGGTGGTTGATTTCGCCATGAACACCGTCTGTGCCGCCGGCACCGGTTCCTTCTTGGATAGACAAGCTGCTCGCTTGGGTATAGATATTTCCGATCTGGGGCCTCTGGCCACAAAAGCGGCACAGGGCACCAGCATCGCCGGGCGCTGCGCAGTATTTGCTGAGTCGGACATGATCCACAAACAGCAGATGGGCCATCCCATTGCAGAGATCGTCCGGGGGCTTTGCGATGCCTTGGTGCGCAACTATCTGAGCAACGTGGCCAAAGGCAAGGACATTCGACCTACGGTCGTCTTTCAAGGTGGAGTTGCGGCTAACATCGGCATCCGACGAGCCTTTGAAGAGGCATTGCAGACCGAATTGGTGATCCCAGAACACTTCAGTGTCATGGGAGCGGTAGGCGCAGCCATCCTCGCTCAGCGCACGGTGGAGCAGCAACAGCAGCAGACTAGTTTCCGGGGGTTCAACATCGCAGCTGCCAATTGTCGGGCGCGAACGATAGAGTGTTCCGGGTGCGCCAACGATTGTGAGGTGATGGAGTTCGTAATTGATGGACAGTGCATTGCCCGCTGGGGTGACCGTTGCGGCAAATGGAGCCAAGCTAAGACCGGCGTTGCTAGCAGCTAGTCAGCAGCAAGATCTTCCTCTTTGCTTTCGGCTTAAACAGGGGACAATATGAGGGACAAGCCGATAGTTGCTCCGCAGCAATCACTAAGGCGAATCTTTCAGCAGAAAGAATGGCCATTGCCCGCAACATCTTCAACGCTGCTAGTAGGAGCAAGAGCAAGGAGGTGCCCAGATGCGCTGGCAGAAGAGATCACGCAAAGAAGATAAGGCGCGACCGAGGCAGGCCGAGCAGAAGCACGAAACCGTTAAGAGTGGACTAGAGCAGAGCGAGCACTATCTATATTGGAATAGCATCCAACCGGAGGAACCGCCCAAGTGAGGGTGGTTCTTTTACGCACGGTAAGATAGTTGTTGACCTAAGGTCTATCATAGGTTAACATTGCTCCAGTGAATGGAGAGTGATCACTGATGAAACTTAGCACCCGCGACATGACAATGATCAGCCTGTTTTCCGCCTTACACATCGCAGCGGCCGTTATCCTCCGCTTTGGTGGCGATGTGGCGGTCCCCTTCAGCTTGGTTCCTCTATTCGTGGTTTTGGCAGGCTTATTGCTGGGAAAGAAGGGTGCGATCAGCCTCTTGGTGTACACGTTACTCGGCCTATTAGGCGTGCCTGTTTTTGCTAAACCCCCGTTCGCGGGATTCAGCTATGTCTTGCAGCCGAGCTTCGGCTTTGTGATCGGCTACATGGTGGCGGCGTACACAATCGGTTGGATAGTAGAGCGATGGCACTGGCGCAGCCCGGCTTTGCTCTTTCTAGCCTCTTTGGTCGGGCTAGTCGTTCTTTACGCAGTCGGACTGCCATACCTCTATTTGGTGCTGCGTTACCTGCTTGACCAAACGCTGTCTTGGTCTCAGATCCTGGCCGTCGGCATGCTGCCCTTTATCGGCCTCGACCTGCTGAAGGCGGGCCTTGCCAGCTTCCTAGCAGGGGCTATCCAGCGCCGCCTGCGGAGCTGAGCAAAAGCGGACTTGAGAAATGCGCCAAAGGGGAAGTCAGCGCTCGCCGATAAAGGTCGGCCTGGAGGTCAGGCCAACCGGAACCGCGATAGCGAGGTTGCGCTGTCGTTGGTCAAAACCTGAGCGAGACGTCTCCGGCCAGGATCGTCTGCTCGCTGCCGTCAGTCAAGCGCAGCACCAAGGCACCGTTCTCGGTGATTCCTTCTGCCTGGCCATTGATGGTGCCGCTGGGAGTGATGGCGCGCACCGGGTGACCGATCAGACGGTCATAATCCTGCCAGAGCTCCAGCAGCTCATCCAAAGAAGATTGTTGTAGGAGAGGCAGCAATTGCTCCAGGTTGTAGAGGGTATCGCAGAGCAACTGGGCCCGTTGAACCTCTTGGCCTGTCTCTTTCAGATAGGAGGTGGCCACCGTGGCCAACTCGTCCGCAAAATCCCTCTGATGGGTGTTCACGCCCATCCCCAAGACTACCCAATCCACCTGATCCAACTGACCGGCCATTTCCGCTAAGATGCCGGCCAGCTTCTTACTTCCCACCCAGACATCGTTTGGCCACTTCAGCCAGGCATCCGTCAGGCCATGCGACCTCACCGCCTGCACCAAAGCGATGCCTGCTGTCAGTGTGAGTAGAGGTATCCGTTCCGGGGGCAAGCTCGGGCGCAAAATCAAAGACGAGAAGATGCCAGAACCAGCTGCTGAGAGCCAGTGCCTTCCGCGCCGGCCCCGTCCACCGGTCTGCTCCTCTGCTACTACCAGAGTGCCACCGGCCGCACCTTTCTGCGCCAACTGTTTGGCCCAGGTATTGGTGCTATCTATCGTCTGCTGGTAGTATACCGGTTCCCCCAGCGTCAGCGCTCGACGGAAATGCTGCAGCAATTCCGGCAGCATCAGGTTGGGCCACCGGTCCAATCGGTATCCGCTATTCTGTTTGCCGGAGATCTCTAACCCCGCCTGTTCCAGGGCCCTAATCCTCTTCCATACGGCGGAACGGGAAACCTCCAGTGCGTTGGCCATGTGCTCGCCAGAAACCGGGTCAGGGTAAGCTTCAAGCAGCAATTGCAGGATTGTCATCGCTCGGTAACACCTCAAATCTTTTCTCATGTGTTCTGTAGTAATGCTTTCGTAGACGCGAACAATGGTCTCGTTTCTCCCATTATACAGCAGCCATGGGCCGATGACAGAGCGCGCTGTTGCCAGCTGACCGATTTCCGCAATTAGGGGGAACTTCCTGGCCCGCACATTGACAAAAGCGGACAATTCCTAGATGATCAAGTAAGACCATCAGGTTGATGCTAACTCTTGACGGAAAGGAAGGTGTCATCATGAAGGTCATGGTTATTGGCGCGGGTAAGTTGGGATATAAGTTGGCTGAATCAATGCTCAATGGAGGCATTGATGTAACCATAGTCGATTCAAATGGGAAAGTGATAGATAGACTGAACGATCATCTAGATGCATTGACAGTTGCCGCCAATGGAGTCGAGGTGGCCACGCTGCGAGAGCTGGGGATAGACACGTACGATCTGTTAATCTCGTGCACCGGCAGCGACGAGACCAATGCGATTATCTGCAGTCTGGCCAAGAAACTAGGCTGTCGGCGGACTATTGCCAGGATCCGTAATCCGGAATACACCGCGCAACTGGATTTTCTGAAGGCGGAGATGGGCATAGACTACGTGGTGAACCCAGACCTGGCTACGGCTAACGAAATGACTCGCTACCTCTTGAAAAGTTATAGCTCCCATTCGGGGGATTTTGCCAAAGGAAGGGTATCCATGGTTGACTTCAACATCAACCATTCAGCAGGCTTTGTGGGTAAGAAACTGAAGGATTTGTCCTTGATGGATGGACTGCTAATCGTGGCCATTTCGCGGCAGGGGGACATGATCATTCCGCATGGCCATACTGAGTTGTTAGAAGACGACACCATTCACGTGATCGGAGAGAGCAGCAGTATCGCCAAGTTCGCCGAGACGTTCAGGCTCACCAATGGTCGCAAAAGCATCAAGCGTACGATCATTATTGGTGGGGGCAAAGTGGGCTATTACTTGGCTCAGCAACTGACTCGGGCTGGCATTCGGGTTACCATTGTCGAACAAGACGGGGAGCGGTGCCGCTATCTATCTGAGAAGCTGAACAATGCACTGGTGGTTCACGGTGATGGCACTGACATCAATCTGTTGGAAGAGGAAGACCTCTCTCTGGCTGACGCTTTCATCGGTGCAACCGGTTATGATGAGCAAAACTTGTTGATGTGTTTGATGGCCAAACAAGCAGGTGTGAGAAAGACGATCGCCAAGATCAGTCGACCCAGTTACGTGCAACTGATAGATAAGTTGGGGATCGATGTCGCGTTTAATCCAACTAATATCACTGCCAGTGACATTCTTAAGTTCATTCGTGGTGGCCGGGTGGTCTCGGTCTCCCTGCTGTTGGGCGGTAATGCGGAAGTGACTGAGGTGATCGTCAGCGGCAACCTCTCGGTGATTGGCAAGTCGTTGGCCGAGCTCGGTTTGCCTAAAGGGATCATCGTTGGAGCAATCGCCCGCGACAATCGAGTGATCATCCCTAATGGTAGTACGGTCGTCCAATCGGGTGACCGGCTGATTATCTTCTGTCTGACTGCGGATGTGCCGGCGTTGGATGTGTTCATGAGGCCAAGCAAAGGTGGCGTTCTTCGTGGCCTATGGAGTCGTGGTAAAGATATTGGGAGAGTTATTAGCCCTTGAGGCACTGATGATGCTGCCAGCATTGCTGATTGCTGTCTATCAGCGGCAGCATGATGCGAAGGCTTTCTTGGTGGCGATGCTGGTGACTGGCATCGTGGGGTTGGCTATGTCCCAAGCCAAAATTGGCAAACGGAAGATCAAGGTAAAAGAGGGGCTGGCCATCGTTGCGTTGGGTTGGTTGCTTATTTCCGTCTTCGGGGCGCTGCCTTTTGTGTTGTCAGGTAGTATCCCCAATTTTGTCGACGCCTTCTTTGAGACAGTGTCTGGCTTCACCACCACTGGAGCCACCCTCGTCGATGACGTCGAGGTTCTGCCGCAGGGAATTCTCTTTTGGCGTTCATTTAGTCACTGGATTGGAGGTATGGGGATACTGGTATTCACGGTAGCCCTATTACCTGCGTTGGGGGTTGGGGGCTTTCAGATATTCAAGGCTGAGAGCCCGGGACCGGTGGCTGACAAGATCGTGCCCAAGATCAAGGATACAGCCAAGATTCTTTATACCACCTACATCGCCATTACCTTGATCGAGATCGTCATGCTGAGGATAGGGGGCATGAATCTTTACGAGGCTACCCTGCACACTTTCGGCACCGTCGGTACCGGTGGTTTCTCCAACAAGAATGCTAGCATCGGCGCTTATGGTAGTGTCTATCTGCAGGTGGTGATTGCCGTCTTCATGATCCTCTCTGGCGTCAACTTCTCTCTCTATTTCTCCCTGTTCCAAGGCAAGTGGCGGGACGTGTGCAAGAACGAGGAATTGCGTCTCTATTTGGGGATGATCATGGTCAGCGCCCTACTGATTGGGTTAAACATCGCTCGTGAGTATAGTAGTCTAGGTTTGGCGCTGAAGGACTCCTTCTTTCAGACTGGCTCCTTGCTCACCTCCACTGGATTTGCCACTACCAACTATGACCTATGGCCCACTTTCAGCAGAGCTATCCTCTTCTTACTGATGTTCGTCGGCGCATCCGCGGGCTCCACCGGGGGAGGCATCAAGATTATTCGCATCTTGGTGCTCTTCAAACTGATCAGGCGGGAAGTCTCCAAGATCTTTCATCCCAGGGGGGTGATCCCGGTGAAGGTGAACCAGAAGGTGGTCAGTACCGATCAGCTGTCTGGGATCACCAGTTTCTTTGTTTTATATGTTCTGCTCTTCGTCTTTGGGACGATAGCCCTTTCCTTAGAGGAAATTGACCTGATCAGCGCCTCTAGCGCTGTCGTATCTGCCTTGAGTAACATCGGACCAGGTTTTGGGGCTGTTGGCCCAACCTGTACGTTCAGTGAATTCAGCAGCCTAGGCAAGCTGCTGTTATCGGGACTGATGCTTTTAGGCAGATTGGAGCTATTCACCATCATTGCCCTGTTGGCCCCCAAGGCTTGGAGAAACGAAGTCTGATCAGGAATCCGCCTTCAAAAAAAGTCCCCGCTTTTTCCTCTTTTCCCTTGCCAAGCGAACGTGGGTGGTGTATCATCTTCTTAGTTAATAGTAATCAGTATTGATAAGGAGGAATTGAACAATGGAATTGAAGGGAAGCAGAACTGAGGCTAATCTATGGGCGGCTTTTGCTGGCGAATCGCAAGCGCGTAATAAGTATACTTATTGGGCTGCTCAGGCGAAGAAGGAAGGATATGAACAGATCTCTGGTATTTTCCTGGAGACCGCAGAGGATGAGAAGGAACACGCCAAAATGCTGTTCAAGTTGCTGGGTGCCATCTCCAACACAGCTACTCATCTGAAAGAAGCTGCTGCAGGCGAGAATTATGAGTGGACCAGCATGTACAAAGAGTTTGCCGAAGTGGCCAAGGAAGAGGGTTTCGACAATATTGCCCAGATCCTCACTGAAATCGCTGAAGTGGAAGAAGAGCATGAGAAACGCTATCTAGCTCTCTTGGCGAACGTGGAGGCAGGCCGCGTGTTTGTGCGGGATGAAGAGGTTAAGTGGCATTGCCGTAACTGCGGTTACGTGCACAAGGGCAAAGAGGCACCGAAGGTTTGCCCTGCCTGTGCCCATCCTCAGGCATTCTACGAGTTGTTCTGCGAAAATTACTAGCAGGCTCAGGGGCTGTCGAATTCGACAGCCCCTTTTTTGATCCCCCAGTCACTGACGTGACAGCCCCCTTGCAAGGGGGCCAAGTAAGGGGGCCAAGTAGTGGGCCAAGCTTGCCTCCCTCTGACGAGGGAGGTGGCATGGCGTGAGCCATGACGGAGGGAGAGA
>CAYVCY010000041.1:0-14728 GCA_964450265.1 uncultured Clostridia bacterium
GCTATGGTGGCGGCAGCCGGGACACGGAGGGCAGCGAACGCACGGCCTGTGGCGTGGATTTGGCGTGATCATGAGCATGGCATTTTTGGCTCTGGCGGTGTATGTGCTGCTCAACCGCGTCGGTAACCAATCGGCCGTGCCTATCGGCCAATGGGAGTTGGCCCTCCGCCAGTGGTTGGACCGGGTGCTCTGGGTGAGGCCGCGGTTCAAGGAATTCCTCGGCTATCCGGTGCTGATTTTCGTCTGCTATCTTTGGAGGCGAGTCAGTCGTATCCTGGCATCTCCGGCCATCTTGGTGGGACTTATCTCCGAGCTTTCTATGGTGAACACCTTTGAACATCTGCACCATCCTCTGGTGCTCAGCCTGCTGCGCAGTGCATTAGGGCTAGCCATCGGCTTGGGCCTGGGCTTGATCGGATTGGCAATATTGCGAGCCCTTTGGCCTGCTCGGGAGGGTTGGCGATGAGCAGATATTTGATTTCTGGATATTATGGCTTCGGCAACGCCGGAGACGAAGCGATTTTACAGGCGATCGTCGACAGCCTGCGCACGCTGGATGAGCAGGCTGAGATCACCGTACTCAGTGCTAACCCAGAGCAGACCGCTGCCGAACACCGCGTGGCGGCAATTCCGCGCACCAATCTGTGGATGATCGCTGAACGGATGCGACTGGCGGATCTGTTCATCAGCGGGGGAGGCGGTCTGCTGCAGGATGCTACCAGCAGCCGTTCTTTGCACTATTACCTGGGATTGATTCGCCTGGCCCAGCTGTTCGGCCGTCCGACGATGCTCTATGCGAATAGTCTGGGGCCGGTCGCTCGCCAGGGTAATCGCGCCCGCACTGGGCGGGTACTGAAACGGATGCAGTTCATCACCGTGCGCGATCGGCAGTCATGGCAGCTGGCCCGTCAGTTAGGGGTAAAGGAATCAAAGATGGCCATCACCGCCGATCCGGTACTGTTGCTGCAGCCGCCGGTTGTTCAGCCCAAAGAGAAGCGGCTGGTGGCGGCGGTGCGGGAATGGCCCAGCCAGCATCCTTTCTTGGTGGAGGTTGAACGGGCCGGGTCCAGTCTGGTGCAGCAAGGATTCGATCTGCAGTTCCTGCCCTTGCATTACAGTCGAGACTTGGCGGTGGCCAAGCAGTTGGCTCGGGCAACTGGAGCCAGCTGTGTGGACAGTCCGCTGCGCTTTGAACAGCTGCTGGCGGTACTGGCCGAGGCCGAGCTGGTGGTCGCCATGCGTCTGCATGCGCTGATTATGTCTGCTATCTGTTTGCGCCCGATGGTAGGCATCGCCTATGATCCCAAGGTCAGCGGCTTTCTGCAGAGCGTTGGGCAACCGGTGGCCGGGACTACTGACGACCTGCGATCAGAACGCCTGTTGGCCTGTGTGCTGGATAGCTATCAGCGGCGGCGGCTGATCGCCGGGGAGTTGGAATCGCGTTTGGTGGAGCAACGACAGCTGGCAGGCAGAAATGCCGAGATCGCCGTCGCTCTAGCTAGAGGGAGATCGATATGAACGAGAAGGTAGAAATTCTGGGTAGCCCGGTGGACGTGCTGACTATGCAGTCTACGGTACAGCAGATCGCGGACAGCATCGCAGAGCGACAAACCTGTCAGGTGGTGACAGCCAATGCGGAGATTCTTTATGCCGCCTGGCGAGATCCGCAGCTGTTCTTGGTACTGCATGATGCCCAGTTGGTCACGGCTGATGGTATGGGAGTGGTGTTGGCCTCGCGACTGCTCGGCCAGTCGCTGCCCGAGAGGGTAGCCGGTTACGACCTGATGCACGAATTGGCCGCTTATGGTCAGCGCTTGGGGTGGCGGATTTACCTGCTAGGGGCCAGCCCAGAGGTAGTGCGGGATGCGGCCACCAAGCTGCAACAGCTCTATCCAGGGATAGTGATCGCCGGCTATCGGGATGGATATTTCCGAAGCGACCAGTTGACGATGGTATTGCACGATATCAAGCAGAGCCAAGCGGATATCCTCTTGGCAGCTATGGGTGCTCCCAAGCAAGATCTGTGGCTGCATCAGCATTTAGCAGCCAGCGGCGCAGCGGTGGGTATCGGCGTCGGCGGCAGTTTTGATATCCTGGCAGGGAAAGTCGAGCGAGCGCCTGTGTGGATGCAGCGCGCCGGTCTGGAATGGTTGTTCCGATTGTGGAAGCAGCCTGGACGCTTTTGGCGGATGTTGGTACTGCCCAAGTTTATCTGGGCGGTGCTGTGGCAGAGACGGAGTAGATAGAGACGTAAGAATGGAGAGGAGAGTGCTTTGATGGGGAAGCGCTTGTACAAGACCAGTCAGGGGGCGATGTTGGCTGGTGTCTGCGCCGGGCTGGCAGAGTATCTGTCGGTAGATGCGACATTGGTGCGTTTGGCGTTTGTGGTTTTCTCGCTGTTCGGCGGTACCGGACTCTGGGCGTATATCGTCGCGGCCATAATCATGCCAGACAAGTGGCAAGTGGTGGATAATCAGCGGCCAAAGCCCGATTCGCAGCAGGAGGAATGGCGTTCAGGGGAACCAGAGCGGCAGTATTCGGCGGAGCAGACGGAACAGCCGTCCTGGCAGCCGACCGATTCCCAGTTTGGCGTACAGGATAGCGGTAACGGTCAACGCCTGCTGGCTCTGATCTTGATCGGCATCGGCAGCTACATGTTGGTCAACCGCTATTTCGACCTCAGCTACCTCTTCCGCTATTGGATTCGCGATTGGTGGCCACTGATCCCGCTGCTCTTGGGTTTGGTGTTGTTGATCAACAGCTTCAGCCGCAAGGTGGGCCGGGGGGACTGATCCTCTGGTGGACGGGGGGCCTGTCCCCACCGTTCCTTCTTAGGTGCCGGCCAGGCCTGCGTGCTCAGTCACTGTCTGCCGGGCTAATGGATGAGCTCACTTCGGCTGGAGGCAGCAAAACTCGTCACCCATCTATTGCACTACTCATCTGATTCAAGAGGAGCGCCTATGATGGCTAAACCTAAGCCAGAAAAGCAGGGGTGACTCAAACAGTTGCTGCCTTTGATCCAGCCTTGTTCGCTCCTTGAATGGGCAGCCAATGTGCCTGTTGCACGCAGAGCCTGACCTCGGCATTTGGTGGGACGGAGGGCCTGTCCCCACCGTCCCGCCTTGTTGCTGGGATCAGAAAAAGCGAGTCGTACCACGCTTCTAAAGAAGCGCGGTACGACTCGCTTTCTTGTCGTCACTTCCTGTTGATGAGCCATCGGAACCGTCCCCGTGGCTCATCGTCACTTCCTGTTGATGAGCCATCGGAACCGTCCCCGTGGCTCGAACCGTCCCCGTGGCTCATTGATGAGCCATCGGAACCGTCCCCGTGGCTCATCTCATCCCAGCTACACCTCCATCACGATCGGCAGAATCATCGGTCGCCGTCGGGTGCGCTCCCAGAGGAAGCTAAACAGCGCGTCTCTGGTTGCTGCTTTTAGGGCGGACCAGTCGGCGTTGGGGCTCTTCAGGCATGCCTCCAGGCTCTTTCGCACCTGTTCTTCGGCCTGAGCGATCAAGTCCTCCGACTCACGCACATAGACAAAGCCTCGGGTAATGATATCTGGCCCTGCCTTGATCACACGGTCCTTCTTATCGATGGTCATCACCACCACCAATACGCCGTCCTGGGCCAACTGCTGTCGATCGCGCAGCACCACGTTGCCCACATCACCGATGCCCAACCCATCCACCAATACCACACCCGAAGGAACTTTGCCGCGGATGCGAGCGTCATTCTTGGTGAACTCCAAAACGTCACCGTTGGCCATGATGAAAACGTTCTCTTCCGGCAGGCCTACCTCCTGTGCCAGTCGCGAGAAGGCGGTCATATGCCGATACTCGCCGTGCACCGGAATCGCATATTTCGGCTGCACCAGGTTGAGCATCAGCTTCAGCTCCTCCTGGCTGGCATGGCCGGAGACGTGGACCTCAGCCGTTCCCTGGGTGATCACTAGCGCGCCTGCGCGGGACAAGCCGTCAATCACCTTGTTGACCAGCTTCTCGTTGCCAGGCACTGGAGTGGAGGAGAGAATCACAGTGTCCCCGGGCACGATAGTCAGCTTGTTGTGATTCTGATTGGCCATGCGGGCCAATCCAGAAAGCGGCTCGCCTTGGCTGCCAGTGGTCAGAATCAACACCTTATGGGCTGGGTAACGATTGATCTCGTCCGGGTCCACTATGATCTCCTCAGGGTAACTGAGATAACCCAGCTCGCGGGCTACGCGCACGTTATTGACCATGCTGCGTCCCACTACCGTCACCTTGCGTCCATACCGCATGGCCACGTCGAAGGCTTGCTGGATACGGTGAATGCTGGAGGCGAAGGTGGCGATGAAGATGCGGTCTCTAGTTTTGCTGAAGATGGCATCGAAGGTGCGTCCGACCACCCGCTCGGAGGGGGTGTAGCCGGGGCGATGGGCATTGGTGGAATCGCAGAGCATGGCCAACACGCCTTTGCGGCTGTAGTCCACCAGGGCTCGATAATCGGTAACCCTGCCGTCCACCGGAGTCTGATCCAGCTTGAAATCGCCGCCATGGAGAATCACACCCTGGGGTGTCTCGATCGCAATGGCTAGGCCGTCCGGCACACTATGGTTATTAGCGATGAAGCCAACTTTGAAGCTCTTGCCTAGTTTGACCTCGTCTCCGGCGCGCACTTCATGCAGATCGGCCTGTAATCCGTGTTCCTCCAGCTTGCCCTTCAAGATGCCCAGAGTAAGGCGGCTGCCGTAGATGGGCAAGTTCATCTGCTTGAGAATGAAAGGGATGGCACCGATATGGTCCTCATGTCCGTGGGTGAGCAGGATGCCTCGGACTTTCTTCTGGTTTTCGACCAAGTAGGTGATGTTCGGGATCACAAAATCGATCCCCAGCATTTCGTCCTCTGGGAATTTCAGCCCGGCATCCACAACCACGATGTCGTCGCGGCATTGTACCACGAACATGTTCTTGCCGATCTCCCCGATTCCGCCTAAGGGGATGATTTGCACTGTGTTTTCGTTACTCACTGTCTTATCTACCTCTTTCTACATGAACCTCTTAGCAACAGCTTGCTGTTGCGGGCAACAAAATGATCGTTGCTGTAGCAACTATCAGGTTTGTACCTACCGGCAACATCCCAGATGTTGCCGGCGATGGCCATTCCTTCCGGTGAAAGATTGGCCTTAGTGACCATTCTCTCGGATGAAAGATTGGCCTTGATCGTCGCGAAGCGAGATCGGTCGAATGTCTTGGGACTGATCTGCCAGTCCGAAGGCCACAGAAAATAAAGGTGGCTGTTGCGCGGCAACCACCATGTGCTCGTTTTGCTAGAAAACAATCACCGTGTGCTCGTTTTGCTGCAAGACAACCACTAGGTCGCCTTGTCACGAAGCAACCATCAAGTGGTCGATTGGTTGCAAAGTGAGCACACTTGCACCAATGCTATGTCCCCTACTGCACTATAGTCTCCCCAAATTATCCAGCAGTTTGAAGCATCTCCGGGCCGCCTGGTCAGGAAATTAGGCCCATGCGGGTCTGTATATCATTCCCAGGACACGCGCTCTAATTACTTCATTTTAACATAGGTCGGTCCGATAGCAAGTGCTTTGATGTTTGAGCGTACCCAGTTGGGCGGTTGCGCAAACCGAGAGCTGCCTGTAGCAATCAAATTACATAATTAGGTGCGAAATTTCGGCAGCACCTGACAAGGAATTATGTAGTCTAGTGTCGAAACCTTGTGGGTGGATTGCTTTATTGCTGTCTTGACTGACACTGCCCGGCCGAGTTTACGCAAAAACCTAACGCCTACTTGGCGTCTGCCCTGCGTAGTGTCAGGTACAAGGAGGAGAATGAGATGATCGAGCTATACGCTGTCAGTAAGATATATGGAAACGGTGTTGTCGCGCTGCGCGACGTAGACTTGAAACTGGATAAGGGAGAATTCGTCTTTATTGTCGGCCCCAGTGGCGCCGGCAAGACCACCCTGACCAAGTTGCTCTTGGCGGAAGAGAAGCCGAGCAAGGGTCAGATTATCGTCAATGGCAAAGTGGTCAACGAGATGAGACCCCGTCATATACCATACCTGAGGCGACAGATCGGGGTGGTCTTCCAAGATTTTCGCCTGATGCCCAACTTGACCGTGGCGGAGAATGTGGGCTTTGCTATGAGGGTGGTGGAAGCTCCCGGCCGGGCTATTCGCAAACGGGTACCAGAGGTGCTGGAGATGGTGGGGCTAGGGGCTAAAGCCAGGTCTCTCCCGAGGGAACTTTCCGGCGGAGAGCAGCAACGGGTGGCGTTGGCCCGGGCCATCGTCAATCAACCTTATGTCCTCTTGGCGGACGAGCCCACCGGTAACCTGGATCCGGATACAGCTTGGGAGATCATGCATCTGTTACAGGACATCAATTCCCAAGGGACCACCGTATTGATGGTCACCCACGCCAAGAATATCGTCGATTCTATGCGCAAGCGAGTGGTCGCCTTGGAAGCTGGCCGGGTTGTGCGTGACGAGCACAGGGGGTCTTACGGATATGAAGCTTAGAACGTGGGTCCAGTTTGGCCAGCAATCGTTGGTCAGCATGTGGCGCAACAGTTGGATGACGGTTGCTTCGGTGGGTACCGTGGCTGTGACGATGCTGATTGTGGCCATTTTCCTGCTGTTTGCCAACAACCTGACCAATCTGGCCGGCAATCTGGAGTCGCAGGTGGAGATATCTGTCTATCTGCAGGATGAGCTGACCAGCGAACAGGTCGATCAGCTGGCACAGGATTTCACCGCTATACCCCAAATGGCTACGGTGAAGTATGTGAGTAAAGAAGAAGCCCTATTGCGCCTGAGGGATTGGTATGGCCAAAGTGCTGACTTTTTGGCTGGCTTGGAGATGGACAACCCTTTGCGTAACGGCTTTGAACTGGCCACCGAGGAGCCGCAGCAGGTGCTGGAAGTGGTACCGATCATTCAGACCTTCCCCGGCGTTGCAGAAGTGATCTATGGCCAGGGGGTGGTGGAGCAGTTGTTTGCGATCACGCGCATCGTGCGCTTGGTGGCTGTCGGATTGATGATCGGTTTGGCTATAGCGGCCATGTTCATCATCTCTAACACTATTCGCATCACCGTGTTTGCCCGGCGACGGGAGATCGGCATCATGAAGTATGTCGGCGCTACCGATTGGTTCATTCGTTGGCCCTTCATCATTGAAGGCATGGTCCTTGGTCTGACCGGATCTCTGCTCTCTTGGGGCCTGATGGTCTGGCTGTACCCGAAGGTCGTGGAGACGTTGGCACTGTCTATGCCATTTCTACCTTTGATCCAACCCTGGCCACTGCTGCTCACTACCGGCGGTTGGGTCATTGGTATCGGAGTAGTCATCGGTGTCCTGGGCAGTACGGTCTCGCTGCGGCGGTTCTTGCAGGTGTAAACCTGGCCACGCTTCTGAGGAGGAATTGCTAGCTCTATGGGTTGTCGGACAGGAGGAGTCCGCTCCCGTGTTCATAAACAAGATAGCGATAGAAAGGAGGGGAGATAATTGACAGGTTTGCGACGCGGAATGACTATCGCTGTCACTCTCTGCCTGGTTCTGGCCTTGACGCTGCCGGTATTTGCAGCTGATGATTTGGCCAAGAAGCAGTCGGAGTACCAGCGGATACAGAAAGAGATTCAGCAGTTGGAGCAGAAGATCAACTCCAACAACAAGGCGACCCAGACGGTGACCTCCGAGATCAATCGTTTGGACAAGGAGATCAGCCAGGCTGAAGATCAATTGCGCTATCTGGAGAACCGGTTAAATACCACGCAGGCTGAATTGAAAGCCACGCGGCAGGAGTTGACCAAGACAGAGAACAATCTGGCTCAGCGGGAAGATATGCTCAAGACCCGTATTCGGGCACTGTATGAGCGCGGACCGGTCAGCTACTTGGAGGTATTGTTGGATGCCCACAGCTTCAGCGACTTGATCAACCGCATGGGGTTGTTGAAACAGGTGGTCCGCCAGGATGTGGCCATCGTGGATACGATTAAGATAGAGAGAGAAGAGATCGTCGAGCGTCAGCTTTACTTGGAGAGCAGAGAGCAAGAAGTGCAGGTATTGGTCAACGAGACTGACCGCAATCGCACTCAGCTAGCATCTCGCAAGGCCGATCGCGCCAGCTACATGCAGAAGTTGACCAGCGATAGTGCCTCCTATGAAGCGGCATTGTCCAAGCTGGAGCAGACTGAGAGGGAGCTGGAACGGCTGATCAGGGAAGCCCAGGCGAATAACCCCGGTGGTGTCGTCGGCACAGGAACATACACCTGGCCGTCGCCGGGCTACAAAAAGATCAATTCGCCTTACGGCTGGCGCACCTTGCTGGGCAAGCGCAGCTTCCACGCAGGGGTAGACATCGGTTCGCCGATGGGGGCGAAGATTGTGGCTGTGGACAACGGCACGGTGCTCTATTCCGGTTGGTTGGGCGACTATGGACAAGTGGTGATCATCGACCATGGTAAGAATGCCGCCGGCAAGAGCATTTCCACCGTCTACGCTCATTGTTCGGTGTTGCTGGTGAAGACCAACGATAGGGTAATCAAAGGCCAGCAGATCTCTAAAGCCGGCAGTACTGGCTTTAGCACCGGACCGCATCTACACTTTGAGTATAGGATAGATGGAGCAAAAGTTAATCCTCTAGATTATGTGAAACCATAAAACTTGAGCAGCCGGGGTGCACCTCGGCTGCTTTCTTTATGCCCACCGTCCCGGGAGGTCGGTCAGGCCTGCGTGCTCAGTCACTGTCTGCTGGGCTAATGGATGAGCTCACTTCGGATGGAGGCAGCAGAACTCGTCACCCATCTATTGCACTACTTGACTCATTCATGAGGAACATCTGTTATTGCTAAACCTAAGTCAGAAAAGCAGGGGTGACTCAAACAACTGCTGCCTTTGATCCATTCTCGTTCGCTCTTCGAATGGGCAGCCAATGTGCCTGCTGCACGCAGAGAGCCTGACCCCGGCGCCGGCCTCTGGTGGGCCTGTCCCTTCCGTCCCGCCGCCTCAGCGACCAGGGCCTGTCCCCACTGTCCCGCCGCCCAGTGTCCTTTTGACAGGTGTAAAGTGGTAACTGGCACTCAGCTTGTGTATAATTCTACTATCGGCAGAGTTGTGTCAGCGGAGGTGTGAAGCGATGCCCCCTTTCGGAGAGATCGCCAGAATGTACCTGCAAACGTTGCCCAGTTACCTCAGCGGCAACACGGTCTGGGTGCTGCTGGGCGTGGGTGCGTTGATCAGTTGGCAGTATTATCGGGCGCAGAAGATGGAAGTGGCTCTGTTTGGGCAGGCACGACATCCGCTGCCCAAGAGAGTGTTGGTGTCTGTCGGGATGGGCTTGGTTGGCGGCTTGGTAGGCAGCCTATTGCTCACCGGTATGGGGGTAGCTATCTCCACCCAATGGATCAGCTATGTGATGTATGGCTCTATGGCCTTGGCGTTGATCGACATGCGTCTGATCTGCTTCGCTTACTCTGGAGGCTTGCTAGCGATCAGCAATCTGCTGTTTGGCTGGCCCCAGATAGACGTGGCGTCGCTGTTAGGTCTGGTGGCGTTACTGCATATTGTGGAAAGCGTGTTGATGGTCTTGTCCGGGCACCTGATGGCTTCGCCGGTGTATGTGCGCCGGGAGGACGGACGGGTGGTGGGGGGCTACACCCTGCAGATGTTTTGGCCATTGCCTATGTTGGCATTGGTGTTCATCCCTCATGTGCTGGGGGCCGACGGAGCAGGCATGCCTATGCCCCAATGGTGGCCGTTGATCCGACCGGCCGGAGCTCCGCTTACCGGTGATCTCACCTTATTCATGATTCCGCTATTGGCTGCGTTGGGTTATGGTGATCTGGCTGTAACCGCGTCGCCTCGGGTGAAGGTGCGACATTCAGCGGTGCGATTGTTGCTTTTCAGCCTAGTCCTGTTGTCGCTGGCTTGGTTAGGGAATCAGCATCCAGGCTGGCTGTGGGTAGCGGCTATCTTCTCTCCCTTCGGCCATGAGTTGTTGATTGTGCTGGGCAATCGCCAGGAACAGACCGGGCCGGCCCTCTGGCAACATCGCGGCCCTGGGGTGATGGTGATGGAGGTATTGCCTGGCGGTTGGGGCAAACAGGCTGGTCTACGCCCTCGGGATGTGGTCTTGGCGGTCAATGACCAGCCGCTGAGCGGCGCTGCCGCCTGGCGGGAGCAGCTGGAGTTGGCCCAGGCAGCAGATCAGGCTGAGAACGATGGACTGGGGGTGCGTTTGACGGTGCTTCGCGCATCGGGGAAACGATCCACCATTCAGCTGCCGCTCGGCCCACTGCCGGCTCCGGGGCTGTTGCTTGTACCTGACGCGACGGTGCAGAGCTACGTAGAGACGCGTTTGCGCAGTCCGCTGCTGTGGTTGTGGCAGCGATGGAGAAAGTCGTAACCGCAAGACTTGCCTCCCTCTGCTGAAGGAGGTGGCATGGCGCAAGCCATGACGGAGGGAGAGAAAGACTCCCCCAGTCGCTTCGCCTCGGCCCCCTCGCCGAGGGGGCCGAGATGAGGGGGCCGAGACTCTGAATGACTTGGGGCGAAAATATATTCGCCCCTATTGTCGTCTTAGGATAGAATAGCAATGTAATATGTAGCATGTCTGTAATCTGTGTTGGCAGGCTGCGGTCTCAGCTAACAGGGGGGAGTCGCATGTTCCAATTAGTCTCGGATTTTAAACCGACTGGGGATCAGCCGCGGGCCATCGCTCGTCTGGCGCAGGAGATCCAGCGGGGTTCGCCCGCCCAGACCCTGCTGGGGGTCACCGGATCGGGCAAGACCTTTACCATGGCCAATGTGATTCAGCAGGTGCAAAAGCCCACCTTGGTCTTGGCCCACAACAAGACCTTAGCGGCGCAGTTGTGCAGCGAGTTTCGCGAGTTCTTCCCGCACAATGCGGTGGAGTATTTTGTCAGCTACTACGACTATTATCAACCGGAGGCCTACATTCCCTCTACCGATACCTATATCGAAAAAGATGCTCAGATCAACGACGAAATCGACAAGCTGCGCCATTCAGCCACGGCTTCCTTGTTCGAGCGCAAGGACGTGATCATTGTCGCTAGCGTGTCCTGCATCTACGGTCTGGGTAACCCCCATGAATACATGAAACTATGCGTCTCCCTGCGCCCTGGGATGATCAGGGATCGGGACGAGGTGCTGCGCCGGCTGGTGGATATCCAGTATTCCCGCAACGATGTCAACTTCACCCGCGGCACCTTTCGGGTGCGCGGGGATAGCCTGGAGGTATTTCCGGCTTCAGAGAGTGAACGGGCGGTGAGGGTGGAGTTCTTCGGTGACGAGGTGGAGAGGATCACCGGGATCGACACCTTGACTGGGGAGGTATTAGGGGAGCGCAGCCACGTGCTGATCTTCCCTGCTTCCCACTTCGTCACCTCGGACGATAAGATGCAGGTGGCCATCGATAGCATCAGTGCAGAGTTGGCGGAGCGCCTGCCCATTCTGCGGGAGCAGAATAAGCTGCTGGAGGCCCAGCGGCTGGAGCAACGCACCCGTTATGATCTGGAGATGATGCAGGAGATCGGGTTTTGCTCGGGGATAGAGAACTATTCCCGTCACTTGGACGGACGGAGCCCTGGGCAGCCGCCTTACACGCTGCTGGATTACTTCCCCGAAGACTACCTGTTGATCGTGGATGAGTCCCACGTCACCATTCCCCAGGTGCGGGGCATGTATGCTGGCGATCGATCTCGCAAGCAGACCTTGGTGGAACACGGTTTTCGCCTGCCCTCGGCCTTGGATAACCGCCCTTTGAACTTCCAAGAGTTTCAAGAGCGGCTGAACCAGGTAGTCTACGTATCGGCCACCCCGGCCGCCTACGAGCTAGGGGAGAGTAGCCAAGTGGTAGAGCAGATCATTCGCCCTACCGGGCTGCTGGATCCTGAAATTATCGTGCGCCCGATCAAGGGCCAGATCGACGACCTCTACGGTGAGATTCGTCAGCGGGCAGAACGGGAGGAGCGGGTCCTGGTCACCACTCTCACCAAGAAGATGGCAGAAGACTTGACGGACTATTTTCGGGAGATGGGCGTGAAGGTGCGATACTTGCATTCGGACATCCAGACCCTGGAGCGGATGGAGATCATCCGCGACTTGCGTTTGGGTGTGTTCGATGTGCTGGTGGGAATCAATCTATTGCGCGAGGGATTGGACTTGCCCGAGGTGTCGCTGGTGGCTATCTTGGATGCCGATAAAGAGGGCTTCCTGCGCTCCACTTCCTCGTTGATCCAAACTACCGGTAGGGCGGCCCGGCACGTCAACGGTCAGGTGATCATGTATGCCGATCGTATCACCGGCTCCATGCAGGCGGCTCTTGAGGAGACCAACCGGCGCCGCACTAGGCAGATAGAGCATAACCAGCAGCATAGCATCACTCCGCAGAGCATCCGCAAGGCGGTGCGCGACGTGATCGAAGCCACCAAGGTGGCTGAGAAGGGCGAGACCTATCATCTGAGCAGCGAACAGGTGCAGTCTCTCGGGCGTCGTGAGCGACAGGATCTGATTGCCAGCCTGGAAAAGGAGATGAAGGACGCTGCGCGCCGGCTGGAGTTTGAGCGGGCTGCCGAGCTGCGGGATATCATTGCCGACCTGCGCCAGAAAGCGCGCTAAGGGACTGGAGGGCCACGGGGACGGTTCCGCTGAAGTCAGCGGAACCGTCCCCGTGGCTCTAAACCATCTCTTCTATAGCCGGCGTGCCTGGATGATGGGTTATTGAAACGAAAGTCAATCACCAGTTCTTTTTTTCCTTTACAAATTGGCTGTCCATATGCTACCATTAGACCAGTCGGTCTAGACCAAGTGGTCAAGAAGCCAGCGAGGAGGCGAGCTAATGATTAAGGTGGAGGAGCTGTGGCACGACTATGCAGGGAAGGGCGAATATGCCGTCGCAAACGTGTCCTTTAGCATTGCAGAGGGAGAGATTGTTGGATTTCTCGGGCCCAGCGGCGCTGGTAAGAGCACCGTGCAGAACATCATCACTGGGCTGTTGCCCTTGCAGCGAGGTGTCGTAGAATATGACGGCCTATCGGTGCGCGATCTGACGCCTGCCTTTTTTAACCGGGTCGGTGTATCCTTCGAACAACCGAATGTGTATTTGAGCCTGACTGGGCTGGAGAATCTGCGCCACTTCGCCGGTCTGTTCTCGGTTCCGACAGAGGATCCGCTGCGGCTGTTGGACCGAGTGGGACTGCGTTCGGCAGCTCATCGCCGGGCGGGACAATATTCCAAAGGCATGCGTCAGCGTCTGACTTTGGCCAGAGCGCTGCTCAATCGCCCGGAAATCCTCTTTCTGGATGAACCTACCGCTGGATTGGACCCAACCACTGCGGCCAGCATGCGGGATCTCATTCTTGAGCAGAAGGCTCGGGGTGCCACTATCTTCCTCACCACGCACAATATGATGCTGGCGGATGCAATCTGCGATCGGGTAGCATTCCTGGAGAGTGGGCGGATAGCGGCTATAGATGCCCCTGGTAACCTGAAACTGAAATACGGTCAACAGGCGGTCACCGTCTCCTATCTCCAGGATGGAGTTACTCATGATCGCAGCTTCCGACTGGACGCAGCCGGCAAAGAGCAGTTCGCCCAATTTCTGATCTCCGTTGAGCCAATTACCATCCATTCTCAGGAAGCCACTTTGGAGGACATCTTCATTCGAGTAACTGGAAAGGGGCTGACGCAATGAGGCGCATCGTTAGCCTGTTGGGGCAGGACTTGCGGCTGTTGTTCCGCAACGCTATTTTCTGGGTTGTTTCTGTCAGCCTGGTGTTGATTGTGCTCACCGTCAGGTTCCTGCTGCCGGCCGATTCCCACCTACCCAGCAACTCGCTAGTTACCTATGGGGTGGATTTGGAAGGTGCTGAGCGATTGGACAGTCCCCAAGCGGTATCGGGGCAAGTGCGCGACCACGGCGTGATCGGATTGATTGTGGATGACGGGATACTGACCGTGGTACACAGCGGCTTGAGTGAACAGGCCATCGCAGCCTTGGTGGCGCAGATCACGCCTCCCAGCGGTCCCTTGCCAGCAGTCACCGCCCAGGTGTTGCGTCAGACGGCTGCCGACGTGCCCCAGAATTTGCGCCTGATGCCTGTCTTTATTAGCTTCGAAGCCGTTGTGTTGGGCTTCTTGATGGCTGCCATACTGTTGTTGGGCGAGAAGCAGGAAGCCGTTCTGCAGGCATATCGGGTATCCCCTGGCGGTACCTTCGCCTACCTGGCCAGCAAGTCGCTGTTGTTTATCATTGTAGGAACTGTCTATGCACTGTTGATGGCCATTTTTACCGTCGGGTTCTCGTTCGATGCGGGACAGTTCGTACTGCTGACTGGGTTGGGTTGCTTGTTCTACACTCTGCTGGGGCTGAGCGTGGCGGCATTCTTCGATGATGTCTCCGGTTGGTTTTTTGTGGCTGTGCTCATTCTTTCACTGAACATGCTTCCCATGCTCAGCTACACAGTCCCTACCTTCTCCCCTGCTTGGATGCGGTTCATTCCTTCATACGGAGGCCTGTTTGCTTACGAAGAGATTCTGTTCCCCACCGGCAAGTCATTGCAGACGGTTTACTTGACGTTGGGTGTATGGGCTTTGGTCTCCCTGGGGCTCAGTTCCTTCATCATCAAGCGTCAGCTGCTGACCGCCAATTAGGAGGTGGCTAAAGTAGATGCGAACAATTCTCTCCATCATCAAGACTGATTTGAT
>CAYVCY010000042.1:0-14708 GCA_964450265.1 uncultured Clostridia bacterium
TTTTTCACCTATCCTAGGAATTGGCTTTTCATTAAGCAATAAATTACTTTGCTTGCTTGCCAGCCTGTGTTATAATGTGTAAGCGAACATTTACGGGGCGTGGCTCAGCTTGGTAGAGCGCACGGTTCGGGACCGTGAGGTCGAAGGTTCAAATCCTTTCGCCCCGACCATTTTGAAGATAATGCAGGTGGCTTTGGCCACCTGCATTTTTGTTGTCCTTTAACCTTTGCTGTCGCCTTTATTTGGGTTCTTGCCGGACTGCTGCCCTTTCATCTCCACAACAGGCGCATCAGAAACGATATACTCCTCATGCTCGTCCAGTCCCTGCCCTAGATGCAGTTCACCCCGACGTTCAGCCATCAGCTTGCGGCTGTTGAGGCCGTAATGCTCGTCCGGCTGCATACACTTTTTCTTCTTGGCCATCAAAGACCACCCTCCTCGCAGATTGATGTCGCGTATATATGCTTAGTCTGCGGGATCAGGGTGAGCTTTTATACTTGCTGATACTCGCTTGCCTTTACTGCCCGTGCCACGGGCAAAGAACTTACTCTCAGCCGCAGTCGTCGTCCGCCTCTAGTGATTCATCCAGCAAGCGCAAAGCTTCTTCGACAGCGAAGACAACGTATTCGGCGCAACGCACCCGGTAGTTGTCGTCTCCGGGCTTGATGCTGCTGCAATCAACTGATCCGAATTTTGCCGCAAAAGATTCTGCCAACAGTTTAGTGATTGCACGCAATTGATCCGGCCTAGGTTCCCCTTGTTCCCGTCCCAAGAACGCGCCTAACCCCAACACAGCACCGGCCAATGCGCCACAGACACTGCCGCAGCTGACACCGCCGCCAAACCCTCCAGCCAGTTTGAGCCCAAAGTTCTTCTCTGAATCCGGTAAGTCCTTGGCCACCGCTAACCAAGCCGCCTCGGCACAGCTGTAGCCTGACTGATAAAACTTCTTTGCCAGTTCGCCCTCGCTCATCCACATAACCCCCTTAGTCCCATTATGGTGCTGACTGTTACCCCAGGCTCTCGCCGATGATGCGCACCTCGGTCTCCAGCCGGACCCCAGATTGATTATACACGGTCTTCTGGACATGGTGAATCAAGTTTTCCACGTCCGCGGCGCTCGCCCCACCGATGTTGACGATGAAACCGGCATGTAAGGTACTCACTTCGGCACCACCGATACGCTTACCCATCAAATGCGCCTGTTGAATCAATGCTCCAGCGTAGTGTCCCGGCGGGCGTTTGAACACGCTGCCCGCGCTAGGCAGATGGATAGGCTGCTTTTCCCGTCGTTTGGCGGCCAAGTCGGCCATAGTCTGCTTGCTGACCATCGGATCCTGCTCCGGCAGGCAGAGCTGTGCCGAAACGGCAATCAGCCGTCGATCCTGCAACGCTGAATGGCGATAGCCAAAATCCAGTTCTGCTGCCGATAAGACATACTCCTGCCCGTTCATGTCCAAAGCGGTCACCTGTTCCACCACATCCTGCATATTCCCGCCGTAAGCGCCAGCATTCATCATCAGCGCTCCCCCCAGAGTCCCGGGAATGCCAGAGGCAAACTCTAAACCGCCAAGACCGGCGGATGCAGCAGTGCGTGACAAAGCAGCCAACGAGATCCCGGCTTCAGCGCTCAGCCCATTATCTGTCAGGGCGACCGTGGACATGGCATCGGCGATCTTGATCACCACAGCGCGCAATCCGCCGTCACGCACCAATAGATTGCTGCCTCTACCGATGACCATGATCGGCAGCTCTTGCTGTGCACAGAAGCGAAGCAGGTCTTTCAGTTCCGGTATGGTGGTGGGAACAGCCAAAGCATCGGCCGGGCCACCGATGCGAAAGGTAGTATGCTCGCTCATCGGCACATTAAGCTCCACCAATTGCGGCCATGCTTCGGCCAAGTGCTTCAGTCTCGTATCTGCCAATCCATCCACCCCCTAAGCATGTTGCTATGTCCATCAGGTGATTGCTGCGATAGCAGCTGTCCCTTCTTCTTCGAGGGTCCTTGTCATTCCGAGCGCAGCGAGGAATCCAGATCCTTCGCTTCGCTCAGGATCACGCCCGTAGATCCCTGGGATAGCTGGTCAAGACATGCACCCCATCTTGGGTCAGAATTACGTCGTCCTCCACCCGGATGCCACCTTTGCCCGGCAGGTAGATGCCCGGCTCGATGGTAAACGCATGCCCCTGCTTCAGCACCAGATCGTTACTGGCCACGATATACGGTTCTTCGTGCACCTCTAGGCCGAGGCCATGGCCTAGCCGATGGGTAAACGCTGGCCCGAAACCACCATCGCGAATCACCTGGCGGGCGATCTCGTCCAGATCTTTGGCCACGATGCCCGGTTTGGCTGCGGCGCGGGCGGCAGCATTGGCAGCGAGCACTAAGTCGTAAGCCCGATCGAGCTCTTCAGAGAGCGGCCCAGTAACGAAGGTACGGGTGATGTCGGAAACATAGCCGTCGATCATCGCACCGATGTCAGCGATCACCAGGTCACCTGCCTGTAGCGCCACATCGCTGGTGGAAGCGTGGGGCATCGCCGTGCGCTCTCCCACCAACACAGTACCGAAAGCCAGTTTGGCATCCGGATAATCCAGCTTCATCCGGGCCACGGCTGCTGCCAGCAGCGCTTCTTCGGTAACTCCTGGGGTCAGTGCTGCCTTGATCCCATCCAACATGGCGTTCACGGCATCGGCGGCCCGCTGCATCGCTTGCCGCTCGCTATCGTCCTTGGCCATGCGCAGCTCTGCTAGCAGAGGACGGGCATCAACCAGCTGCAAATCCACTGCCTGGGCCACCAGATCGTATTCCAGCAGCCTACAGGAACGGAATTCGAAGGCGATCTTGCCTGGGCGTAGCCGCTCCTTCAGTCCAGCCACTAAGGCGCTGGGACCGTCCTCGTCGGTATAGGTGAGAAGGTCGGTAAGGCCGGACGACCGCTGCACCCGGTCAGCTTCAAAGGAAGGACAACAAAAGAAACTCTCCCCTTCTGTCGGGATGACTAGAAATGCCGGACGCTCGCTCAGTCCCATGGTGAATCCGGCCAGGTAGAACATGCTGGCACTGGGCGCCACTACAAAGGCGGTCAACTGCTCCCGCTGTGCCAATTGCTGCAACTTGGTCACTCTCGTCTGGTTTAGCAAATAAGACCCCTCCCCTAGCTTCAATGCAATACTCCATCCACACCCACGTCGTTACTACAAGTGGCCTTGCCTGGGCAATCGCAATGCGAAGCGACTACCTTTACCAAGTTCGCTTTCCACAGCGATGCTTCCTGCGTGTAATTCCGCTATCCGCAAAGCGATAGCCAGGCCAAGGCCGCTGCCGCCGGTGTGCCGTCGCCGCGCCTTGTCCCCTCGATAAAAGCGCTCAAAGATATGTGGCAGATCGTCAGGAGAAATCCCATTGCCCTGATCCGAAACAGTGAGCGAGTATTCGTCAGCAGTCAATCCTTCCTGGACTGCGACCGTGCTACCAGGAGGGCTATGTTTGATCGCATTGTCTACCAAATTAACCACTACCTGCTTCAGCTTCTCGCCGTCTGCCAGCAACTGAATCGGGCCAGCCTCCAAGGGATGGTGGATAAGCTGAACATCAGACACATCGGCGGTACCGGCCAACAAGCGAAGCACCGATTTTACCACCCGGGATGGATCCTGCAGTGTCTTCTCCAGTTGTACGGTTCCTTCCAAACGACCCTGCTGCAACAGTTCCTCCACCAGACGATGCAGGCGCCCTACCTCGGACAGCGCATCGGACAAGAATTCCCGGTACTGTTCGCTGGAAAGCGAAAAGTCGCCCTCTGTCAACGGCTCTAGCAGGGCCTGAAGGGAGGCTAACGGGGTGCGTAGCTCGTGAGCGGCATCGGACAGAAACTGCCTCCGCTGCTGTTCAGACTGCTGCAGACGCCCGGCCATCAGATTGAAGTTGTGGGTGAGGGTCGTCAGTTCGTCGCGACCATGGGTAGATAGCTTCTGGTGGGGTTCCCCCCGGGCTAGTGCCTGCACCGCCACATCCAAACGCTTTAGTGGCCGAGTGATGCGACCGGCGACGGCACTGCTGACAGCAAAGGTGAGCAGCAGCACCAAGACGCCGCTGCCCAACAAAAGCCATGCTAGTTGTCTCAGGGTTTGAGACAACGTCTGCAGCGAATGTACGTAAAGCAGCACCCCAGCCACATTCCGTCCTTGCCAGATAGGGACTGCGGCCTGCATCGTCCACAGACCTTGCCCCCGGTAGTGATTGGCCGCCGGCTTTCCTGCCAACGCCTGCCTCACCTCGGGATACAGGGACAAGTCCTGGCCTTTTCTATAGGAAGCAAAATTGTCAAAAGACACTGCCCCGCTACTATCCAGGAGCAGCAATCTGCCCGGAAACTGCTGACCGAAAGCGATCAGCGAACGTTCTTGTTCACTCTGGCTCTGACGAGCCAGGCTGGTAGACATAATCTGAGCCTGCGTCAACTGCGCCGTCTGCTGCTGGGTGAGCAGGTGCAGCATTACCGCCCCGTAAACCAGCACGGTCAAAACCAGCAAGCTGCAAAGAAACAAGGCACCATAGGAAGCAACTAGACGCCGCCACATAGCTATCGCTCCTCGCGGAAGTAGTAGCCGTGCCCTCTGGCCGTGAGAATATATTGGGGGCGCCCGGAGCTAGGCTCCAGTTTGTCCCTCAGATGGTGGATGTGCACATCCACCGTCCGGCTATCGCCTAGGTAGTCATATCCCCACACCTGTTGCAGCAACTGCTCGCGGGACCAAACGCGCCCAGGATGGTTGGCCAGGAACAACAATAACTCATATTCTTTGGCGGTAAACTCAACCACTTGCTCCCCCCGTCTCACTTGACGGCGATGCAGGTCGATAGTGAAGTGCTCGAACCTCAGCTCTGGTTGCTTGTCGGTGATCTGTTGACGGCGCAGCACTGCCTTGATCCGCGCCAGCAGCTCGCGACTATGAAACGGCTTCACCAAATAGTCATCGGCGCCAATTTCTAGCCCGAGGATGCGGTCGAGAGCCTCCCCTTTAGCAGAGAGCATGATCACCGGCAGACGCCATCCGGCTGCTCGCAGATCGCGGCAGACACCGATCCCATCCTGTCCAGGCAACATTACGTCCAACAGCAACAGATCGATATCCCCCTTGGACAGACGGGGCAAAACGTCCAGGCCGTTATCCAACGCTTCGGCACTGTATCCGGCCTGGGACAGGGTCAACAATAATCCTTTGACCAAACTCGGCTCGTCATCCACCACTAGCACTTTACGCATCTGTTGTGCCCTCGCCAGCACCAAGACGCAGGCGGACAGCCGACAGCAACAGCTGGCGATCCAGCTGATGGGTGAGTAGGCATGCCGCCTCGTCCACTGACATGAAAGCGCCCCAGTTGATCTCATAGTCATCCACTCTTATCTGCTGCTCGACGGTATCCATCAGATACCAAGATACCCTCTTCGGAATTGAGGTGTTATCCGGCCGCCGATAGTGATAGGAGGTGTCGCCTAGAAAGCAGATCACCTGGGGGGTGAGGCCTGATTCTTCGGCCACCTCCCGCAGGGCCGCCTGTAGCTGGCTTTCTCCCGGGTCGATGTGCCCTTTGGGGAAGATGTATTCCCCACGATGATTGCGGAGCACCAATACCCGCTGGCCACAAAAGACGATTCCCCCGGCACTTCTCTCCTCGTTCATCGGTCCACCTCCATCGTGCGACGCCTAGCCGCGGCCTAGGCTCACGGGCTGTCTATTAAATGCGAAAACGACCGCTGTTAACCGTCCGCACCACGCTGGCTGCGGTAATTGATCATCTCGCACAGGCGATTGGCGCGTTTCATTGCCAAGAACTGATCCACCGCCTGATCCCAATGAGGGTTGGTATCCCCCCACTTGAACACCTCGGGCATGGTTAGGGGACGACATTTCATTCTGCGTGCCATCAAACTGCCTCCTCTTGCTTAAGACTTCACCCTAAAGGGTTCTCTGGAGGCAGTAGGTACATTCATCGAAAGGTTACATCTGCTCAGGTGCCTTAATCCCCAATAGCTCCAAACCGCGCTTGAGCACGGTGGCGGTCGCCGCCACCAGAGCCAAGCGGCTCTGCTCCACCGGCTGCGGTTCGCCCAAAATGCGACAACTGTTATAGAAACGATTGAAGGCCTGCGCCAGATCCAATACATAGCGGGACATAGTGGACGGCTCATAGCTGTATGCCGCCCGAGCGATCACCTCTGGGAATTGGCTGATCAGCTTCAGCACCGCTTGCGAATCTTGGTCAGAAATGCCGCTGAGATCGTCGCCTACACTGCCGGCACCACCGGCCTTGCGCAGCACCGATAGCGCCCGGGCATGGGTGTATTGTAAATAAGGTCCGGTTTCGCCTTCGAAATTGAGCATCTCATTCCAGTCGAAGATGATATCCTTGATGCGGCTGTTCTTCAAATTGCTAAAGACGATCGCTCCTAACGCGACTTCCTCAGCCACCTGCTGCCGATTGGCCAGCCCTGAGTTCTTTTCGATGATGATGGCGTCGATGCGGGAGATAGCCTCCTCCAACAGATCCTCAAACAGTACCATCTGGCCCCGGCGGGTGGACATCTTGCCTTCGGGCAGACGTACCAGCCCAAAAGGAATGTGCACCACATCATCGGCCCAGCCGAGACCCATCCGCTCGAGCACCAACTTCAGCTGTTGGAAATGCAATGACTGATCCATGGCCACCACGTACAACAGGCGTTCTGGATGAAACTCGTGATTTCGATAAAAGAGAGCGGCCAGATCGCGAGTGGCGTAGAGGGTGGCACCGTCCGACTTCTGCAGTAGACAAGGCGGCAGATCGTCACCTAACGGAACGATCAAGGCACCATCGCTGATTTCGGTGATGCCTGCGGCTTTCACCCGCTCGATGGTGGCGGGCAACATGTCCACATAGAAACTCTCGCCGGTGTAATGATCGAACTCCACCCCCAAGCGCTGATAGAGCGCCTGCAAGGTGCGCAGGCTGGTGCTGCAGAAGAGATTCCATAGCCGGCGAGCTTCCTGGTCGCCCTCTTCTAGGCGCTTGAACCAGCTGCGGGCTTCATCCCGTAGCTCGGGATGCTGTTCTTCTTCCTGATGAAAGCGCACATACAGCCGATAGAGCTTATCCACCGGATCCTTTTCCAACGGGTCGTCGTTACCCCATTTCAGGTAGGCCACAATCAAGGTGCCAAATTGGGTGCCCCAATCGCCGAGGTGATTCACCCGCACCACGTTATAACCCAGCGCCTGATAGAGCTTGCTGATGGAGTTGCCGATCATGGTGGTGGGCAGATGTCCCACTCCGAAAGGTTTGGCGATGTTGGGGGAAGAGAAGTCGATCACCACGCTCTTGCCTCTTCCTTGGTCGCCGTTGCCAAAGGCCTTTCCACCCATACTTATGGCCTGCAGCACCTGCTGGGCCAGCTGTTGCTTATCCAGAAAGAAGTTCAGATAGCCCCCTGCGGCTTGACTCTCTTGCACCACCGGCGGTGGCGAGATGCGCGCGGCCAAGTCCTGCGCGATAGCCGGTGGCGCTTGACGCAATTCGCGGGCTAACGGAAAACAGGGGAAGGCTAAGTCGCCCATCTGGCTGTTGGGTGGGGTCTCCAATGCGTCGATCACCCGCTGTTCATCCCACCCCAACAGGGGTGCCAAGCTGCTTGCTATCTGTTTCTTGAACATCAACATCTTCGTGTGCCTCCTTGGTCGATTGAACTACATAGTGGGAAAAGAAAAAACCTGCTCATCTTGCTAGAGACGAGAGGTTTCCTGCGGGCACTTCCGCTCATCGCTTTGGGGAATATTGTATAGCAGTGGCTAGGCAGCGTCAAGAGTGACACGTGGGGACAGTCCCCGCGTGTCACGGCAGCGCTAGATCCTGCCGGTGACCAGCAGCGCTCCGATCAGGATGAAGGCCACGCCGGCGCCAATCTGAATATAGCTGGGTGGAATCAATCGGGTCAGAACAGCGCCTGCTAACACCCCTACCAGCGAGCTGGCCACCAGAGCGGAGGCGGAACCCAAGAATACCCCTAGGGGTGACTTGTTCTGCGCCACCAGGAGCATGGTGGCCAACTGCGTCTTATCACCCAATTCAGCCAAGAAGACAAGCCCAAAAGTGGTCAAAACCGTCTTCCAGAACATCAAATACCTCCTCGCCATCGAGCGGACTGATCCGCCTGCGCCCGTAGCTTTCCCCAGACTGCTCTTTCCCTAACAGTCTATTCAGGGACAAGATATCTGATGACAGCTTGCCCCGATGGCCTGCCGAGCAGATCGCCGGGCCGAAAAAGCGAGAAGGGGCTGTCACGTTTGACAGCCCCAAGACTCCCCCAGTCGCTTCGCGCCAGCCGTGTCGGAGGGAGAGACATAACTTAGTAGCCCTAATTGCCGAAGTTGACCTGCGGCACCTGGTCGGCACCAGAGCTGATTTCGAAGTATGCCCGCTGCTGGAAGCCGAAAATGTTGGCCATCAGCACAGCTGGGAAGCGGGCGATATAGGTGTTGTACTCGCGCACCTGATTGTTGAATTCCTCACGCCGAATGGCGATGCGGTTTTCTGTGCCAGCCAGTTCGTCCTGCAAGCCGATGAACACGCTATCAGCCTTCAACTGGGGATAGTTTTCAACAATCACGAACAACCGACCGAGCGCCGACTCCAACTGATTGGCAGCTGCCTGCTGCTCCGAGGCAGAAGTAGCACCCATCATCGCGGCACGGGCTTCAGTCACTGCCGAAATAGCTGCTTGCTCGTGGGCAGCATAGCCCTTCACCGTTTCCACCAAGTTGGGGATCAGGTCATAGCGCCGCTGCAGTTGGGTGTTCACCTGGGCCCAAGAGCCATCTATACTCTGAGTGAGGCTGACCATCCGGTTATAGCTGCCGATCAGACTGAAGCCCAAGACAGCCACCACTGCCAACACGATTAGCCAAGTGTATTTCTTCATAAGCTTTCCTCCCTGTCCTAAGTTAGAAAAACGCGCAAAACCGAAGTCGGACTAGAAACGTCGGCCGGCACCCCCTCCGCCGCTTCGGCCACCGCCGAAGCCGCCTCCGCCGCCGAACCCGCCGCCTCCATAGCCGCCACCACCCCGACGCCCACCCCGGCCACCGCCGAGGAGGGTAAGGGGCAATCGCAGCAGAAGATAAAGCAACCAATTCTGACGGAAGATAGCCGCGAAGATAATCGCCAGGATATACCCAACCCCAAGGACTGCTACGCCGCTCACTTCTGGTATCTCTGACCACAGGGACTTGCCCTCGCCCTCGACTTGGGACAACTCGACAGCCAACTGCTCACTGACGGTGAGCAGACCCGGCCCGAACTGGTTCTCGGCCAACTGTGGCACCGCCCGATCCAGCACGCGGCCCACCCTGGCATCGTTGAGGTCCCCCTCGAGCCCTAGGCCGACCTCGATCCGGATCTCTCGCTCGCCGACACTGAGCAGAACCAATAGGCCGTTGTTCAATTGCTGGTCGCCGATTCCCCATGCTCCAAACAGTCGATATGCGTAGGTATTGATGTCCAGCGGCGACGTGCTGTCCACGGTGACAACCGCTAATTCAATACCCTTCTCTTGCCACAGGTTGGCCGCCACCTGCCAGATGGCCTGTTCCGAAGTGCTATCGATCACATTGGCATAGTCATTGACTAGGCCCAATGGCTCTGGAAAGCTGACTTCTTCCGGTGCCGCCTGTACTGTGGTCACAAAGAGGGACAGGCACAGGACCAGGCAGACGATAATGGCCGCTATATTTGGCTTTGCTTTATTCAAGTGCATGATCATCTCCTCCCTGCGTCCAATAGTTTATACGCTGCTTAGACGCCGAAGTTTCATCCGCCAGACAAATTTACCCGGCGGGGGGCAAAGGGACGTGCGATGTGCTCTCCGCGTGCACCCTATTCTTCTATGCGGCTGAGCACAATCTCATAGCCGCCGGCTCCATACTGCAGGAAACGCTTGACACGGCTGATCGTGGCTGTGCTGGCGCCGGTCATCTCCTCCACCTGACTATAGGTGTAACCGGCCCGCAGCAGGGAAGCCACCTCCAGGCGCTGGGCTAGCGCTCTCAGCTCACCCACGGTACAGATATCGATGAGCAGCTGGCCCACTTCCTCCTCTGTCTGTAGAGAGAGCAGTGCTTGCATCAAACGTTGCACATCCTTCGTTTGCAGCAACTTGTCTATCATCGGCCGGCTCCACTCCTTCCTATTCCCTTTCATCTCTTGCCGCCCGCCGCTTGAAGCGGCGTTCCAACCGCTGCATCCTCTTAGCTAAACCCTCTCTATCCGCCTCAGACACAGGGATTCCCAAGCTTTCCCGCCGCCGGCAAATAGCCAGCGCTTGCCGGGCTGCCTGCAGGGCCGCATCAAGATCCTGTTGTTTGTGCTCATATAGCTTAGCCAGCTCAATCTGCGCCAAGGGGGATAGGGGTTCCAGCGCGGCCAGCTCGCTCCAGGTCTCTTCGGCTTGCAGATACTGCCCTAGCCGCACGTATAACCTGGCTAGTCTGTGCATCTGCTGCCGCTTCAGGCGCTGGTCGCCCGGCCGGGTCAGCCCCGAACGGATCATCTCCAGAGCAGATTCTATCTGCTTGCTCTGCAAGTGCGCTGCAGCCAGACCGAAGAACTCCTCGGCCCGCCCAAAGTGCTCGTTCGGGTGGGCGCAGTTGGCGGCCATTTGCAGCGTCAAGTCCATCAGACTGAAAACATCGTGAAGATTATGCAGAAAGATCCCTTGAAGCTGTTTTCTGTCACCACTTTTCAGGTAATCATAGTATATAGCAGGGATCGCCGCTCCAGGCAGATCGTCCTCCCGCTGAGAGTTCAAGCGATGCCGCTCTAGCGACTGTAGAGCGCAGCTGGGAAGAACCTTGCGCCAAAGGCGCCTAGCCGGGTGCAGCAAGTCCAAATGAGCTTCAGGCGTCAATGGGGGCAGGCGCATCATCGTCAGACGATTGTTGATCAACGGAAGATCGTAGCTCTTGCCGTTGAATGTGCATAGCACCGGAAAGGACAGCAGCTCGGGCAGCACCTGTTGCCAGAAGGCATCTTCCGCGGCCGGGTCGGGCAGAAAGTATTGGCGCACCCGCAAGGTCCCGGCGGAGATGGTGCCGATGCCGATCAGGATGATATGGGTGCCTGCCCCGGTGGACAGTCCGGTGGACTCGGTATCCACAAAGGCAACCTGTTGCCAGTCGAAGTCCTTTAGCTCGGGCAATAGACACGGATCAGCCAGGGCAGCCAACTTGGGCAGCGGCTCCGGTAGACGCCTTTCCTCTGCAGGCAAGGCAAACCCCTGCTGGGAGTAAGAGGGGGTCGCAGTCTCTTGTTTTGTGGGCTGCTTTGGAACCAGCTTGGTGAGCATACTCAATCGCTGGCGCAAATCCATATCAGTAAATCACCTCTTATTAACGCGAAGCCCGGCGAATCCAGTATAGTGGTAGTTGCAGGGCAATTATCGGCTTGTACCTCCAGTCTAGTTTCTAGACGGAAGCAATAGTCTCCTGCAGAAAGAGGAGTCAAGCAGGGACTGGGGGAATGATCGCGAATAGCAGGATAGTAACCGCATTTTTAGGGTAAACATAGTATATTCTATGGTTTTCCCTGGGTACATAAGTGTCGCAGATAAGTTAGGAGGTAATTACGTAATGCCTTCCATGCTGGATCTAGGTAAACCAAAGCATATTCATTTCATCGGTATCGGTGGAATTAGCATGAGTGCATTGGCCATGATCATGCTCAACCGAGGCTGGACAGTGAGCGGTTCCGACCTGCGCGAGTCCAATCTTACGGACAGGCTACAGGGTGCCGGAGCTGCCGTCTTCTTCACCCACTGTGCAGAAAACGTGCACGGGGCGGATGTGATCGTCTACACATCGGCGGTGAAACAGGACAACCCGGAGCTGGTGCGAGCAAAGGAGCTGGGCATCCCCATCTATACGCGGGCGGAGCTGTTGGGCGACCTGATGTCCGAAGCCACCCGCGGCATCGCCATTGCCGGCTCCCACGGCAAAACCACTACCACCGCCATGCTGGGAGTGATGCTGGACTTGGCTGGGTGTAACCCCACGGTGTTGGTGGGCGGTGAGCTGGAATCGATCAACGGCAACGTCAAGGTAGGCAACGGCAATTTTCTGGTGGCGGAAGCCTGCGAATACTTCGACGCCTTCCTGTCGCTGAAACCAAACATCGGGGTGATCTTAAACATCGATGCGGATCACTTGGACTACTTCAAGGATATTGAGCAGATCAAACGCACCTTCCGCAGTTTTGCAGAGTTGATCCCAGAGGACGGTGCCCTGGTGGCCTGCGTGGATGATGCCAATGTCAGGAGCATCCTGCCTGGACTGAGCTGCCCGGTGGTCACCTATGGCTTGTCTTGGGAATCGGGCGCGGACTGGACGGCGGCTGACCTGAAGATGCAGGCCGGGGGCAGCACCTTTACGTTGATCTACCGGGGGCAACCGCAGGCGGAGGCGCGCCTACTGGTCCCTGGCAAGCACAACGTGCAGAACGCACTGGCTGCCATCGCCGTGGGGCACTTGGCGGGAGTGTCACCGGAAATGATGGCCGAGAAGTTGCAGGAATACCGCGGCACCCACCGTCGCTTCGACTATCAGGGGGAGTTTAACGGGGCCGCGATCTACGATGACTATGCCCATCATCCGACAGAGATCAAAGCTACTCTGGCTGCGGGCAGGACACATCAACCGCAAAGGCTGATCAGTGTCTTCCAACCGCATACATACACCCGCACCAAAGCGCTGATGCGCGAGTTCGTAGAGGCCTTCGAGGAGTCTGACCTGGTGATCGTCACCGATATCTATGCAGCCAGAGAGAAGGATACCTACGGAGTAAACAGTGCCCAACTGACCGAACTGATGCAAGCGGTGCATCCCAACGCCCAACATATCGGTTCGCTGCAACAGGCAGCCGCATACCTGCGCCAAGAGCTACGGCCAGGGGATTTGCTGTTCACCATGGGGGCAGGGGACGTATACCGGGTGGCGGAGATGCTGCTGCGAGGCTGAAGCCATTGGTTGACGTGCTAGCCTGGGCGCTGTATGATATTGCTACTAGTAACACCGTTAGGTGTTGCGGGCGATGATCTCGGAGAGTAGCGGCAGATGTCGGCCGAAGCGACCCAGGAATGGTGCAAGCCTGGGGCCGGTGCTGCAGCGAAGGACACCGAAGGAGCAGCCTGTGAACAAGCAGGCCGGGCCTTTCCCGTTACAGAAAGCCAAGATGGATGTCGCCTATAGCGGCATCAACCAGGGTGGCACCGCGGGCAGCCCCTTCTCGTCCCTGTTACGAGAAGGGGTAATTTTGTCTTGGGGGTGCTGTTCTTGTTTAAGGAAAGGGTGTTTTGCGATCAGTTGCCAGGGAAGCTGGGACAAACAGTGCAGATTGCGGGATGGCTAGAGCGCAGCAGACAGGTGGGCCGTCGGCTCGGCTTCTGGGTGCTGCGGGACCGCAGTGGCTGGGTGCAGGTAGTGCTGTCAGGAGAGCTGACGGATGTCAATCCCCCGCTGGAAAGCGTGATTGCGGTCAAAGGGGTGGTGGTGGCCAGCCGATCGGCGCAGGGGTACGAACTGCAGGCGGAAGCGGCGGAGGTGCTGACCGAAGCGCCTGAGGAATTGCCTTTTGAGGTGAATCAGCCACAGATCAAGGCCGGACTGGATCTGCAGCTAGATCACCGGGTGCTCAGCCTGCGCCATCCCGGGGTGCAGGCGGTGTTCCACGTGAAGGCGGTCATCGGCCAGGCGTTTCGGGAATTCTTGAGCGAACGGCAATTCACCGAGGTGCAAACGCCAAAAATCGTGGCCACCGGCACCGAGGGTGGAGCCGAGCTGTTCCCGTTGCAGTACTTTGAGCAGCCAGCCTTCCTGGCCCAGAGTCCACAGTTCTACAAGCAAATGCTGGTGGCGGCGGGGCTGGAACGGGTGTTTGAGGTGGCGCCGGCCTTCCGGGCCGAGGAACACAACACCAGTCGCCACACTAACGAGTTCACCAGCTTGGACCTGGAGATGGGTTTTGTTACAGATGAGAATGTGCTGATGGATCTGGAGAATGAACTGTTGTTGCATGTGCTAGAACAGGTACGACGGCGCTGTCAGCCTCAGTTGGCCATGCTGCACGTGTCCTTGCCACTATTGGACAATATTCCCCGGGTAATGTTAGCGGAGGCCCAGGAGCTGTTGGCTAGCCGTTATGGACACCCTTCTCCGGAAGGCAACCTAGATCCGCAGGGCGAGCGGTTGCTCTGCGAATATACATTGGAAAGCTTTGGCGTGCCTGCGGTGTTTGTCACTCGCTACCCCAAGGCGGCGCGCCCCTTCTACGCCTTGTCGAGCGAAGATGCGCCCGACTTGACCTGCTCCTTCGACCTGCTGCTGAACGGGGTAGAGGTGACCACCGGAGGGCTGCGCATTCATCGCCTGCCACAGTTGCTCTGTGCGATGCGCGAACGAAGGCTAGGAGCGGAGGGATATGAATTCTATTTGGAGGCCTTCCGGCTGGCAGCGCCGCCCCATGGGGGCTTTGCCATCGGGTTGGAGCGCCTGACGGCCCGGCTGCTGGGGTTGAGCAACCTGCGCCAGGCGACGCTGTTCCCGCGGGACAGAACCAGGCTGGTACCCTAAAACAGGTACATGCATGTGACGCAGGGACGGATCTTTTGTCACACGAGTGT
>CAYVCY010000043.1:0-14474 GCA_964450265.1 uncultured Clostridia bacterium
ATGATTTCCCTTCGTTAATGATAATTAAGAAACTTAAAAAACCTTAGCCTGTCATTAGCCTGTCATTGGCCCTTCGGTAGAGTGAGAGGCGGGGGTCACCAGCCCCTCCTCATCAAACCGTACGTGAGGTTTTCCCTCATACGGCTTTCCGATGTTCGTCAATCATGTGCATTCAGCAACACGAAATCGCGGTAATCCTTGCTCTCCCAATACTTTGTGTAGTTGGCTGAGCATTAGGTATATAGACTCGTCTCACAGGTAACGGGCGGTATCTGCCTTCCTCCAGACGTTTAATGCAGTCCTCCAGGAAGCTAACCACTCCCATCCGCTGGATGTCCATGAGTGTTTGCTTATCAACCCCGGCTGAGCCTCTGTTTTGCTTTACTTTCGTCCAGGCTATCACCATCACGTCCCAACGATATATTTTGTCATCGAGTGCATGGAATCTCCGTTTCTTGTTTTCTTTGGCAGCATAACCTAGCTTCATTTGGAGTTGTCGAACTTTTTCTATCAGGATGTTGTTAGCCTTTTGGGCATTCACTCACTCTTACCTCCTCTTGAAGCTTGAACAAAGTAGAGGCCCTTTCCTAGACCAGGTTGTGTTGTCCTGGCCATCCTCGGTACTATGGCCTCATCCGATTCCCTCCCTGCAGCGCATCATTTCGCCCTTTTTGGGCTTATAGGTGCTCTCGTTACAGGTCAGCCAACCTGTGCAGGGGAGGGCCTCCCCAGTTCACTGTACTATCTTTGTTGTCATGCCGATCTCTTTACGCCGGAGGGTTCTTCGGTGCTGTTTCTCAAAGCTCTTCACACCTTCCATGGCCTTCGCCTACTGTCCCGAGGCTCGGCTCCCCCTTTTCCCCTTGCGGGACCTGACCTAACGACGCGGCAAGATTCGCGTGAATGCTACAGCCTGACAACTCGCTCGTCCTCTTTTTGAGAGGCCTTCTGTCGATACGCTTCTACGCAGAAATCTCTTCCTACGCAGGTATCCTAGCTACAAGGCGCCTTGGCGCTTTCCTTGACTGGACTCTCACCAGTTAGATAGTACGCGCTTACCTGGGCACGCGAACAGTAGGACCAGTCCCCCAGTCTCACCTCTTAGGCAGACCCTTCGAAAAGCTCGGCCCTCATTCCAGTGTACACCGAGGTCTGCGGCATTGTATCAACTATCTCGAATCGTTCCCGCCGACTACCCGCTGATAATTGAGCGGATCGGTGGCCCCTTCGGTGTTGAACACCAAGACTGTGGAATGTTCGCAGAGCCCCAGCCGCTGGTGATGCTCGGCCAAAGTGGGATTCTTGGACAACTCGACCAGCATCCCGATACCGATCGACCCGGATTCACCGGCAACCACCGGCTGATCCTCTGGAAGTGGTTTAGCCAGGGCGCGCATCCCCACCTCGGCGACGGAGTCGGAGCAGCTGGCGAAGGCAAAGGCAGTATCCCTTAGTAAGGGCCAGGCCAGCGGATTGGCTTCACCGCAGGAAAGCCCGGCCATACAAGTGGCCAAATCGCCGGTCACAGCGTGGGCCGAACCATCTCCCACGGCTATCGAATGATAATAGCAGGCCGCCTGCTCCGGCTCGGCAATCACCGTGCGAAAATCTTGGGGACTATGACCAAGCCAGTAACCTTGCACGGCGGCGGCCATAGAGCCCACGCCCGCCTGCAAGATCAGGTGGGTGGGTGCCGCTGCCGCCGCCTGCAACTGCTCCCTTGCCTCCGCAGCCATCGTGGTATAGCCCTGAATGATCCAGGCCGGGATCTGCTCATAACCGGGCCAAGCGGTATCCTGCACTATCCACCAGCCTTGGAGCTTCGCCTGCGCTGCCGCCAGACGCACCGCGTCATCGTAATTGAGATCGGTGACGATGGCGGTCCCACCGGACTCCTCGATCGCTTTGATCCGAGCTGCGGCCGCCCCTTGGGGCAGATAGATCACCGAGCGCAGCCCTAGCTGACTCGCTATCCAAGCCAAGCCTCTGCCGTGATTGCCATCGGTAGCGGTGGTGAATGTCGCATCAGGCAGCCGCTCCTGCACCAGCGAGCGCAGCGACTGAAAACTCAACTGGGTAGGATCCAGCGCCAACTGATCTGCCAACAGCCGCGCCACCGCATAAGATACCCCCAACACCTTGAAGGCAGACAGCCCCAGGCGCTGGGACTCATCTTTGACAAAGATGCGCCCAACCCCCAACTGCTTCGCTAAGCTAGGCAGCTCCACCAACGGGGTGGGCCTAAAGCCAGGCAGACTCTGGTGAAAACGCCGCACCGATGGATCAGGACTGAGCCAGCCAGCAACATGGGGCTGAGAATCGGTCGGGCGGTTATGCAGAAAACTGATCGTCATCGAAACAAACCTCCTTCAGCGCAATCATACTCTCTGTCATTCTTCACCTGCCCCGGGAATCCTCCTGGGGACGAGCGCAGCGAAGGGTCTTGATTCTTCGGCTGAGGCGGCAGTGGAGTGGGACTGAGGGACGGGTACTCCTGTACCGCTCTTCGGAACGGTACAGAGTACCTGTCCCACTGTCCCACGGTTTTGGTACGCAGAGATCCTAGATTCTTTGCTGCACTCTGAAGAGTGCGCTCAGAATGACACAAGCGTGCCTTCGACGCGCCTCGACGCGCTTGATTTATTGTTTTTCGATAAATATCTATTGTTTAACGGCAAGGACATTGCTATAATGCAAGAAAGACTAGGACGGTTCTTGGCGGAAAGGATGAAGGCAATGTGGAATGATCATCGATCCCTCATCTTGAGTAAAGTGTGTGCGGTGGTGTTTATGGGGTGCCTGCTAGGGGTGGCCGGCTCAGCCCCATGGTTGGTGCGCTGGTTGGTTGGGTTTTCGCGGGCAGACTTGGCCGGCTGGGAGCCATTATTCCTCTCGACCATCTATATTGGTTCGCTTGCGGCTGCTTGGTTGCTACTAAACCTTTATCGCTTGCTGCAGCAGATCGCTAAGAACCAAGTGTTTGTACCGGAGAACGTGGAATTGCTGCGGCAGATCTCTTGGAGCTGCTTCGCCGGAGCCGTCGTCTGTTTAGCCTCCGCGTTCTACTACATTCCCTGGACAGCGGTAGCGGTGGCCGCCGCCTTTATGGGCCTGATCGTGCGGGTGGTGAGAAACGTGGTCGCCCAGGCGGTGGCCTTGCAGCATGAAGTGGACTTCACCATTTAGGGGGGACAGGCATGCCAATTGTGGTCAATTTGGACGTGGTAATGGCCCAGCGCAAGATGTCCTCCGGGGAGCTAGCTGAGAAGGTCGGGATCACCCAGGCTAACCTCTCCATCCTGAAGACGGGGAAGGCCAAAGCGATCCGGTTTTCTACCCTGGAAGCCATCTGTAGAGCTCTAGACTGCCAGCCGGGCGATATCCTTGAACACCGGGACGAACGAACAGAGCGATGAGGTGATTGTGTGATATTCATAAGACATCAGAATAGCAGAAAGGACATCAATGCGCAGCCCGTGGACCTGATCCACTATCAGGCGCACCGACTGACTCCTGAGGAGCTCCTCCAAGGTACGCTGGTGGAGTCCATTCCAGAGAAGCCTAGTGGTAATCCGGACAAGAAGCTGATCTTGCTGTTCAACCCGGCGGAAGGCAAATTGTGGTGGCAGGAAATGGGGACTGGCGACACACCACCTGCCCGGTTATTGACAGCTGGCTCGGGTGCACCCCGGGAAAGAAAGGGACAGCAAGACCGATTCATCCCGGAGCGAGCTGACGGCATCCTCGCCCTGACAGCCTTTGTGCTTGGTTTCCTATTCATCCGGTGGGTGTTTTTCCCTTGGCAAGGCTTCGGCGTGGCTGTGTTCACCCTGCTCTTTGTCGGCACCACTACCCTCTACCTGCGGCAGAAAGGCGTCCAGTCTCCACGCCACAACTACTTCTGGGTGGCTATCCTGCTTCTCGCCGGACTGAGTTATGCCCTCTGGCAAGGAAATGGCCTCCGGCCCTGGCGGGAGCTGTTTCTGTTCGCCACCGCCATCTATTGGGTGGTCACCGCCAGCAACATGACTCTGCTCGGAAGAACTAGCGACTGGTTGCCGCTGGATGGATTGCAGGCAGTGCTCTTCATCCCCTGGCGAAACTTTGGCAGCCAATATCGCAGCCTATTTGCCCTCCGCCGTGGCAGAGGGACAGCAGGCAAAGGACAGATATGGTCGATTGCGCTCGGCATCCTGCTGGCCTTAGTGGCGATCAGCATCGTCTTGCCCCTGCTGATCGAAGCGGATAGCGGCGGCTTCTCCAAAATAGCCGGCGGTGCAACCCGATACCTCCGGAGTGTTTTTGGGGTGACAACTGAAACACTGGTTCAGGGGCTCTTGGCTATCCCCACCGCCGCCTATATCTTCGCCCTGATCGCCGGCAGCGCCCATCGCCGGGGCTGTCCCGGCCTGGAACCGGCTACTAGCGAGCGGGCCGCGCAGAAACTGCGCATTCTGCCAGCCAACACCATCTCCATCGCTTTAGGCGCCTTGGCCGGCCTCTATCTGCTATTCATCGGCAGCCAACTCCCTTACTTTTTCTCTGCCTTTGCCGGACAGAGGCCGGAAGGCTGGCTGCTCTATGCGGAATATGCCCGTCGGGGATTCTTCGAGCTCCTGCGCATCGCAGCGATCAATCTCTCGCTGCTGGCGGTAGCCAACCTGGGCAGCAAGCTGCCGCGTCCGACCAGCCGAACGTTGAGGCTGCTGAACATCCTCTTGGCCTCCCTCACCTTGCTGCTGATCGCTACCGCCTTCAGCAAGATGGCCCTGTACATCGGTGCCTATGGCCTGTCTGTACGGCGCCTCCTGCCCTGCGTGTTGATGATGCTCCTGGCGGCCGTCTGTCTCGGGGTAGTCTGGCTACAGTGGCGACCATTCTCTATCGTCCGCTTCGCAGCCGTGCTTGGAGCAGTGCTCTTCACTGGCGTCTGCCTGGCCGACCCGGACGCGCTGGTCGTCCGCTACAACGCTGGCCGCTTCCTGGCCGGCAGCTTGGACAGCTTCGACCCAGCCATCCTATACCGGGCCGGGCCGGCAGGGGTGAACGCCGCCCTAGCGGTATACGAGCAGACAGGCGATCAAGGACTGAGACGCGAGTTGGAAGAATACCTGATGAATCAAGGGTATCAGTCGCAATGGCAGGCCGGTAGTACGGGGGATAACCTGCAGCACCTGGTAGCTCGCCGCAAGCTGCCGAAAATTAACTAATTGAGCCGTGCAAGGAGGTGGTTTCATGGAACGGAGAACATGGCCATCAATGCTGACGTATGCCGCCTTAGCGTTAGCCACCATCGGCTATGGGCTGCTCACATACTCACATCTAGGAGGTCTCTATCCAGGTCCTAACGTGAACAATCCACCAGCCGCGTTCGCCTGGTATGCCGAGTATGGGGCCTATTTGAAGATCACGTCCGTGCTGCTGGTTATAGCGCTGGGGCTAATAGCTGCGATCAACGTGCGAGGGGAAGGACGCGCCATCAAGAGTCTGGTGTTCCTCGGCAGCGGATGGTTGCTCACAGCCATGGCCTATGGCGTGTTGCCCAGATACTACCCTTCTTACGGCAGCGGGGACGATTTCCGCCCATGGCTGTTATTCATGGCCTACGGAGCGTATCCAGCCATCGGAGCGTGGTTGTTCGGAACCTTAGTACTCTGGCTACGCCGGCGAAGGACTACAAATTGATCGCTGTATCTTGCGTCACGCAGGCGGGACAAGGTAGCATGGACCTAGGATGAGAGAGTCTGATTAATTTTCTGAAGGCTCACCTAAGGCACAAGCCGACACTTGCTGCGCAACAATCCATTTTATTGACGTCGCAAGTCTAGAGACTTGCTCTTAGGAATGGAGGATGAACAGATGCCCCATCGTTTTTCCCGCTGGGAGCTGTTAATTGGCCAGGAGCAACTGCAGCGACTGCGGCAGGCTAAAGTAGCCGTCTTTGGTCTCGGTGGAGTAGGAAGCTTTGCGGCAGAGGCGTTGGCCCGAAGCGGCGTCGGCAGTCTACTGCTGATAGATCACGATCAAGTGGCGCTATCGAACATCAACCGCCAGCTCCCTGCCCTTTCCGCTACGGTGGGGCAGCCAAAGGCAGCTGTGATGGCCGAGCGAGTGCTGCAGATCAACCCCGCTTGCTCGGTAGAAGCGAAACAGATTTTCTTTGGAGCGAACAACTGGCAGGAGGTCCTCACCCCTGAGCTCCAATATGTCGTCGACGCCATCGATACTATCTCCAGCAAACTGCTATTGATCGAGAAATGCTTGCAGATGGGTATTCCGATCGTCAGCAGCATGGGCGCAGGCAACAAGCTGGACCCCACCCAGCTGACCGTGGCGGATATCTCCAGGACCAGTATCGACCCGCTGGCCAGAATTCTGCGCAAAGAACTGCGCAAACGCGGGATCCACCAGGGGGTAAAGGTAGTCTATTCCCCAGAGCCTCCCCTGACTCCGATTCCCGATCTGGTCCAGCGATTGCGGATAACCGGAGACGTGCCTGCCGAGAAACGCCAGGTCCCTGGCAGCAGTGCCTTCGTCCCCCCAGCCGCCGGCCTGATGGCAGCCAGTGTAGTAGTGAGCGACCTGCTGCACGCAGCACCTGAGATAGATTGAGCGAGGCAGAAACCGATGGGCACTGGCGTGACCATCGGTTTCTGCCCTACTATAATGATGTTTTTTGCGGGATAAGCTACAATCCAAAAGCTTGCATCTTTGATTCATCTCTGTCAAAATGGCTGCAGTAAGAGGTGAAGCTGGATGATTAAGGTGAAGAATTTATGTAAGAATTACGGTCACAAGGAAGCTGTCAAAGGTATTACCTTTGACGTCGGAGCTGGTGAGATCTTTGGTTTTCTGGGACCAAATGGAGCTGGAAAATCCACCACCATCAAGATGCTCACCGGGCAGCTAGCGCCCTCTGCCGGGGACATCACGGTGTTGAGTCATCGGCTGCCAATGGAACGCCATCTCTTAGCCGAGCAGATAGGAGTGACGCCTGAGAACGCTAACCTCTACGAAAGGCTCAGCGTGGGAGAAAACCTGAACCTGTTTTGCCGCCTATATAACGTACCCGTTAACAAGAGCACCGAGTGGCTGGATAGACTTGGACTGCTAGACTCGATCAAGACACCGGTGAAACGGCTGTCCAAAGGCATGAAACAACGGGTGCTGCTAATCCGCACCCTGTTACATTCCCCTCGCCTGCTGGTTCTGGATGAACCTACATCGGGCTTAGATCCCAGTTCTGCTGCTAGCATCCATAGGGTGTTGCGGGAGCTAAACCGAGAAGGCACAACTATCTTCGTCACCACCCATAACATGGAGGAGGCCGACCAACTCTGCCATCGGGTGGCCTTCCTGAACGAAGGAGAGATCGCCGAGCTGGGAAGACCCGAGGAACTGCGGCGCAAGTACGGCGAAGATCGCCTGATTGCGAAAATCCTCTCCGATGGAGAACCGGTGGAGCATCACCTGCCCCTGAGAGGTCACACTACCGGTGATCAGATAGGGCGCTGGCTGAGCGATGGCCAAGTAATATCCATCCACTCCGTGGAGTCTACCCTTGCCGATATCTTCATCCAAGTGACGGGGAGGAAACTAGCATGAATCCGAAGCGCATCTACGCCCTATCACTGAAGGAAATGCAAGACCTGCGCCATAACGGCAGCATCCTATCCATGTTGGTGGTACCGCTATTGATGACCTTTCTTTGGAGCAGCCTATTGAACATGGATGCAGAGCCTTCATTCATTATCGGGACGCTATTTGCGGTGGTGATGATTGGGGTATATTCGCCGGCAATGCTGCTAGCGGAGGAAAAGGAGAAGCATACCTTGAGAGTGCTGATGCTCTCCCCAGCCACCCCAGGGGAGGTCTTGATCAGCAAGGGTTTAGTCACTTTTCTAAGTATCCTCTTGGTCACCCTACTGCTGATCCCGATTTCTGGCGCAACCGTGCAGAACTACGCCATTCTGTCAGTGATCCTCGTCCTGGGAAGCGCGTTTGTAATCTTGCTCGGGTTTACCATTGGCCTCTTGGCACCGAATCAGATGGCCACCGGCTACATAGGCATGCCCATCTATCTGCTGCTGCTGCTGATTCCTATGCTCGGCCAACAGAGCGCATCTATGGCTAAGCTGGCTAGGTTCGTGCCCAGCAATTGCATCGGCGACGGAGTCTACCGAGCGCTGCAGGGGCAGGCTACTGTGGCTGCCAGCCGGGAATTCTGGGTACTAGGCATCGCCAGCGTGATTATACTGGGTTTGTTCATCGTACTATATAAACGTCACGAGACAAGCGATTAACAGCAAGAACTAAGGCCGCCAACGAAGGCTACTCGGCAGTTGCCCTTCGTGTGGCGGCTTTGCTAGAGGTGCAGATCTGCCCTGAGGTGCAGCTCGCTCCGCGAATACGAGCGCTTGAATGAGCAAACAAAGGAAGTCAACCCAGTCATGCAGAACAGGGACATTAATACACAGTTAGGGAGGCAATGAAGCATGTCCAAACGACCCATGCAGGCCGCTGATCTGCTCCGCTTCGTGTTGCCAGGCGAACCGCAGTTGTCATCACGAGGCGAGATCGTTTTTGTGCGCCAAGAGACCGATTTGCAGGAGAACAAACACTTCACCACCCTATGGCTGACCTCTCCGGAGTGTTCTGGTCGCAAACCGCTAACCCACGGGCGGAAGAACGACCGTTGGCCTCGCTGGTCACCCGACGGGAATCGACTGGCCTTCGTCTCTGGTCGCAATGAGCAAAGCCAAATTTGGATCCTGGAGCGCCAGGGAGGGGAAGCCTACCCCCTGAAGACGGAAGTGCCCATACAATCTGCCCCGGTCTGGTCCCATGATGGCCGAAGACTGGCTTTTGTGGGCAAGGCTTATGCGCACGCAGAGGATTGGATGACCTATCCGGGGGCACCGGAAGGAGATGCTTCCCGTGCCAGGCAACAGGCAGAACAGGCCTTGAAAGGCAAACGGCAGGATGACCAGTCCGTGAGTGACGTCAAGGTGATCACCCGCCTGCGTCATAAAATGGATGGGGCCGGCTACCTCGGCGATCTACGAAACCACATCTTCGTAGTAGATATGCCGGAACAGCCAGGGGGCGAATCTTGTTGCAGACAGTTGACCGAGGGCGACTTTGACCATAACCTTCCGGCATGGTCGGCCGATGATCAACACATCTACTGTGCTGCCTGTCGTGCCGCTGACGCAGACCTGCTGCTTAAGCAGGATATCTGGCGCATTGATACGCTCACCGGCGACCTGGAGCCGGTGCTGCGTTGGACTGGCAACATCTCGCTAATCGCCCCGTCTCCAACCGGACACCGAGTAGCTTTCGTTGGTGAGGACCAGCGTTTTGGGCGATCGACCTCCCAGAACTTGTGGTTGATTCCGTCGCAGGACGAGAGCCTGCCTGCCAGTGCGGCTAGCAACCTGACCGCCGAACTCGACCGACCAATCGGTAACGCACCCAGCTCTGACGTGCGCTACGGCAGCAGCAATCCGAGCATCATCTGGCGGAGCGACACTTGCATCCTCTTTCTCCATGGACAGGCGGGGTCCACCTGCGTTGCAGAACTGGACCTCCAATCCGGCAAACTGCAGACTCTGTGGCAGGATCCGATGCGGTCTGTGAGCGCCTTCGCCGCCCATCCAGAGCAAGAGAGCTTGGTACTGCAAGTCGGAGGCCCGATGCAGGCTGAGGAGCTGGCCTATCTGCAGGGCGGTGAAGAACGGCAGCTGACGGACTTCAACCAGCACATCTACGACCAATGCCTATTAGCTGAGTGCACCCGATTCACCTATGCCGGTGACCAAGGTTGGCCGATAGACGCATGGCTATTCGCGCCACCGTATGCCGAGGCTAATCAGCCCTTGCCCACCGTGCTACAGATACACGGCGGTCCTCATGGAGTTTACGGTTCCAGCTTCTTCTTTCAGACTCAGATCCTGGCCAGCAACGGCATGGCAGTGGTCTATACAAATCCACGTGGAAGTCAGTCCTATGGTCAGGAGTTTGCCTTTACGGTGGTCGGCGATTGGGGCGGTGCCGACTATCGAGATGTAATGGCGGTGGTCGATCACTTGTGCGAACGGGGCATCAGCGATCCGGCGCGGCTAGGCATCATGGGCTGGAGCTACGGTGGCTTCATGACTAGCTGGACAATCTCTCAGACCGACCGTTTCAAGGCCGCCCTGCCGGGAGCTATCGTGGGGAATCGGCATAGCTTCTACGGCAACAGCGATATCGGCTATTTCTTTGGCGAGCATCACTTTGCCGGCACCCCGTGGAGTGAGCCAGAGCGGTTGTTAGAGCGCTCTGCCATCAGCTTTGCTGACCGCATCAACACACCAGTGCTATTCATGCATGGAGAGAGTGACCTACGCTGCCCCATTGACCAGACGGAACAGCTTTTCACAGCCATCCGTCGCCAGAACAAGCCCGCAGCAATGATCCGCTATCCCAACGAGTACCATGCGATCGGCCAGCCCCGACATAAGCAGGACCGCTACCAACGCATCTTGTCATGGTTCAGTCATCATCTGTGCTGAGATACAAGAAAATGGCGCACCAAATTAGGTGCGCCATTACTGTTTTTATGCTGAACGGCCCTGCAACTGAGGGTCAAGGCGTAATGCAATTAGGCGAGGGCTGCGACCCAGAATCGGCCCATGCTGAGTACGAGGAGCGCCATCAAGACCAAGACAGTAAACTGTTTCATAAGAGTATCCCTTTCTATAAATGGACTGTACTTAGCATTCTACACGGGTTTGTTGTTACTGGCAACAGCCTTAATAGATTCGTAACAAATCCTAGTCTTAAGATCTGCTGACGCAAGCGCTTCCTACAGCCACTTTCGTGGCGCAGCTTTCCACAAGACACACAAGCGCTAGACAATCTAGAATCATCCAGCTAGTAGCACTGTCACGCGCAACTAACCGCCCCCTGCTAGCGTATAATCTAATATAATACCCAGTGGTATGACACAAGTGTTCGGGGGTGATTGGATTTGGGCTGCCTGCTATGGCTGATTCTATTTGTTCTCTGCTGGCCGCTAGCTCTCATTTTCCTGCTGCTATATCCTGTAGTCTGGCTAGTGTTGCTGCCTTTCCGCCTCCTCGGAATTGCCGTGGAAGGGGTTTTCGTGCTGTTACAAGAGATAATTATGCTCCCGATCAGATTGTTGCGCCGTTTCTAGGACCCAATTGGGTTTGGGACCGAGGACCTACTCAAAATGAGGCTGTGGGCGGTTTGAGAACGACTTGATACCAGCTAGAATGTAAGACAGGTGAAGCTTTCGGTGATCAACTGTGGCAGCACCTGTCCTCCGAAATTGCACAAACTGTGCGTTGGCCGCTGTATAAATCAGTGGCCGTCTTTTTTTGTGCAGGAAGTACGCCTTGAACCAGAGAACTGATCAAGAGATTGGAAAGGAGGCTACCCCATGAACAACGAGATCAGCGATTCATCCGGGATGAAGAACAAGGCTAGTTATTCATCCGGGATGCTCGATGCGACGATAGCCGATATGCAGGCGGCGATGGACGCTGGCAGTCTAACCGCCACCGAGCTAGTCTGGCACTACCTGGAGCGCATCGCTCTGTTCGACCAAAGCGGCCCAAAGATCAACTCGGTGCTGGAGGTGAACCCGGATGCGCTGGCACTGGCAGCCGCATCGGACCGCGAGCGTCAGCAAACCGGTTCCCGAGGCCCTCTGCACGGCATTCCTATCCTGGTGAAGGATAACATAGACACGGCAGACAAGATGCACACCAGCGCCGGCTCCCTTGCGCTGGCCAATTCGTACGCTAAAGAGGACTCCTTCGTTGCCAAGAGATTGCGCCAAGCAGGTGCGATCATCTTGGGGAAAGCAAACATGACCGAATGGGCCAACTTCATGACTCTAGGGATGAAGAATGGCTACAGTTCCCGGGGGGGACAAGTGCAGAACCCTTATGGACCGGGAGAGTTTGATGTAGGTGGATCGAGCTCCGGTTCTGGAGCCGGTGTCGCCTGCTGCTTCTGCGCTGCCGCTATTGGCACGGAGACATCCGGGTCCATCCTCAGCCCCGCCAGTGCCAATTCGGTGGTGGGTATCAAGCCCACCGTAGGCCTGATCAGTCGATATGGTATCATCCCGATTGCCCACAGCCAAGATACAGCTGGACCAATCGCCCGCACTGTGGAAGACGCAGCTACCCTGCTGGGGCTACTAGCCGGCGAAGATGAGCGGGACGCGGTCACTATGTATCATCAGGGGCGCTATCCCCAGGATTATCGCCCTTTCCTGGATGTCCACGGCCTCAAAGGAAAGCGCATCGGCATTCCGCGCCAGTTCTATCAGCGTCTGAATGATGACCGGTTGCTCTTGATCAACCAGGCAATCGCTGATCTGTGCGCCGCCGGTGCTGCAATCGTTGATCCGGTAGAGATGCCCTCGGCGGAAAGCGCGTGGCAGAGCAAGGTCCTCCTCCACGAGTTCAAGCCGGGCTTGAACGCTTATCTGGGCAGGCTGTCGTCACAGGTACCGGTGCACAGCCTGCGGGAGCTAGTAGCCTACAACCAGTCGCATCGGGAGACCATGCTGAAGTATGGGCAAACGCTGTTGATCGATTCCGAAGCCACCAGCGGCAGCCTAGCCGAGCCTGAGTACATCAACTGTCGCCAAGAGGATCTACGGCGCTCTATCGACAACGGAATTGACTGGGCTCTTAATGAGCATCAGCTGGATGCGTTGCTCTTTCCTGGCAGCTTCGGTGCTGGCATTGCAGCGCGAGCCGGCTATCCCTCGGTATCAGTACCTGCCGGCTATACTAAGATAGGGCTTCCCTTAGGGGCGACCTTCACTGGCCGAGCCTTTGAGGAGCCGAAGCTGATCCAAATGGCCTATGCCTATGAACAGGCGACTTGCCATCGCAAACCACCGGTTTTGTAAGCCAGGCATAGATACAAAGCGATGGTTGCATAGGCAACCATTCCGCAGCATCTGCGGATGTTGCTATACGAAGATAGCGGGCTGACAACCGCCATCTTCGTCCATTATTAACTATTCTGTCTCCGGAGCGGAAATGCGGTGAAACTGATCCACATTGAGCACAAAGACTACAGCTCCTCCTACCTGCACACTGACAGGCGGAACGGCAAACCCACCCAATGCATCGGCATGGGTCAGCGGTACCACCAGCTTTTCGCGGGTATGACAGACACTCCTGACCACCTTCAACACGCCGTCCACCTGCTCGTCATCCACACCGACCAACAAGGTCGTGTTGCCGACCCTGAGAAATCCGCCGGTGGAGGCAAGCTTGGTGGAACGATAACCTTTGGAGGTCAACTCCTCGGCCAACTTGTTACTATCTTGATCCTGAACGATAACCACTAGTAATTTCATTCGTAGCCCTCCTTATCTCTGCCGCCAAGACCAGCAGTAAGCGTACAATTCTACATTGGCAGGAGGATTCCTGCAAACCTGCGCCTAGGCTCCCATCACTAACGAAACCAAGGCAACTCGCCATCAGACCGAGGCGACCGCTTCGTCGGTAATAGATCTACTGCAGAGTAGGGATGTGGCGGAAAATGGTCCAAAAGTGACTGAAGCTGCCTGCCATCACAAACAGGTGCCAGATCTCATGGAATCCAAATACACCAGGAAACAGGTTTGGCCGCTTAATGGCATAGATTACGGCACCCACGCTGTAGAACAAGCCACCTAACGCCAGCCATGCGAGAGCGGGTGTGCTCAATGACTTCGCCAAGGGATAGCCAGCCACTACTACCGCCCAGCCCATAGCCAAATAGATGGCAGTGCTTAGCCAACGCGGCGCATCCACCCAAAGCAGGGCGAAGAGCATGCCCAAGATTCCAAACGTCCAAACCCCCACCAATAACCCGAAGCCCCAGGGGCCGCGCAAAGGTCCTAAACAGAAGGGCGTGTAGGTACCGGCTATGAGGACGAAGATGAGCATATGATCCACTCGACGCAACATCTTCACCACCCGAGCGCTGGCCTTCACCAGATGATAGACAGCGCTGCCGCTGTAAAGCAGGATCATACTCACGCCAAACACTGAGAAGGAAACGATATGCCAGCTGTCGCCCTGTTTGATGGCCACGGCCAGCAGACATACCAAACCTAACACTGACATTACGGCAGCCGCCATATGGGTCAACCCACTGACCGGCTCGCGAAACTTATCCCACACTACGAAGCCCCCTTATGAATGATCGTGCCCAGATCTATTCTATCCAGTTAGACTAGTTCATTTCCACAGGGTGTCGCCTGTCAAGATTAGAGGCCACTAATACGGTTCCGACAGTTCAGATCATGGCAGCAAGTAACCCTTCTCCACCGCATCAGCAACCAATTGGCTGACGAATTCAGCCAATTGAGTCGATCCTCCAGCGATCCGTGCGTGGTTTCTGGCCAACACTCGACCACTGCTCACCCCACTCTTCAGCCACTGAGTGCC
>CAYVCY010000044.1:0-14410 GCA_964450265.1 uncultured Clostridia bacterium
GAGGAAGAGCTTATGGGGAAATGTTGTTGCTTCCGTCTCTATTCTGAACCAGAATATTGGTAGATATACGCTTTCGCCAAAAAACTTTGATAAATTTCTCTCAATTGCTTTGGCCTAACCAAACCGGTCAGTATAGAATAGGGTGGGTGAAGAACATGCGAGTGATTGCCGGTGTTGCCAAGGGACAGAAACTGCAGATCAAGAATGGCCAAGCGGTGAGGCCGACCAGCGACAAAGTGAAGGGCGCGGTGTTCAACATGTTGGCACCGCATATTCCCGAATGTCATTTTCTCGACCTGTTTGCCGGCAGTGGGGCCGTCGGGATTGAAGCGTGGAGCCGGGGAGCTTCGCGGGTAGTGTTCGTGGAGAAGGATCGCAGAGTGTTTGCTCAGTTGCGAGCTAATCTAGAGCGAGTGGGTTTTCCACAGGCCGAGTGTATCATGGCGGATTATCAGGCTGCTATGCATCGTCTACAAGGAGCGCAGTTCGACATCATTTTCGTCGACCCACCCTATCTGGCCGGCTTTTATCAAGTGGTGCTGGCACTGGTGGATCAATTGCAGCTCTTGCACCCGGAAGGTTGGCTTTGCCTCGAACACCCAAAGAGGTGGCAAATGCCGCCAGGCCACCCATTTGCGATCCACCAACACAAAGAGTATGGTGATACTGGGATCACCATACTCAAACGGACTAAGGTAATGCCTCGGTAAACCCATAATCTATCGGCTGGGGTCCAGTCTCAGTACAACTGGCTGACACCTAAATAGGGGGTTAAATCCATGTCAAGAGCAGTCTATCCCGGTAGCTTCGACCCGGTCACCAACGGCCATGTGGACGTGATTCGGCGGGCAGCAGTCGTATTCGACGAGGTGATCGTGGCTGTAGTACGCAATCCAAACAAGAATCCCTTGCTTCCTTTAGAAGAGCGGGAGGAGCTGATCAGGGGTTGCATCCATGATCTGCCCAATGTGACGGTGGATCGCTTCAGCGGGCTGTTGGTAAACTATGTGCAGAGCCAGCAGGCCAACGTGATCATTAAAGGCTTGAGGGCCATCTCGGATTTTGAGTACGAGTTCCAAATGGCTTTGATGAATCGCAAACAGAATCCGCGGGTGGAGACACTGTTTATGATGACTAGCAGCCGCTACTCATATCTCAGCTCTAGCATGGTGAAAGAGGTGTTGCGCTTGGGTGGCTGCATCCGCGATTTGGTGCCACCCGCGGTAGAGGCGCGAATGCGCGAACTCATCCCTAACATTGCGCCAGCGGTACATGAGTTGGAGTAAGCGTCTGGTGGGGTTAGCGCTTTGGCCAAATCAGTTTGCGCAAAGGCCTGATCGCCTGATACAGGAGAGAGATGGCTAACAGTAGGCCTAGGAATAGCGCTGCCCTGCCTCCCATAAAAGCTAAGCGCTGCCAAAAGAATGTCCATGAAGCGGACGGTGCCGTCTGCAGCCAGGCTGGCAGACTGATGGTGCCGACGGAGGGGACTCCCATTCGCGGCCAGAGCAGCCAGGTGCAGACGCCAGCAAAGACAGCGTGGAGGGCGCGTGCTGAAATATATGGCATCATGCGCACATCGGTGTCGTTCAGGACCGCGGCGACCTGGGCATGGACAGATAAGCCGCTCCAGGCGATGATCGCCGATGTCATGATCACCCGATCCATGATTGGAGCCACTGTCATGCTGGCTACCGCACAGCCATTGGTCAGCTCAAACAGGCCGGAGACGACGGAGTCGCCGAGGGTTTGGGCCAGACCTAGTGCGCCCAAGAGCCCGACTATGCCCTGGGAGACGGCAGCCACCAAACCTGTGATGGTGGCGATACGCATGATCACCGAAAAGAGAATGATAAAGCCGCCCACCATCAAGAGCGAGTTGACCGAGCCTTTCACAGCGTCACCTAGAATCTGTCCTAAGGGGCGGCCATCCCGCTGTCTGGCGCGGAATAGCTCCTTGAAGGCTCTTATCAGAATGTTGCCTCCTTCGTTGGCCAATTGTTCACTGCGAGGAGCGCTGTGTCGATAAAAGCGCATGCACAGCCCCACCAACACCGCGGCTATATAATGAGCGATAGCGATGATGGTGCCGAGACGGGCATCACCAAACATACCTACAGCGACGGCGCCCACCATGAACAAGGGATCTGCTGTGTTGGTGAAGGAGACCAATCGCTCCGCTTCTACCTGGTTACATAGGTTTTCCTGGCGCAGCCTTCTGGTCAGGATAGACCCTATCGGATAACCTGAAGCCAGTCCCATGGCCATGACGAAGGAGCCGACCCCGGGCACATTGAACATTGGGCGCATCAGTGGCTCCAGAATTACCCCCATGAAATTTACTACGCCCAGGCCCATCAGAATCTCGGCACCGATGAAGAAAGGCAACAGGGCGGGGAATACCACCTCCCACCAGATCTTGAGGCCCGACAGCGCAGCGTCGAAGGCATCGCTGGGGGCTCTGATCATGCTGATGGCCAAGAACAAGCCGGCGGCAGCCAGGGATAATGTGCCGACATAGCGCAGCAGGCGCCTCTGTCGGCGGGTGACTAGAAACAGGATTAGCAGCAGCAAAATGATAGTCCAATACATTATGAGGCCCTCCTTCTACGTGTCAAGAACCGCCAAGCTTCATCCCGGCAGGTAACAGCACTTGTCAGGCGAAAAAAGTGATGGCTGCGAAGCAACCATCTGGCGGTACATTAATGTATATGAGGGCCGATCCAGACTATGACCAAGCCTGGTGAACAGGCGTCAAGGGCTGATGCCGTAAGCCCTATTTCAAACTCTTTTCGGTGATTACCGGGGTGGTGAAGTCCAGGCCAGCCAATCCGTCACGCCGGTAGGCCAGGCTGTAGCAGTCGCTGGCGGCGTTATCTAATCGCAAGCAACTGGCCGCCCGCCGGTCGCGAAGGGGACTCCGGCCTGCGGCAAAGACTACCGGCAGTTTAGCCCCTGCGAGCAAAGTGCGTACAGCCATATTGGTTGTATCTAGCGCCAGTACCCGAATATAGGGCGGAGGGAGCCCATCCGCAATTTGCTGCAGGTGCTCCTGCTTGAGGCCCAGCAACACGTAGGTGAGCAAGCGCTGTAACCGGGTGAGCGTGAATCGCCTGGTCTTCACCAAGGTCCAGAGCTCGTTCAATAGATTGGTCTGGCGAGCCGCCTGATGCAGGCGCAGCCCCAGACCCCCTCCCGCTTCCGGATAGGACTCGATCTGCTCCGGTGATAGTTGGCGCAGACGATAGAGCGCCGGCAGGGCAAAATTATCCCAAGAGATGGGGGCTCTGCCTGCAGCGATAGCTTGTTTGAGGATGGTTGCTGTTGTAGCGGGAAGACCGACAGGCTCCTTTCCTTGCAGCAACTGCAGTCGCACCGCCTTGGCCGACGGCATCGCAGGCTGTGGGCTGAGGTCATCGTAGGGGTTGGTGCGGGGGATGGTATGCGCCCGAAGCGGCAGGCTATGTTGTGAGATGGACATCAGGTAGTGGATGCCTAGGGTATTGTTGGGCGACGCAAATATCCCCGGCGGTAGCTCGGGGGCGATAAACTGCAGCGCTTGATCTTGGGCGGCAGCAAAGGACAGGCCTGTGCTCAACCTGGATTTCAAAGCTTGTCTATACGGCAGCGTTTCCTGCAGCAGCAGCTTGGCTACCGCCTTCAGGGGCTGTAGGTCACCGCTCTCACTGCCAAAACAGATGTCCGTCGCTCCTAGCTCGGCCAGCAGCCGGGTGGCGCCGTCAGCGAAATAGGCGGCGCTGCGCACCGCCCAAGCTAGCGGCAGTTCCACCACCAGGTCTACTCCCTGCTCAAGTGCCATCAAGGCTCTGCTCCATTTGTCTGTAATCGCCGGTTCGCCGCGCTGCGTGAAACAGCCGGACATCACCGCCACCGTGGCTTCTGGCTTTGTCAGTCGCTTCGCCTCTGCCAGATGGTGTCGATGGCCTAAGTGAAAGGGGTTGTATTCCACTATCAGTCCGAGTATGCTCATCTCTCTCATCCTCTGCCCTTTCCCAATCCAAACCAAGGATATATAATAGGATGGTATTTGCCAAGCTGTAAGGAGGTTGTCTTGTGAAAGTTTTGGTGATCAACTGTGGTAGCTCGTCTTTGAAGTACCAGGTTTTTGACATGACTACCGAGTCCGTGTTGGCCAAAGGTATCGCCGAGAAGATCGGCCTGGACGGTTCCTTTCTCAAGTATCGTCGCGGTGATGAGGACAACATCACCATAGAAGCGGCTATGCCAAACCACGAAGTAGCCATCAGGCTGGTTTTTGATGCCCTCACCGACTCTGATTATGGTGTGATCGAGAACATGTCCGATATCGACGCGGTTGGGCACCGGGTAGTGCATGCCGGCGAAAAATTCGCTTACTCAGTGGTGATCAACGATGAAGTGATGGCTGCGCTGCGGGAGTGCATCGACTTGGCACCTTTGCATAACCCACCCAACATCACCGGTATCGAATCCGCTAAGCGCTTGATGCCTGATGTCACCCACGTGGGTGTTTTCGATACAGCATTCCATCAGAGCATGCCTGATTATGCCTATCTATATGCTTTGCCGTACGAGCTCTACAGCAAGTATGGTCTACGCCGCTACGGTTTCCATGGCACCTCGCATCTGTATGTGGCACAGAGGGCTGCCGCCTTGCTGGACAAGCCGATTGAACAGTTGAAGGTGATCACTTGCCATCTAGGCAACGGGGCGAGCATCACGGCCGTCGATGGTGGGCGCTCAGTAGATACCAGCATGGGCTTCACTCCCTTGGAAGGGTTGATCATGGGTACCCGCAGCGGGGATGTCGATCCGGCAGTGGTCAGCTTCCTGGCTGCAAAAGAAGGCCTGACGGCTGAAGATGTGGTGAATAAACTTCTCAATAAGCAGTCTGGTGTGCTGGGCATTTCCGGGGTGAGCAGTGACTTCCGCGCCATCGAAGAGGCAGCTGCGCAGGGCAATAGGCGTGCCGAATTGGCCATAGAGATGTTTGCCTACCGTGTTCGCAAGTACATCGGTGCTTACGCGGCGGCTATGGGGGGCGTGGATGCTATCGTATTCACCGCAGGCTTAGGCGAGAATTCATCCAGCATGCGGGAGAGTATCTGCAGTGGGCTGCAGTTCTTGGGAGTGCAGATCGACCCGGAGAAAAACGATGTCCGGGGCAAGGAAGTGGATGTCAGCGCCGATCAAGCTGCTGTCAGGGTGTTGCTGATTCCGACTGATGAAGAACTGATGATTGCCAGGGACACCGTGTCTTTGGTGAAAGGTTAGGCAGGGAGCCTCTAGGCAAAGGATTCTAGGACTTCTGAGCCTGCTGGCGTTCGATTGACAAGGTTTTGGCACCACTGTATAATGATGAGGTGATTTTTGGTGAAGGTATCTCTGTGCGATTTCCGTGGCCCTTCCCGCGGGGAGCGCCAGGTGGCAGTGAAGGAAAATTGGCCCCCGGCCAGCTGGCAGGGTCAGGCCATAGAGTTTCCACAGGGTGTGGCAATCAACGCTTCCATCTCTACCCACGATGGCCTGCTGCAGGTTGCCGGAACCGTCTGTGCAGTGTTACGCCAAAGCTGTAGCCGTTGTGTCGAGGAGTTTGATCGGGCTGTGCAGTGGCCTTTCCAAGTGATGATTCCACTTCGCGCTGACGACGACCCCGAAGAGCAATGGCAGGCCAGTTATCTGGATGCAGAGCTGGATCAGCTAGATCTATCCGAGCTGGCGCTGCAGACAATAGTTGAACAGATACCTATGCAGCCGCTCTGTGATCCCAAGTGTCAGGGTCTCTGCCCCACCTGTGGTCAGAACCGAAATCTTGCCCAATGCAACTGTGATCAGTCTTCGTTGGATCCTCGCTTGGCGGTACTCAGGTCGTTGCTGCCGGACGAGCCCAAGAGATGACTTAGTTTAATCAGGCTTTTTTCTTGCTGAAGGAGGTGTTTGACAATTGGCAGTACCTAAGAGAAGAACATCCAAGGCTCGCCGTGATAAACGCCGTGCCAACTGGAAGCTGACCGTCCCTGGTATGGTTGAGTGCCCTCAGTGTCATGAGGCCAGGCTCCCACATCGCGCATGTCCGCATTGTGGCTATTACAAGAACCGTGCCGTAGTATCCGTTGATTAATAATGGTAATGTATTATAACTTTGGCACAGCTAGATGGCTGTGCTTTTGTTTTCATCTTCTAGCAACATCGAGGTGTTGCGGGGCGAGGTTGCGTGCACAATATTGAGCAAATCCCTTGTCCCTCGTTTCTGATCACGTTATACTGAATTTGGCTGCTTATTGTTTTGAGCGACTAATCGTTTCCAGAGAGGTGAAGCTGATGATCAGGATAGCTGTGGACGCCATGGGTGGAGATCACGCTCCCTTAGAGATAGTGGCCGGTGCCATCGGTGCTGCGCAGAGTCTTCCCGGAATACATATACATTTGGTGGGACAACCTGAGCTCCTGCAGGAGGCTCTGGATGCAGCAGCTCCTAAGGATGCTCAGTGCCTAACCGTAATCCCAGCCACTCAACTGATTGGTAATGAGGAGTCACCGGCTATGGCAGTCAGGCGCAAGAAGGATGCCTCCATTGTGGTGGCCACTCGCTTGTTGAAAGAGGGCAGAGCGGATGCATTGGTGACGGCTGGTAGCACCGGAGCTTTCATGGCCGCCGGGTTGTTGGTGCTCGGCCGCCTACCCGGCGTAGAACGCCCCGCCCTGGCCCCCATCTTGCCCACCGCTAGCGGGCAAGGGGTGGTGGTGCTGGACATTGGCGCTAACATGGATGCTAAACCTGAACATCTGGCGCAGTACGCCATTATGGGTTCCATCTATGCCGAGCTCGTGCTGGGACGCCCCCAGCCTCGCATTGGGTTGCTCAACGTGGGAGTCGAACCGGGAAAAGGCAATCAGTTGATCAAGGATACCCATCCGCTGCTGGAGCACTTGCCGATAAACTATATCGGGAGCGTCGAGGCCCGCGATCTGCTTTCCGGTGCTGCGGATGTGGTGGTCACCGACGGCTTTGTGGGCAACGTTTTGCTTAAATTCATGGAAGGCATGGCGGGGACCATGTTCGACCTGTTGAAAGAAGAATTCACCAGCAGTCTGCAGAGCAAACTGGGTGCCGGGCTGTTGAAGCCCAGTCTGCGTCGTTTCAAGCGAAAGTTGGATTACTCGGAGTATGGGGGCGCACCGCTGCTTGGGGTCAAACAGGCGATGGTGAAATGTCATGGCAGCTCACGCCGACTGGCCATTGAAAACGGCATTCTGCAGGCTGCCCGTTTTGTTCAGCAGAACTTTGTGGGACGAATCAGCACCGCAGTGGAACAATCAGCGATCGAGGAGGTCTTGCAGTGAAGCGTATCGGGTTAGTGACAGATAGCACTTGCGATCTGCCCCAAGAGCTCATTGACGCTCATGGCATTCATGTAGTCCCTTTGTCGGTGATCTTTGGCGACGAGAATTTCTTGGATGGGGTGACCATCACCCCAGACCAGTTTTTTCAGCGGTTGAGAGCCTCCAAAATCCATCCCAGCACCTCCCAACCGGCACCGGGGGATTTCGCTAACGTCTATCGTCAGTTGCTGGAACAGTGCGATCAGATCATCTCCATCCACATTTCTTCGGACTTGAGTGGCACTTATCAGTCGGCTCAGGTAGCCAGGGACATGTTTCCTGATGCGGACATCTCACTGGTGGACACAAAAGCTGCCTCGGTGGGGCTCGGCTGGGTAGTCTTGCTGGCCGCCAAAGCAATCGCTGCCGGAAAATCGGCGGTTGAAGTGGTCTCTATCTGCCAGCAGGCATCGCAGCAGCAACACATCTTGCTGACGGTCGAGAGCCTGGAATGGTTGGAAAGGAACGGGCGCATCGGCAAGGCTTCAGCATTGCTGGGCAACCTGCTAAACGTACGGCCGATCCTGCATGTTGAAGACGGTGTGGTTGCGGTTTACGAGAAAGCGAGGGGTAAGATCGAAAAGGTGCTCAGCCGGATGATAGCTGCTATGCAGGAGTTGGTTTCCCAGGATCAATCGGTCTATCTAGGGGTGGTTCATGCCGAGCGGCCTGAGCTTGCTACCAGGGCAGCAGAGTTGGTGGCAGAACATTATCAGGTCAAAGAACAGCTGATCACGACGGTCGGACCGGTAATTGGAGTGCATACCGGCCCCGGAACATTGGGTTTCGTCCTTGTCCCGGCTATAATATAGACTAAAGGGGGGAGAGCAGATGTCTGATCGAGTCTTTTTGAAAGTGCGCAAGTTGATCGCAGGGCATTTGAGGGTGGACGAAGAGCGGATAACTATGGACACTTCTTTTAGGGAAGATCTGCGCGCCGATTCTTTGGATTTGGTGGAGCTGATCATGGTGCTGGAGGAAACATACGACCTGGAAATCGAAGAAGCTGCGGCGGAGAACATCAAGTCTGTCGGCGATGCGGTGGAGTATATTCGTAAGTCTGCAAAATAGGGCACGCTAACGTGCCCTATTTCCCCGTTCGTCATTTTGGTGGCGATGCTGCCGAGATGCGGTGAAACTGGGGAACAGGCCCAGGAGGTGGGACTGGGGGACTGACCCTACCGTTCTGCTCTTCGCAACGGAACGGAGGGTCTGTCCCCACCGTCCCGCCGCGTCAGCACTCTATGAGCTCGCAACCACCGACTATCCATAGAGAGGAGGTGAGATCGGAGTGAGAAACAATAAACAGGGCCGACTGGATATACTGCTGGAACGGCTGGCTCTGCCCCAGATCGATCGCAAGCTATTGTCCCAAGCGCTCACTCATTCGTCCTACGGCAACGAGGCGCAGGTGGAACACAATGAACGCTTGGAATTTCTGGGCGATGCGGTGTTGGAGCTACTGACCAGCCAGTATCTTTATCGGCATTATCCCGACCTACCTGAGGGAGAGCTGACTCGTATGCGTGCTAATTTGGTCTGCGAGAAGACTCTGGCTGAGATAGCTCGGGACCTTGACCTGGGCAATCTGCTGCTCTTAGGCAAGAGTCAGTTAGCTACCGGTGGGCGGGATAGGCCCTCCCTGCTGGCTGATGCTGTGGAGGCTGTTTTAGGTGCCGTCTACCTCTATGGGGGGCTGTCCTTGGGACAGGAAGTCTACGAGAGGCTGTTCGGAGAGGCCTTTGCTGCCCTTGACCGAGGCGAACTGTGGCAGGATTTCAAGACCAGGCTGCAGGAAATGGTGCAGAGAAAGGTAGCCAACGACCCTTTATCCTATCAGGTGACCGCTGAATCTGGGCCGGATCACGATAAGATTTTCAGCGTGTCTGTGAGTTGGCTAGGCCGAGTGGTCGGTCAAGGGGCTGGCCACAGTAAGAAGGAAGCAGAGCAGGCCGCAGCCAAGCAAGCGCTGCAACATCCGTTGGTCAAGGGCAACTGTCTCTAGACTAGATGGCTTTTCCACATTCCATAGGTTTGCAGTCACTTTCTCCCGATGTCTGCATATACCTGATACGAGGCCAAGTTCATTTGGCCAGCAGCGGCTGCAAAACACCGCAAATCATCGAAAGGGAGAGATTAGCGAAATGGAAGTATTAAAAGTCTCTGCACTATCCCAACCTAAAGCCGTCGCCGGCGCTTTGGCGGCTGTGCTGCGCGAACGGGGAACAGCCGAGATCCAAGCCGTAGGTGCTGGAGCGGTCAATCAGGCGGTCAAGTCTATCGCCATCTGCCGCGGTTATGTAGCCCCTAATGGGATCAATCTGATCGCCATCCCCGCCTTTGCGGATATCAGCATCGATGGCCAGGAGAGAACTGCCATCAAGTTCATCGTTGCCCCTCGCTAATTAGCAAGTATACTGCAGGCGGCCCGCAGCAGCGGGCCGTTCTTGTTTGTCCGCAGGACGGTTGCCGCTGCAGCAAGGGGCCGAGCATGTTAGAATGGAACTGTTGTCTTTGCGCAGGTATTTGCTGCCCCAACCGCTAATTATGATATAGAAGACGGTCTGAGGCTACGCACGTGATGGGAGGGGTTGCCCTTGCGCATTAAGCGTCTGGAGATACAAGGATTCAAGTCATTTCCCGATAAAACGGAAGTAACGTTGGCCAATGGCATCACCGCCATCGTTGGTCCTAACGGTGCCGGCAAGAGCAATCTGGCCGACGCCATGAAGTGGGTCCTGGGTGAGCAGAGTGTGAAAGCGCTGCGGGGCAATCGCATGGATGAAGTGATCTTCTCCGGCACTCAGGCTAGAAGGGGCCTGGGGCTAGCGGCAGTGACCATGGTTTTCGATAACAGTGACCACTCCTTCCCGCTGGCTTTCAATGAAGTGGCCGTTACCAGGCGAGTGTTTAGGTCGGGTGAGAGCGATTATTATCTCAACCAGAATAAGTGCCGCCTCAAGGACATCCACGATCTCTTCTTGGATACTGGGGTGGGCAAGGACGCCTATTCCTTTATCGGCCAGGGTCGCATCGACGAGATCCTGTCGGCCCGCCCAGAGGAGCGCCGTGCTCTGCTGGAAGAGGTGGCTGGGATCGCCAAGTATAAAGCACGCAAACGAGAGACCAACAACAAGCTGGCGGACACTGAAGCCGCCCTCACCAGGGTGCGAGATCTGTTGTACGAACTGGAGAATCAGCTGCAACCGCTGCAGGCGGAAGCCGCACAAGCGGAACAATATCTGCAGTTGCAGTCGGAACGAAAATCAGCGGAAAAAGACCTGATCTTATATGAGTTGAATATGGCTCTGCGCCGGCACCAGCGGGATCAACGCTCCCGCCAGCAGGCGAACGACCAAATCACTGAAGGTCAGAGTCGGCTCCTGCGCTTGGAAGCCTGGGAAGAACGTTGTCGACTGGAGCAAACCGAGCAGCAAGAAAAGCTGCAGGCGACCAATCAACAGCTGCACCAACTGGCGCAGCAGATTGAACGTCTATTGGGTCAGCGGGGCATCGTGCAGAGCAGGCAGGAAGAGCGTCAGCGCCAAACGGCTGAGTTGGCGATCAGGCAGGCTACTCTAGACGCCCGCCGGTCTGAATTAGAGCAGCAGCAGATAGAGTCCGTCACCGCCAAGGAACATCTGCAGACCTCCATCGCCGCTAAGGTGGACGAGCTGCAGGCCTTGAAGGAAACATCTCGTTTGGCGGAGGAGCAGGGGGTGGACCGGCTCCTGCAGCAGACTGAGCAGCAGTTGGCTGAGCAGTCACAAGCGCATCGGGATGCCGAGATGTCGGTCAGCCTTTGGGGGGACCGCGAGGAGCGGATGGGCGATGAGCTGCGGGGCATAGAGAACGCCCTGCAAGGCGCCGAACTGGAATGCCAGCGGTTGGCGGATCGGTTGGCCGCGTCAAGAGAGCAGGAGCGGCAGATTACTTCGGAGTGGCAGCGACTTGAGGCAGAGCACGCCCTCCTTGAGGCCAAGCGGCAGCAGGCAGAGCAGGCTCTGGCCACTGGCAAGCGACAGGGGCAGCAGCTGCAGCAGCAGTTGGCAGCTGTTTCTAGTCGCCTGCGTTTGCTGCAAGACATGACGGACCATATGGAAGGCTATCAGCGGGGCGTGCGAGCGCTGCTGGGTGCCAAGAAGCGGGGCGAGACAAGCCTCAGTGGATTGGTGGGAGTGATGGGCGACCTCTTGAATGTGCCCGGCAAGTACGAGTATGCGATCGAGGTGGCCTTAGGCGGTAGCCTACAGTTTGTGGTTGCGGAGACCGAAAAGGACGCCAAGCGTGGGATCGCTTATCTAAAGAGAACCGATTCTGGCCGTGCTACCTTCCTGCCGCTGGATGTGATTAAGCCCCGCAGCAGGCGGGGAGCCGAACAGTCGGCAATGCAGATGCCCGGCGCTTTGGGATTTGCGGTGGACCTGGTCAGTTTCCAGCCGCACGTTCGCCAGGTGATGGAGCATTTCCTGGGCAATATCCTGGTAGTGGAAACGCTGGATCAGGCGGTGCAGATTGCCAAGGCTACCGGGCATCAAGTGCGCATGGTCACCCTGGAGGGGGATCTGCTTGCGCCAGGCGGTTCGATCAGTGGCGGCAGTCGTCAACGAAAGAGTGGGGGTTTTCTGGGACGCCAGCGGGAGCTGCAGCAGATGACGGCCGAGCGACAGCACTTACAGTCAAGCTGCCAGAACAGCGAACGAGAGATCGCAGCAGCCGAAGAACTTTTGTCTGCCCTCAGTGAGCAGTCACGGGAGTCGGCTAGCCGATTGCATCAGCTGGAATCTCAACGCCTGCAATTGCAGAACGAACAGCATGCTGAACAACGGCTGCAAGACGAGCGCCAGCAGTCGGCAGGGGAGCTTCGCCAGCGATGCAAAGAGATCGCGCAGCACTTGTCCCACTGCCAGAATGAGTTGCTCGCTGCCAAGGAACAGGTAGCGGCAGCTGCACAGGCCCTAGCTGGCACCAAAGAGAGCTTGGAGAGTTTGCGGGCGGCCAATGCGGAGCAGTCCAAGCAGCGCATGGCTGATCTGGAAAAGATGCATCGCCTGGAAGTGGAACTGAGCGGCCTTAAGGAGCAGCTGCAGGGCCAGCAGCGCATCGGGGACAATCTCGTGGAGAGGCTGGCGGAGGAAACGTCCGCGCTGGAACAGCTCCTCGCCGAGCAGCAAAGGCTACAGGCGGCTGCAGCTGACGATCGGGCGCAGTTGCTGCAACTGGAGCAAGCAGCGGAACAGCTGGAGCAGCAACAGCAAGAGCAGAACAGCCGGCTGGAACAGATGAAACAGGCGCTGGGGGGGTTACAGGCCGATTCTGTAGCCAGTCGCCAACAAATCCGCGAACAACGTGACCGATTAGAAAGTGAAAAAAACAATCTCTATGCCATTGAACTCCGCCTGTCGCGGTTAGAAAATGAGTGCGAGACCATGCAGGCGCGCTTGCTTCAGGATTACCAGGTTGTGAATCTAGAAAGCGAGCACTCCAAATTACAGAGTCGCGCTCAGGGCGAGGATCTGCTGGCTCAGGTGAAGCAACAGATAGCCGATCTCGGTCCGGTGCGAGTGAGCGCCATCGCCGAATTGGAGCGACTACAGGAGCGGGTAGGGTTCTTGTATAATCAGCAACAGGACTTGGTGGAGAGCCGCCAGTCGCTGGAGCAGATTATCCAGGAGATCGATCAGCTGATGGCCAAGCGCTTCCTGGATGCCTTCAGAGAGGTGCGGCGAGCCTTTCAGAGAATGTTTGCGCAGTTGTTCGATGGCGGAGAAGCAGATCTGTGTCTGGAGAATTCAGAGCAACCGTTGGAGACGGGAATAGAGATTCTGGCCCAGCCTCCAGGGAAAAAACTGCAAAACATCAATCTACTTTCCGGGGGCGAAAAGGCGTTGACGGCGGTGGCGTTGCTTTGCGCAGTGTTAGAGGTGAAGCCGACTCCCTTCTGCGTCCTGGACGAAATAGATGCCCCGCTGGACGACGCCAACATCCGCCGCTTGATGCCGGTGGTCAAACGGTTGGCAGAAGAAACCCAGTTTGTGATGATCACCCATTCCAAAGAGACGATGATCGCTGCAGACACGCTCTACGGTGTGACTATGCCGGCGCGGGGAGTCTCGCAAGTGATTTCCGTGAAATTGACGGAAGCCGGGAATAACTAAATTACGCCCATCGATCAGGGGCTATCAGCGCCAGAATGTTCGGATCGCGAGTGCAAACGATGTTGTTGAAGGAGGAACAACCGGTGGGGCTATTTGACAGACTGAAGCAGGGTCTACAGAAGACCAGGCAGGGCTTTGTGGAAAAGGTAGAGCAGCTGTTCAATCGGCGGCAGATCGATGACGAACTGTTCGACGAGCTGGAAGAACTGTTGATCACTAGCGATTTGGGCGTGCACACCGCCATGGCTTTGGTGGAGGATTTACGTAGCGAGGCTAAGCGACAGCGGCTGTCCGCTGCCGATGCCCTCACCGAGCTGCTGCGGGAGCAATTGGAGCAGCAACTGGGCGAGCCAGCGGCGATGGACATCCAGCCCGGGCGGCTAAACGTAGTGGTGATGGTGGGCGTCAATGGGGTGGGCAAGACCACTACCATCGCCAAGCTAGCTAACCGCTACCATCAACAAGGGCTAAAGGTGATGCTGGCCGCCGCCGATACCTTTCGGGCGGCAGCCGCCGAACAGCTGGAAATTTGGGGTCAACGGGTAGGCGTGCCGGTCTTGCGCCACGGCGAAGGGGCCGATCCCGCCGCCGTCGTCTTCGACGCCATTCAGTCGGCCCATGCCCGCAAAATGGATCTATTGATCGTGGATACCGCCGGTAGGCTGCACACCAAGAGCAACCTGATGAACGAGCTGTCCAAGATTGGCCGGGTGGTCGGACGCGAGTGCCCCGGCGCACCCCACGAGGTGCTCTTGGTGATCGACGCCACCACCGGGCAAAACGCGGTGGTGCAAGCCCAGCAGTTTGGCCAAAGCGTGCCGCTCACCGGCCTGGTGCTGACCAAGATGGACGGCACCGCCAAAGGCGGC
>CAYVCY010000045.1:0-3459 GCA_964450265.1 uncultured Clostridia bacterium
GACCTTCCTCATCGTTGGCCATATCGTACATCTGGTGGACAAGGTGAAAACCCTGATCCTCTACAAGCGCCCGTTTCCAGGGGCGGGACAGGATGGAATGGGTCAGCATTCTAGCACCGCGTGACCGCTCCATCATCATCTCTGCCAGTTCCCAGGCGCGTGCCTGCAGCTTCTCTCGGGGCAAAACCTCATTCACAATGCCCAGCTCCAACGCTGTCTTGCCGTCGATCTTCTGCCCCGTGTATGCGTAGTAGGCCGCACGCTTGATCCCAATCGTTCTTTGTAAGGTAAGGGCCATTCCGTCCCCTGGGGGCGTGCCCCCTAAGAAGTGCGGATCGAAGAAGTCCGCATCCTCCGTGCAGATCGTGATGTCGCAGAGGGTGCCTATCTCGCAATGGGTGCCTGGACCATTGATGGCGGCGATGGTTGGAATATCGATGCAGAAGATCAGGTTCTCAAGTAGTCGCAGTGATTCATGGTACATCTTCAGCTTATCATCCGGCGTCCACTCTCTGAATAGCTTCTTCCAGACCTCGGGGTTAGCGTCTAGCCAGCGGTCTCCAGTTCCAGTCAGAATTAGCACTTCGTTTTCGGGATCGCGACCAATGTCGATCCACGCTTGGGACCACATGCTGTGCACCTTCCAGCTGAACTTCAGTGGTCCCCCGTCGGTATGCATGCGCACTTCCAGGATGCCGTTGCGGCGGGTCATCAGCATGATCTCCTTGTACTTCTCCGAGTACACGTCGAACTGTGAGGGCTCGATCCTCTCAAACCAATCGGATAGCTTCTCTGCCACTGCCTACTCCTCCTTCGATAAGTTTTCTATTCTTCTCTGGTGCGATCCCCAAGGCCAACCGCCAAGCCAAAGCTTTCCCCGGCAATTGCAGTTTCTTCATCAGCGCAGAGCAGAAGGTAAGCGGCCCGCTGCGTTGCCAGGCCAGCATCCAGTTCAGCGAGCAGGCCGATCCCGAGATCATTCTGGTTGCACAGGATATTGGCATCAGCAACATCAACTTGCAGAAGATTATGTCTTATGCCAAGAACACCGGGACAAACAAGATATCTTCGCGGGACATTGCCGATTGTTTATCCATCACGGTGAGAGGCGCAAACCGCATATTGAACAAGATCGAAGCCAAGGGCTATGCGGAGACGGTGTTCGAAAAACGAGAAGGCGGCCGTGGCCGCCCGCAAAAATACTATCAGCTGCTCTTCCTGGGCAAGAACGGGGATCTACTATAGAGACAGTAGGACGGGTTGCTTCCCGTCCTCCTTACTTAATCCCGCGAGTACCACAGCATCGCCCAACGGCTGGGCCAAACCACTCCTTCTGTCTCTTGGCTCTACTTTGGACCGCTACTCCACTTTGGTTCCTTGCTATTATGCAGGCACCCAAAAGGCGCATGGAGGTGATCACATGGCGGAGAAATTCCTTTGCGTATTGGCTGGATTTGATGAAGAAACAGAAAAGCGGCTGGCGGGCATTCAGAACGCCCTCTATGAGGCAGGCTTTGTGGGAACTCAGACCAAGGGGCTACCTCTGCACATCACCTTGGGCACGTTTCCGGTGATTGAGGAAAGTGAGGTTGCCCATTTGGTGGAACGTGTGGCGCAGCAGTTTGACCCGTTCAATATCGTCTTCAGCAATATCGGGTTGTTTGCTGGATGCGAGGTGCTGTTTATCGCTCCTGCCCCCAATCGCACACTGTCTGACCTAAAAGACAACTTTGGCCAAAGCGCCACCTGGACTCCGCACACCACCATGCTGATCGATCAGCCGGGGAGGGTGTATGCTGCGCTACCGATAGTGGGCGAGCAGTTCAAATCCTTTCAGGGGAAGGTGCAGAACCTGCACCTGTACGAGTTCTGGCCTACCAGACATATCCTGTCGCTCAATCTGGGGAGAAAAGAATAGTCTGCTGCCTTAGTTCACTCAGTGAGCGCACAACTGCGGCCGCACATAAAGCAGAGGATGCCCCTTTGGCTCGTTTTCAGGGCCCCGGGGCATCCTCTTTTTTCATATCTTCAGATCATCACTTGGCCATGGCGGCCTCAATTTCTGCAATCGTGCGCGGAATGGCGCGGGACAAGTTTTCGCAGCCGTCCTCGGTGACCAAGCAGTTATCCTCCAGGCGGAAGCCGATACCCCATTCCTCGCAGTAGATGCCGATATCCACGCAGAAGATCATGCCGGGCTGCAGCAGGCCGCCGCGGGTAACGTCGTCGTGCACATCCAGGCCCACGTGATGGGCACCGCCGTGCCACATCAGTTTCCCAATTTCGTCGTAGCTCTTCACCAGTCCCAGGTCGTGGAGTAGCTGGTAGTTGTACTCGCGCGCCAAGCGATCCACATCCGCGTGTGGCATGCCGGGCTTGATGATCGAGAACATGTGGTCAGAAGTGCGCAAGGCGCACTCGTACAGCAGGCGTTGGCGCTGGCTGAACTTGCCGTTGCACGGCCAGGCGCGGGATACATCGTTCACCATGCCCTGCCAGCGGGCCCCCACGTCGTTCAGGATCAGGTCGCCATCCTGCGCCTGTCCGGTATAGGCGTAGTAATGGATGCAAAAATTGTTCTGCCCCGCGCTAATGATCGGCGGGAAGCCGGGTTGCAGCACACCGTGATCGGTGAGGACATGGTCGAAGACCGCTTTGTATTGGTATTCCCACATCCCTGGGCGGGAGGCGCGCATCATCGCCAGGATGGCTTCGCCGGTAATGCGCACGGCTTCCCGCATGGCGGCAATCTCGCAGGGTTGTTTCACCTTGCGCAGGTGACTGAAATGCGGATGGATGTTCTTCACTGCTAGCGCCGGGTAATTCCGTTGGCAGTCTTGGGCAAAGCGGTGCGCCTGGTCAGCCGGTTCATTGGGCGTCAGCCGGAAGAGGTCCAGGTAGAGCCGCTCAATCTGGCCGCTGTTGGCAGAAAGATGGAAGTCGCGCTGGAATTGATCCAGGTAGGCGATGCGTTGGATACCGGAAACGGCTACTGCCTCGTCTGCCTTCAGCCGTTTACCTGACCACCGCTCTGCTAGGGGGTCCGGGCGTTGCAGGTAGAGCGTTTCGGTGATGATGCCGTCCCGCTTTTCGACCAGCAAGGCGGTGCCTTCCTGATCGCAGCCGGTGGCGTAGAGATAGTTGCGATTGCAGAAAAAGGAGTACATCTGGTCAGCGCTCTGCCGCGGTGCGTGCCCCGCAAACAGCACCAGCAGCGAATTATCCTCCATGCCCTCATATAGCCGCTGCCGATTGCCTATGTAATAGCTTTGTTCCACTCTGGTCGACCTCCCTTAACCTTTGTTTCTCTCCGAATATCTGAGTGCCTATTCCATATCAGGGTGAAGCCGGCGAGCCCGGCTGCCGCAGTTGCACATCTTTTCGCCGTGTCCTCCGTCAGATCTTGTACCAATCTGCCCAAGGGCGATGAGTCACAGGGACGGTTCCGATGACTCATCA
>CAYVCY010000045.1:3559-14405 GCA_964450265.1 uncultured Clostridia bacterium
TGAGTCACAGGGACGGTTCTGATGACTCACTACACTAGGCCCGTTGAATGAGATTTCGATCTAGCCCTGTCAAGCGTGCTAGCTGTCTCTGAGTAATTCCGGGCAGCTTCTTCAATCTGCCAAGAATCTCGTCACGTTCACTCTTATCCAACTTCAGCAGTTCTGCAGGAGCAACTCCCGCCAAAGCCGATTTAATCAGTTGCGCGGCCACCGCGTCCGATGTTCTCTCCGGTGTGTGCATGTCTAAAAACTTATCTTCTCCGCCCATGTCCAAATGAAGTTCAACGAAGCGCTTGGTGTCGCCGACCGTATTTAGTACCAGCGACACACTCGTCAGGCGAGGGAGCTGCTCGCTACCATCAACATAAGCATGGTAGCTGCTCCACTCATATCGGCCGCACTCGGGCACCATGCCAGCCTTGACGGGATTCTGGTGAACGTATCGCACAGCGGAGACGAGGTAGGCTTCAGTGTCAATGACCTCGCTCCGAAAGCGATCCTGAAACAGGTGACCGACCCGCGTGTATTTCTGGTTGTACCACAGCACGTACGAGCTGCCCAGCCGCTTCATCGTGTGTCCAACGTCCTCTTCGCCCTCCGCGATGATCAAATGTACGTGATTATCCATCAGGCAGTATGCATAGATGGCGCACTTGCTACGAACTTTTGCCTTTTGCAGTGATTCAAGAAACTTAATTCTGTCCTCATCATCTCTGAAGATATCCTGTCGATTGATGCCCCTAACCATGACATGATAGACGCCTGTCTTGCTTCGTTCACGTGCGGTTCGTGGCATTTTGACACCTCGCCCCTCCCAATTTGGTTTATTGTACCATAGGAAGCAGCAGACAAGGGTTACATAGGCAGCCATTTTCGATCAGTTGTTAGAACCGTAAGAGAATGGCAAAACATTGTCACAGGCGGCCATTCTTAACGAACGTGAAGAGGCTAAGTCCTCGTGAATTTGAGCTTTCTGCGAATTCTGCTCGGATTATTGCTGAGCTTGTCGATAAGCCTAAGTGAGACTGAAGAGCTGCTTCAGTGATCTCCAGATTCATACTGACTCCATGGCTCACAATGAGCCACCGGAACCGTCCCCATGGCTCCCCCAATGAGCCGCCGGAACCGTCCCCATGGCTCCCCGTTTTCCACCAACTACAGTTGTTGTACATATTTAGAACCGCAGTAACCGCAACTCCTCCTGGAAAGCCCTCTTGCGGGGGTATGCTTGCTGCAGTTCCCTTCTTAGGAGCTCGGCCTCTTCCTTCCCGCAGACAGAGGAATACTCCTTTAGGTTGTGGCAGACAGCCTTGTAATGGCTGCGACTCTGGGCGCTGCTGGCTTGATTACGCAGCACCGACACGAAGAGGTTGCCGACTTGCTCGGCAAACCGTTGATCAAAATGCTTATACAGCCTAAGGATCTCGTATGGGTGGCGTTGGCAATAGGCTATCAGCTTATCCTGCAGATTCTCGCTGATTACGATCTGCAGATAGCAGGAAGATAAGTGGCGAGTCTGCTCCATTTCTGTCAACAAGTCCGAGAGAGCTTGTGGCCACTCTTCTTGTCCGTACGTTGTCTTTAGATCCTCCAGCCGGGAGCAATCGTCTCCTAGGATAGACGCATGGGCCAGGCGGCGAACGTTTTCTTTGTCCCCAAGGAGCTGATAAGCCGTATAGACATAATCAGACCACTTGCGAACCTTCCACGGACTGCCGGCATCCGCCTCGCATCCGTCTTTGGCCAGTTGCAGCAAGCGCTGGTAGTCACTTGCCTGCCGCGCGTTCTTAATCGCCTTTTCCCGAAAGCCTTCGTAGGAAACATTCTTTGCGATGAAGTCGTCAACCTCTTGCTTGCCACCAAACCGTTCCAGCAAGGCCAGTTGAATATGTTTGACAGCACTGATGTCGTCATTATCTTGATCGGCGCTTTGTTTTAGCATCGTTTGCAGGTATTGCTCCAGCTGCTGGCGGCACTCTGGCAAGTCGCACAGTGAGATTGACGCCTCCAGTCGTTGATATAGCAGGCTATCCCAGCAACGATCATCGGCCTCCGCATCATCAATCAAATAGTTAAATAACTGGAGGCGGGCCTTGACGGGGAGGGTCTCCTTGGCGTCTTCTGTCAGGTCATATATGCAAATCATGGCCCGGTTGCTAGTCTCATTGACCAACTCGTGGGCCTCCTCGGTTAATTCCTCTATTTCCGCACAAACAGATAATGCCGCCCGATAAAGCTGAATGGCTAGCAGCGGATCAGGGTGAACTTCCGCCTGGTCTATGACTGCCTCAACGCCTTCGAGGGCGGTATATGTGTCAGCTACGTCTAGATACTCCCGATGCTCGACTTTGTTGAGATAAGCCTGCATCAGGGTGCGGGCGTTCTCTACCTCATGTTCGCTGCTTTCATGCTCAAATATTATTCTCGATGTTAGAGCGGGGTCGGCGCTGGCCAGCGACATGATCATGTTCACCAACTCGTCTCTAGGAATAGACTGCAGGACGCCCAGCAGTCGAGCGCGAGGCGACGCATCGTCACCCTCGGTTGGTTCGCGCGTTTCCGGTCGCTGGCAGAGCTCATAGAACACAGCGGCCTGATGCTTGCAGTAAGGGCCGAGATCATAAGGGCAGGTGCAGCCTGTGGCTAGGATGTTCCTGTCTTTGTCTGTCCTCACCGTTACGGTGTATCGCGTGCTGCCTCGCACTTCTGCAACCCACAACCCGTCCCGTAAGGCGATGTTTAGCACATTTCCCTCTACAAAGTAATCCCAACCCCGGGCCAACACGCCGTTATCGATGAATTCTTCAAAGTTGTCTAGATTGAACTGCCCGCTCATCCTTACCTGCTCCCCCTTATCGTGTGAGTCGCGGGGACGGTTCCGCTGACTCACTGCACTAGGTCCGTTAAATTGCATTTTTGGTCTATCCCAGTCAAGAACGCCAATTGTCTTAGAGTAACGCTAGGCAACTTCTTCAGTCTGCCTTGTCAAGCGACTGAAGAAATCTGCTCTTGTCCGCATTATTCAGGAAGATATCTTGTCGATTGATGCCCTAACCACGACATGATAGACGCCGGTACTCACTTCGTTCATGTGCGGCTCGTGGCATTTTGACACCTAGCTCCTCCCAATTTGGCTTATCATACCATAGAAAGCAGCTAGTAAGATGCTGCGCAGTAACCATTTTGGTGAGTCACTAGAACCGTCCCCATGGCTCATCTCCATCGCTCAAAGGGCGCGGTTTCGATAACGACCTCCCTGCCTAGAGGATAAAGGCGCACAGGGTTAGAATACTAATCATTATCGCGCAGCGCAGGGTAGGCAGCCCGCGCAGCAAATCAGGAGGGAAACAGCATGACTAAACTAGATCCAACCGTTCTTTATCACTTGGGCTATGGCATGTACATCGTGGGTGCCCAGGGAAGCGGCAAGCTGAATGGCCAGGTTGCTAACACTGTCTTTCAGATTTCCTCGGAGCCGCCTACGGTGGCGGTCAGCATCAACAAACAGAACCTGACGCATCAGCTGATTGAAGAGAGCGGCGCCTTCGCCGTCTCTGTTCTGTCCATCGATACACCCATCTCCTTCATCGGTCAGTTTGGGTTTAAATCTGGGCGCGATGTGGACAAGTTCGAAGGGGTCAACTACCGGCAGGGCGAGACCGGGGCACCTTTTGTACTGGACTACGCTTTGGGCTGGTTTGAAGCGCGGGTAATTGGGTCCACCGATTGCGGAACCCACACGCTGTTTGTCGGTCAGTTGGTGGCCGGGGAACGCCTGTCGGCCGGGGAGCCGATGACCTATGCCTATTATCATCAGGTGAAGCGCGGCACGTCCCCTAAGACTGCTCCCACCTATATCGCCCCGCCTGTAGCGGTGGATGTTACTCCCGACCACAAGAAATATGTCTGCACCGTTTGCGGCTACATCTATGATCCGGCGGAGGGCGATGCCAGCAGTGGGGTGCAGCCAGGGACGCCGTTTGAGCAATTGCCCGAGGATTGGGTTTGTCCGTTGTGTGGGGCCCCTAAGTCGGCGTTTGAACCTGAAGAATAGCTTAAGGCATGTTGGGATGGCCAGGCAGAGCCGCACCCCTCCTAGGAACCGTCCTCTGGGGGAGCGTCTGTTCAACTTGAATTGCCGATCCCGATAGAGTACAGTTGTACTATAGGATAAGGGTAGAGGTGGTTACACATGGCTCAAGCGCTGCTGTACTTTGCCATCTTCTTTGCCAAGATCATCGAGGTCTCTTTGATGACATTGAGAGTGATGCTGATCAACCGGGGCGAGAAGCTGCTAGGCGCGGTGATCGGTTTTGTCGAGGTTACCATCTGGTTATTGGTGGCGAGCCGGGTAATTCAGGATATCCAGGCCGATCCGCTGAAGATGGTCGTCTACGCCCTCGGTTTTTCCTGCGGCATCTATGCCGGCACGATTGTGGAAAACAAATTGGCGATCGGGCTCAGCACCGTGCGGGTGATTGTGGACTCGACATCGTCTGACCTGATCGCGGGCAGTCTGCGGGAGGATGGATTTGGAGTGACCAGTTTTGTCGGGGCCGGCAAAGAAAGCAGCAAGACGCTGCTGTTGGTGCTGGCAAAACGCAAGCGCATTCAGGAAGCTAGTGACAAGATCACGCGCTACGCGCCGAATGCCGTGATCGCTATCGACGACACCAAGGCGGTCAAGGGTGGATTCCTTAAGAAATAGGCAATTCAGGACTACAGTTTTTCCGAACCATCAGCAAACACGGGACGTAAGGCCAACCTTGCGTCCCATTTCTCATTATCCAGGCAGTGGTAGAGTCAAAAAGTGTTCCCCCAGCGGCTGTCTAGAAGGTTTTTCCTGTTATTTAGCGAACAGTATAATAACTTTCGTAGCCAAAGAAAAGTGCCTTAACTAGCAGGGAAGGAAGAGGGACAAATGGAATTAAGCAGGTTTACCTCACTGAAAGAAAAGGTAGTTGCCAGTGTATCCAAGGTGATCGTCGGCAAGGAGCGGGAAATCGAGCTGTTGTTGGTTTCCTTTCTGGCGGGAGGCCATATGCTCCTGGAGGATATGCCGGGGATGGGAAAGACGATGATGATCAAAGCCTTTGCCAGGACGCTGGATTTGGGGTTCAAGCGCATTCAGTTCACCCCAGATCTGTTGCCGTCGGATATCACTGGGATCAACTTTTACAACCAGAAGAGCGGCGACTTTCAGTTTCGACCAGGTCCTCTGTTTGCCAACATCGTTTTAGCCGACGAAATCAACCGGGCCACCCCCCGCACCCAATCGGCCCTGCTGGAGGCCATGGAAGAAAAACAGGTTACGGTAGACGGTGCCACCCGCCAGCTGCAGCTGCCTTTTATGGTGCTTGCAGCCCAAAACCCGGTGGAATCCTATGGCACCTTCCCTCTGCCGGAGGCCCAGCTGGATCGGTTCCTGATGCGCATTGATCTAGGTTATCCTACCAGAGAAGAAGAGAAGGCCATCGTCAACCGGAATATTGGCAACCCCTTGGCGACCATCAACCCGGTTGTAGACCAGGGCGAGCTGGAATACATCTTTGCCAATTTAGCGAAAGTCTCCATCCATGCTGACGTGATGGGCTATTTGGTGGATATCGTGCGCGAGACCCGAAACAAGAGTTCCATCCAGCTGGGGGTTAGCCCTAGGGGAACAATCGCATTGTTTAGGGCCTGTCAGGCCTATGCGGCCATCACCGGACGGGATTATATTCTGCCGGAGGACGTGAAGTACCTGGCACCGCAAACGCTGAACCACAGGATCATTTCCCGAGAAGCAGCCACTTTGTCTCAGTCCCGGGAATTGATCAAAGAGATAGTCGCCACCGTCCAAGTTCCTCTAGAGCAGCTGCAGTGATCGCATGATCTGGTATGTGATCGGGCTCTTGGCAGTTACCTGGGCTATTAACTATCTGGTGTTGCTCTATGGCTTTGATGGGTTGACTTATTACTTGACGACTGAGGCCAAGGATTATGAGATAGGCGAGGAGATTCCAATCACCTCTGTGGTCGAGAACAACCGGCTGATGCTGGTGTCCTATCTGAGGGTGGAAGAGTCATTTCCTCCCCATTTTAGCGTGGCCAAGAATGTCTACAGCTTGTTTGTCTTACCCTGGCAGCGGGTGAAGCGGACTTATAAGATTCAGGGCCAGAAGAGGGGGTTGCATCGGATTACTCAGTCATTGCTGGAGCTGGGCGACTTTGTTGGCTTTAGCTCAGAGGAGAGGAGAGTTACCATCAATCAGTCCCTCGTTATCTTGCCCAAACAGGTTCGGTTGGCAGAGAGTCTAGTGCCCCTGGGCCCCTTGGGTGGCGAGATCACCGTCAAGCGGTGGATCATAGATGATCCCCTGATGATCATCGGTATCCGCGATTATACCGGCAACGAGCCCCAGCGCTTCATCCACTGGCCATCGTCGGCGAAGTTCGGCAGCCTGATGGTCAAGAAGTTAGATTTCACCAGCGATAACTCTGTGCTGGTTATTCTGAATGTAGAGGCCTCCCGGTCTCGATGGCAACCAATTGAAGAAGAGTTGATTGATGCAGCTGTCTCTTTGGCCCGGGGCGTGCTGGAGGAGTTTGAGGAGCTGAAGGTTCCCTATGGCCTGGTGACCAATGCCTATAACGACCAGTCTGGAAACTGGGGCTATCAGTACCATGCCGGCCTAGGGGCCGGCCACCTGGGCGCTTTGCTGCACACCCTAGGCAGCATGCACTTTCGGGTGCCGGGTTTGTTCGAAAATACCCTAGCGGATATCCGCAGGACTATGGGCAACTACACCACTGCAGTGATCGTCACCCCCCGGTTGATCGAGCCCTATCTCGAACCAATAAACCGTTTGGCTAGGGCCGTACCCTGCACCGTGGTGATTGCAGTAGAAGGTGACCACATGGATGCTTTAAGCGGAAACATCATTAAGTATAGGGGCAATCACAATGATTAGTCTAATTACGCTGGAGCTGTTGTCAGCAACTGCTTTGATTTTCTCCATCTTGCTGGTCTATTTGGAGTTCGCTCCGCTTCAGGTGATGGCACAGCTCTTTGTCTGGACGGTAGCTGTCGGCTTGTTGTACTGCTATAGCCGCAAATGGGGCAAGGCTTCTCGCCTCAGCCTGCTGCTCTTGCTGGCGCCGGCGTTTCTTTACCGTGATAGCTATGCCCTAGCCTTTATCGGCATCACTGCTTTTTTGCTGCTGGTATACCTGCAGCGGCATTTGCAGCGGGGTAGCCAAGATGACTATGTGATCAATCTGAAGAGAATGTTGGCCGTCTACCCGATCGCCTTCTTCATCCGCTGGACAGGGCCGGATGTTGGCCAGGCCATCAACCGGGCGGCCCCCTTTATTTTCGTCTATTTCCTGTCTTCTATCATGCTGATCAGATCGGTCAGACATGTCGAAGCAGGGATGGACACCCGGCGGCTGCAAGGAACGAATGCCGGTTTCCTGGGCTTTCTGGCTGGCTTCCTGTTGTTCATGTCTGTGGAAAAGGTGCAGCAACTGATGCTCTTTGCGGTGAGGCAGGTTATCTCACTGCTTTTCTTCCCAATCAAGATGCTGTTGTGGTTGCTGGCGTGGCAGTTGGAAAAGCTCGGCAGCTGGTTCACAGGCTCGCCTCTCGAGCCGTTGGAGCTTCCAGAGCGCCCAAAGCTCCCTAATCCGGAGGAGATGTATGAACTCGATTTTCCCGAAGGAGCTGAGCAGTCGCCAATCGTTACTGCCATCCTGAGCATCTTAAGAGTAGCATTTTGGGCCTTGCTGATCGGCTGCATCATCTTCATCCTTTACAAGCTGCTGGCTAGGGTGGGGCAGCGAAGTTACCGAGGCTTGGATTATGTTGAAGAAAGAGAATACCTTCAGGCGGGGGAATGGCGGAGAAAGCGGAAACCCCGTTTCCAGGATCAGCTGCCGAGCCAACCAGGCGAGCAGGTGCGCTATTATTACCGCCGGTTCCTGGAAAGGCTGGTGGCGCAGAAAACGGCACTGACCAAGGCCGATACCACGTTGGAGATTCAGGAGAAGGCCGAGGCCATCTTTCCCCAAGGCCCCAAACAAATTCGGGATATCTATATCGCCAGCCGCTACGGGGACAAAGAGGTTGATGGTACCGTAGCGTCGCAGATGGAACGACTGTACAAAGGCCTAGGACAGAAGGAGTGAGCCACCAGGAGAAGTCCGATTACAGAGGCGCGGTCCATGCTCACTGAGCAGGGCTTCGTTCTCATGTGGCGAAGCTCTGACAGGAAAACACTTGGTCAGCAAGAAAGAGGTGCATCATGATGAATCAAACGCTGAAGGGTTTTGTTCTGGGTGTGCTGGTCTGCTCGCTGGTGACGGCTGCAATAGGCGTGAACGCGGCTGATTTAACCCAGAGCATCCAGGTGGTAGCCAACAGAGTAAGGATTGTGGTGGACGGCAAATCGGTGGAAGGCGACAACTTCCTCTATAAAGATACTACGTACGTGCCGCTGCGGGCTGTCGCCGAGATGACTGGAAAGCAGGTCGACTGGGACGGTGACATAAATACAGTGCACATCAGCCAGCCTGTATCAGCGCACAAACCGATAGAAGATGAGGACTTACCAGGCAGCGGCCCGGGAGTTACGGCCCCCGAGACCCCTCAGGTGTTCAAAGGACATTTCCAAAACACCGATTACAGCCAGCCGGAGTTGTTTCTGATCAGCGGCCGTCAGACAGAGGTGACCGAAGGTATCGCACAGGTTGCGGAGCAATTCAACGACCAAAAGGACCGAGGCACCCTGCAGCAGATCTTCCGTTGGACCAGTCGCAACCTGCGCTACGGAGATGGCGAGAAGTTCGGGCGTACAGCCGACGAGATCATTGCCAGCCGTGTATCCACCGGATGCACCGATTACGGGTTGGCTTTTGCTGCTTTGGCCCGGGCCAAAGGTATTCCCAGCGTCTTCGTGCAGACAGGCAGAATAGACTGGATCAAGAAGCTGGTTGCTAAGAGCCCAGGGTCGGGGTTCATCCAGGGGCACATTCTGGTGGAGGTCTACATAGGCGGGCAGTGGCACTTGGTGGACAGCACTTCCGGCAAGATGTTCTTGGAGTACGACAACGCCAATCCTTCCCTGAGTGATGGTTATTATGTGTTCGCGAAGTCCATCGAGGTATGGGACTCCGGGGCCAAGGACGAGCAGGAAAACCATGCTTTGATGATGGACATCTTCCAAGGTTTCGATGTCGCCGAGTATCGGGACCCGGTGTATGACTATGTTGACCTGGAATCCGGGGCCAGACGATCCGGCCAGGCCTTTAGGGAGCCGATGACGGATGACAGTCGCCAGCCGGCAGCCGTCGTTCTGGGTCAGAAGGAACCGGTGGAACTGTTTGCGGATCTCTTTGCCAAGGAGCTGGGCTCCAAGAGCCTGGCTTCGTTCACCGCATCTTCTGCCATTGGTGCTCAGCATTCACCTGTAGCGGTAGTGCTCTATTCTCGGCAAAGCGGACCTCCGCAGGCAGAAATTCCAGCCTGGTTGTTGGAGTTGGTGCCGGAGCTGAACAAGAGGGCGTCCGAGATGACGGTCAGCCGCACCCAAGGAGAACAGCGCATCTTGGTGTTAGTTGCCGAGACGGATCAGCGATTGCAGACACTTATCCAAGCGCTCCCGCCAGATGTCTTGGATCGGGACTATGAGAAATAGGGACGGTGTCTCGGTTTATTGCCGCAGGGTTTTCTAAATCGATTTCGGAATATTGCAGGTAACGGTTTAGCTGTTTATTAGAGCAGTAGGAGGTGGGTGCAAGTTGCACGACACGACGGATAGGTATCAGTGTATCGAGATGACCCCTGGCGCTAACCTTTATTCCATCGACGGCTTCATGGTTTTCGTAGCCAACGCGGTGTTGGAATTCCCAGCTGCTCTGCACTCGCATAGCGAGTACGAATTCGCAATGCCCTTAACAGCAGATTCTCTTGCCTGCGCTGACGGAAAGTCGGTGCTGATGGAGAAGAACAAACTGACCCCGTTTAACTCCCAGCAGATTCATGGGGTAGATTGTGACACCAGGATTGATAAGATGATTTGCATTCACTGCGATAGAGACTACTTGCAGGACCTATCGCTAAAGGAGTTTGGGCAGACGGAGGTTGCGTTTGAGAACATCAGCTTTGACCCCGGAAAGAGCCTGCGCTACTTGCTGGGGCTATTTGTCGATGAAAGCATAGCCAAACATACTGGGCACGAGGTAATGCGGCAGAACCTTGCAGGTATGTTGGTGACAGAGATATTCAGGCGCTCCTGGAGCAACCTGCATGAACTAAGGGATGGAACAGAAGAACAGTTGCGGCTACGCCGTGCGGCCGATTTCTTGCGTGAACAGTATATGCTGCCCATTACCGTCCACGATGCGGCGACAGCTGCTGGGATGAGCTTATCTCATTTTATCCGCTCCTTCCGCGAGTATAGCGGCAAGACTCCCTATGCATTTTTGACAGATATTCGCATGGCCAGAGCTCTGGAAAAGTTGAGGCAGAGCGACCTCAGCGTCACTCGGGTAGCCTTCGCTTGCGGCTTTACCAATCCAGGGCACTTCTCCACATTGTTCCGGCGTAGATTAGGCGTTTCTCCCACTGATTATCGAAAGTCATTAATTTAGCCCCGCTGCTGCGGGGCTTTTTTAGTGCAAAAAAGGGAGAATCGCGCGACAGTTTTTCGAGCAATTTCACAGAAGAATAGCGCTAATAGAAAAGATGGTTGGCAAAATTGTCTGTACGATTTGATTAAGAAACGCATCAGGGGAATGACCGCCTGGAGCTTCTGACCGGATCCACTGTCACTGTGGGCCGCAGTTGCCAAGTCAAAAAGGGGGT
>CAYVCY010000046.1:0-14306 GCA_964450265.1 uncultured Clostridia bacterium
CCAGGGCCATAGAGATCGAGGACTTCGTCAACCTGCCGGAGATAGATCCGATTTACTATTATAAGACCTATTATCTGGCCCCTGGGGAAACAGGGCAGAAGGCTTATTGGTTGCTGCGGCGGGCAATGGAGAAAACAAACAAGATAGCGATCGCCCGCATCGTGCTGCGGGACAAGCAACACTTGGCTGCGGTGAGGGTATTGCCCGATTGCCTTTCACTGAGCATGATGTTTTTTCCGGATGAGATCCGGTCGGCGGCAGAGCTACGCCCAGACAATCCGGTGACACTGCATGAGAACGAACTGTTGATGGCTACTCAGCTGATCGATTCACTGACTAAGCCCTTTGAGGCTGAGAAGTATAAGGATGATTATCGGCAGGAGTTGTTGGAGCTGGTGGATGCGCGGGTGGCAGGGGCAGCGGTGGCGATCCCAGATGCACCCCGGGAGAACAAGGTGGTCGATCTGATGGAGGCGCTCCGGGCCAGCCTGGAGATGGTGGAGAAGAACCGGGAAGAAAAGCAGTCCCGTCCCACCGGCGACAACTGATCATGGTCGAATTCGATCTCACGCCGATGGAACCGGTCTCATGGTCGGAGCCGTTTGACGCTCCTGACTGGTTGTTCCAGGTGAAATGGGATGGGGTGCGCATGCTCTCACGGCGTGATCAGACAGGGGTCCGTTTGATCAATCGCAGGGGCCATGAGCGCACTGAACAGTATCCGGAATTGACATCCTTGTTAGCCGCTCTGCCCGTCGGAACGGTGGTCGACGGCGAAGTAGTGGTGCTGCGCAGCGGAAAACCGAGTTTTCATGGTGTCTTGCAGCGGGATCTCTCGCGACGCCTGGCGGTGATCCGAGCTAAGCAGAGGCAGTTGCCAGCCACCTATTGCGTTTTCGATCTGCTTTATCACCGTGGCAAGGACGTTAGGCGACTGCCGCTCTCCGAGCGGCAGCAGATGTTGGCTGCGCTCATGCCCCACCGCCAGTCTGAATTACAGGTGGTGGAGAGCTTTCGCTGCGGCAGAGAGTTGTTTGACGCCACCCGGATGCAAGGTCTGGAAGGCGTTGTGGCCAAGCGAGCAGCCAGCCTCTATCGACCGGGCAAGAGTTCGGATGATTGGCGAAAGATCAAGCATTTCCGTGAGGCCGACTGCGTGGTCGGAGGATACACCAAGAAGCAGGGCCAACTATCGGCCCTGCTGCTTGGTTTGTGGGGGGAAGATGGGCAGTTGACCTATATAGGAGCGGCAGGCAGCGGCTTGAGCCAAGCCGATTGGCGGGCGATTGCCCCGCTACTATCAGCGGCCGAAACAGCATCGCCGCCCTTCGTGCAGCCGCCACAGACGAGGAGCAAAGAACTCCTATGGTTGCGGCCAGTCTTGTCTGCCCGGGTGCGTTTCATGGAGTGGACATCATCGCTACGGTTGCGTGCTCCGGTGGTGGTCGGATTTCAAGCTGCTGACAGTGTGGACTGTAGCTTTGCTGGTCAGGGGGTATAGGATGAGTTTGCTTTCTATCGGTTCGCGACAGGTGAAGGTGACCAATCTGGACAAGCTCTGGTGGCCAGAGGAGTCCATCAGCAAAGGTGATGTAATCAACTACTATATCGCTGTCGCTCCTTGGCTGCTGTCGCATCTGCAAGATCGTCCGTTGGTCTTGACCCGTTACCCGGATGGTCCCAGTGGGAATCATTTTTATCAGAAGAACGTGCCGAATCACGCACCGGATTGGCTGCCGGTTCATCCGTTAGCGTCGGAGAAACGTACCATCAATTACTTGCTGGTTGACGATCTGGCTGCCTTGATCTGGGCCGTAAACTCCGGGGGCTTCGAGATCCATCCCTGGCTCTCTCGGATACCCCAGCTAGATACGCCGGATTTTGTTGTCTTCGATCTGGATCCGATGGAACGGGTCAGCTGGCAGGATATCTGCCAGACTGCACTCTTGATCGGGCAGGCCTTGCAGCACTGGAACTTGAGCGGCTGGCCGAAGCTGTCCGGAGCTAGTGGCATGCAGATCTTTGTGCCCATCGCAGCGCGCTATAGTTACCAGGAGGCCCGGGATTTTGCCCTCGCTGTTGCCTCGGCTGTGCAGGCAGCCCTGCCCAGAATCACCACCTTGGAACGGAGAATTGCCAAGCGGGAAGGAAAGCTCTATTTGGACTGTCTGCAGAACGCCAAAGGGAAGACGCTGGCTTCAGTCTATGGCGTGCGCCCCCAGCCTAAAGCGACTGTCTCCATGCCGGTCACCTGGGAAGAGATCGCTGATGGGCAGGTGAGAGCCGGCGATTTTACCATCCATACTGTGCCAAAACTTCTACGGGACAGGGGTGACCTGTTTGCCACTGTGCTCACCGCCGCACAGGCGTTGCCATCTTTGCAGGAAGAATGACCTTCCGGGAAGAATAAAGGGAGAGGTAACGACTATGTTGCACAGGCAACTAGCAAGTATCTTTACGCTCTCAAAGATATTGCACATTCTTACCGCTGGGAAGGTGAAGACGAATGAACGCATTGCAGTGGACAGGAGACTGTTTGCGGCTGCTGGATCAGACCAAGCTCCCCCACGAAATCTCCTACGTGGACTGTCGGGACCACCACCAGGTGGCCGATGCCATCCGTGAGATGATCGTCCGAGGTGCCCCTGCCATCGGAGTATCGGCTGCCTATGGACTGGTGTTGGCCGCGCAGCAATTGGGTGAGCTAGGCCTGCAGTCGGCTGCTGACGAACTGCTGGCCACCCGTCCCACCGCGGTGAATCTGCGCTGGGCACTTGACCGGATGATGCGGGTGGCCGCCAATGCGGGCCCTGAGTATCTGGTGGAGCGTTTAAACCAGGAGGCCGATCGCCTAGCGACAGAAGACGTGACCATCAATCGGGCGATCGGTGCCCATGGTGCGCAGCTCGTTCCAGATCAAGCCGGAATACTCACCCACTGCAACGCCGGTGCTCTGGCTACCGTCGGTTATGGGACTGCTCTGGGCGTAATCCGGGCGGCCCATGAACAGGGAAAACGAGTGCAGGTATATGCTGGCGAGACTAGGCCCTATCTGCAGGGCAGTCGCCTGACCGCCTTCGAGCTGATGCGGGACAACATCCCGGTGACACTGATTACCGATAGCATGGCGGGATTCTTGATGTCCCAGGGAAAGGTCGACTTGGTGGTCGTAGGTGCAGATCGGGTGACTGCCAACGGGGATGTGGCCAACAAGATAGGCACCTACTCCCTGGCCGTGCTGGCTAAAGAACACGGCATCCCGTTCTATGTGGCTTGTCCGCTGTCCACGCTGGATCTTAGCTTGGAGGCCGGCGACCTGATTCCGATCGAAGAACGGGCCAGTAGTGAGGTGGCGAACTTCCGGGGTACTCCTTTGGCACCCGCAGGGGTGGCAGTTTGGAATCCCGCCTTTGATGTCACCCCGCATCGTCTGGTGACCGCTTTGATCACCGAGCGGGGCATAGTCCACCCTCCTTATAGCGGTACTCTACAGCGGTGTTTGGATTAGGTGATCGGAAGTGATGTTCAAGTGAGAGTGCACAGGTTAAACGGCCGTTGGGATGCGTGGACTGATACCGCAGTAGAAGGCAGTTGGTATCGGATTGACTTCGATGGCGAGGCAGACTATGCACTGCCGGTGCCTGGCCATTGGCAGTTGACACCAGCGTTAGAGCGGCACCAGGGTAGCGTTTTCTATCGCACTACCTTCGATCTCGACCACGATTATCGGCAGCTAGCTTGGCGTTTGAAAATCGAAGGAGCATTTTATCTGACCACCATCTGGGTAAACGGTCAACGAATCGCTCAGCACGAAGGGTATTTTCAGCCATTGCTGGCGGAGCTACCGATCGATCTGCTGCAGGCAGAAAGCAATGTGATCGCGATCCGAGTGGACTGCCCTCCTCCTGGGAAGACGTATAGGGAGACCATTCTTGGAGTATTTGGCGATTGGAATGGCAAGCCAGAGTGGGTCAATCCTGGTGGCATCTGGGGCGATCTGCTGCTGGTGGGCAGCCATGGTGGGTTTTGCAAGGAACTTGCGATCAGCCATCGCCTGAACGCTTGGAATGCTGCCCAAGTGAGGGTTAACGGTCAGCTGCTCTGGCGAAGGGGCAGCGAGCGGTTGCAGGCAACCTTGACCTTGTCCCCCCGCAATTTTCGCGGCAAGTCTCGAGCGGAGGTCTATCAACTGCAGGCAGAGGGGGGAGCGAATCAGTTTCTATTCAAGTTCTCCCTGCCGGATCCCAAACTCTGGTGGACATGGGATCTGGGGCATCCCAGCCTGTACGACCTGGAACTAGTGCTGAAGACGGCCGATGGCCATATTGTAGATCACTATCAGACTCATATCGGTTTTCGCAGCATCAAGTGGGACAAGTGGCAGCTGTATTTAAATGAGCAAAGGCTCTTCTTGCGGGGCTGTAACTACACACCGGCCAGCTTTTATCCGGCGCAACTGACGGAGGCAGACCTGCAGCAGGACGTCGGCTTGATCACTAAGGCTAACTTGAATGCGGTGCGCGTCTACGCCCACGTGGCCCGCCCAGAGTTCTACTTCGCCTGTGCTGAGCGAGGAGTGCTTATTTGGCAGGACTTCCCCTTAGATAAGCGATACGGACATCAGATTATCGAGCCAGCGATCCGACAGATTAGGCAGATGGTCAGCTTGCTGACCAAAGAGCCAGCCATCGCCTTCTGGGCCTGTCACAACGAGCCCTACGTCTTGCCGACGACTCGGGACTCTGGGGGGTTTTGGCGGGGTTTGGTGCGCAGCTCCCGGCTGACGTGGAATAAGGATGTGCTAGACCATCGTCTAAAGGCGGCTGTACTGCTGGTGGATGATACCCGCCCGGTGTTTGCTTATTCCGGTGTGTTCGGACTGGTCAGAGGTGGATCGGACACCCATCAATATTTCGGCTGGAACACCAAGAACTACCGCACGCTGCAAGTGGTGGCCCGGCTCTTCCCTCAGACTTTACGATTGGTGTCCGAGTACGGGGCCCAGTCGTGGCCTACCGACCAGCAGTTTCTGGCCGAAGCCCTGGGCGAGGCAAGGTGGCCTGAATTGCCATGGGCAGAGCTGAGTAAGCGGTATCTGCTGGATGCGCGTCTAATGCACAGGAAGGTGTACCCGCCAGCATATGAGGATATCACTGCTTATGCGTTAGCTACCCAGGAATATCAAGCCGAACTGCTGCAGTATTATCATGAGACGCTGCGATTGAAGCGTTTTCATCCGGTGGCCGGAGCATTCCTGTTTTCCTTCCGCGACAATATGCCATTGGTCTCCTGTTCGATGCTGGATTGGCTGAAACGTCCAAAGCTGGCTTATCAAGTTACGCAGCAGGCGATGCGACCGCTGCAAGCGATGATCCCCTGGCCAAAGTCCGAATTCCAGGCGGGCAGTGCGTGGCGCACTTCCGTCTATGTGGTGAACGATCTGCACAGAACGATGGTCGCGATGGGGTTGTCATGGCAGCTTCAATCACCTACGGGGGAAATCGTGGCTACAGGCCGAAGGATTGCAGATGCTCATCCCGATCAGGTGACCAGTGTCGGCCACTTAGCATTCACCTTTCCCGAGGATCTGGCGGGCGAATTCGCTTTGAATTTGCGTCTGGAATTGCCTAGCGGCGAGACGGTCAAGAATAGCTATCGCTTAAGGGTTGTGATATAAAGGTTATGGTGGCCACAAGGCCACATCACTGAACAGCGATCGTTTTGTGGCCACTGTCGACATCACAATAAAGGGAGGAAGAGAAAGATGAAGATCAATCGTGAGCAACTGGTGGCGGTCAGCGTACAGGGCGAGATCGCTCATCCTCGGTCAGTCTATCCCTATCGCCTGACTACGGACGGGCAGGCTAAGGTATTGCCGGCCACCGGCGGCATCACCTATACGGTGCAAATCGGTGACAGCTGCATGGGGTTGGCGGTAGACCACGTGGAACCCGGCGTGACTATTAAGCGAGCCGACGCTACCGAAAACGGCGGTCTGGCAGTGTTGTCCTGCGTAGGCAACCAGGCCAAAGTTGTCAGCGGCGATGCCAAAGGAGCCATCGGATACGTTACCGGCAAACATGGCGGCTGCGAACATACCTTGGTCTATTTCGCGGCCGAGGATCTGGAGCAGATGGCCATCGGTGACAAAATCCTAATTAAGGGATATGGCACCGGGATGCAGATTGCTGGCCACGACGAGGTGCATGTGATGAATTTGGATCCAGATCTTCTGGAGAAGATGGGCATTACAGAAACCGAAGATGGTGCCTTGGAGGTTCCGGTGGCCGTGGAAGTGCCCGCCTACTTGATGGGCTCAGGAATCGGCGCTAACACCGCCTATCGTGGCGACTATGACATCATGACCCACGATCCGGTGGCTTATGAACAGTTTAACTTGGGCAAATTGCGTTTTGGCGACATCGTCGCTTTGCGCGACTGCGATACAAGTTTCGGTCGAGGCTATCTGGAGGGTGCCGTGACCATCGGAGTGGTTGTGCACAGCAACTGCATTCTGGCCGGTCATGGTCCTGGAGTGACCACCTTGCTTACCTGCAAGGCTGGGCAGATCAGACCAAAGCTGGTGGAGAAGGCTAATATTGCTGACTATCTGGGAGTAAGCCGTAAGTAGAAGTGGACGTTTGACCATATCTAGAGAATGAGCTACGTTGACTGAGCTTTCGGGAGTATGGGTTAGTGAAGTGAAGATGACCAGCGGTCTCTTCACTTCACTTTTTGTTCGTTCATTGGATGGCTTGCCACCTTTTGATGCCTGTAGAACGAGATAAGATCCCTTGCCCGGCAGCATGCTATGAGTGTGAGTAGCGAGTTCGCAACGTCTGGAATGTAGATGTTGTTAGCAGGAGGTGAGCAGGTGGTAACTAGTTGTCGCTGGAGACAGATGAAGGTGATCACTCCCGACGGTGAAGACAGCAAAGTGATCTACGTGTTTAGCCAGGTTGGTAGGCAACAGTTGGAGCAGGCTGGTGCTGCTATGACTACCGATTTATCTACCAGCGCATCCAGGTTTGAGTTCATCACTATTCAAGAGATCCTGCAAGCGCAGCGTGTTGACGATCTGGACGAACCATCGACGGCGCAGTGGTTGCGTTGTGAAGAAGATGTGCTCGAGGCTGCTATGCAGCTAAAGCGTCCATTTCACAAAGAAAATATCGAGCGAAAGATGGCTTTGGCAATACCCTTCGCCGTGCATTATTTTGCTCACTGGCAGGAGGATGAAGGGCCAATCATCGCCTTGCCGGTCAGCCTTTTTTCTGGCGAGGTGGCGCTAAACTTGCTGCCGATGATGCGTGAATATCCGTTGACTGTTGACGGCCTCTCGGTGGCTGTCGAGCCGAACATAGCCTTGCCCGATGCGTTCGCCGTAGCTGCCAGGCGGCTTGAGGCCATGTTGGCTAACGAAGAGACCGGAAGAACCGGATTGATCTGGTGCGATACTGCATCGTCAGATCAACGTCATCGGCGCAGGAAGGTCCAGGAAAAACAGAGTTTTCGCTGGGATCACCTCACTGTTGAAGGGGGAGGTAGACAGATCCTCGGCCTGCAACCGGTGGAGTATCTCAGTTTAGCGGTGATCATGGTCCCGTTTTGCGCCATGGTATTCAGGGAACCGGTCGGCGGTTGTCAGTTTGGCATCCTCGACCCGGTAGCGGAGAACATGTATCTCACAGAAAAGGATATCGGCATCTAGCTGCACCAAAAAGCGATCAGGAGCCTGACGAACCAGGCTCCTGATTACTCTCCCTATATCAATCCCGGCTTCCTTGTGGCTGCAGCTTCTGCAACAGCTCGGTAATCTCGTCCATGAAGCCGCTGATCGGCTCACCGCGGGCAATTCGCTCGGCTAAGCCTCGGATGCGTACTACCAGGTCTGGATCGGCTGAAACCCATACTTCAGCCAGGTTTGGAATTTGCCGCTCGACTTCGTCAGCGACGCGGGTCTTCAACTCCCGTTCCTGTTCTCCACTAAGACGATCCTTTAGGTCGACACCGACCATGGCCACGTTGCCCAAAACAACTGCGTAACTGCCCTTCACACCCTCGATGGCGTTGACAGTGCGTACGATCTGATCCGCAATCGATGGCTGTACTTGGGCATTTGGTGGCACCGCTGGAGCGTTTGGAGCAGGTTGGCCCTGCTGGTTGGGTGCCGGTCTGCGATAAATGGCACAACCAGCCATGCTGCTAAGGACTAATACCAGCACCAGAAGCAAGAGCAATCTCTTCTTCATGCTAGACTCACCTCCTTTGCCACTAGTTTTCCCTTTCCGTGAGGATTGATGTTGTCAAAGTCTGCAGGCGCGAAAGCGCTGGCTGTGCAATGCTTGGCGGTTTGAGTATAATAATAGGAGCGTGTTGGTCAAGAGTTGGAGGTGAAGCGATTGAAAGATCGTTTGCGAATTCTGGTGACAAACGATGATGGAATTGAAGCAGCCGGGCTAAGGGCGTTGACACGCGCGCTGTCTGATATAGCTACTGTGGTGGTGGCTGCGCCAGATCAGGAACGAAGTGCCACTTCTCACGCCATTACCATGTGGCAGCCATTGAGGGCCGTGTCACGGGAAGTGCCTGGGGCAGATAAAGCATATGCGATCAGCGGCACTCCCGCCGACTGCGTGAAACTGGCGGTGGACATGCTCTTTTGTGGCGAATTGGATATGGTTGTATCAGGAATTAATCATGGGGCAAATCTGGGAACCGATGTGCTCTACTCTGGGACTGTGTCGGCTGCCCTAGAGGGTGTAGTGCTGGGTTTGCCGGCCGTTGCCTTCTCACTGGTGTCGCCTTCTGCCGCCGTTTTCGATGCCTGCTCGGTCTTGGCTGCAGGGCTGGTCAAGGATATCCACTGTAAAGGCTTGCCATCGGGGACTTTGCTAAACGTCAACTTCCCAGGGCTGGTCAGGCCAAAGGGAGTCCATGTGACTACCCTCGGTCAACAGCGGTACATCAATGCAGTACAGCAAAGGGAGGACCCGCGGGGAGGTACATACTATTGGCTGGCTGGAGAGCTGTCTCCAGATGAGAACGAGGAACCGACCGATGTTTGGGCAATAAACAAAGGGATGGTTTCGATGACCCCGGTGCATTTTGATCTGACCGACTACCGCCTGCTGAAGACTGTCGCTGACTGGAGATTGGAGATACCAGGAGGAGAAAACAGTGAACGAAGGAATAGAGACTAAGGTAGAGCAGGAAGCCAAGCTGAGTGCGCCAGAGAAGTTGACGGTCCTCGCCAGCAAGCGCATTGCAGAACACCCGGAGTTATATAAGATAGTGGATATGTGCAATCGCGCCTTGCGCGACAAAGGGATCATCTTTGGGCTGAGTAAGCACGGTGCCCAGATGACTGTCACAATTTACGAAGCATGAATTAGAGCCCGACCGGGTGGTCGGGCTTTAAGTATTCTTATTGTTATGGCTGATGCCTTCTCTCCCTCCGTCATGGCTGACGCCATGCCACCTCCCTCGTCAGAGGGAGGCAAGTGTTGGCCCCCTCTGCGAGGGGGCTGTCACGAAGTGACTGGGGGAGTCTTGGCAGGGCCCGAAACCTTATCCTGCGGTTTGTGGAAGTGGTGCGAGCGCAGCAATGGGCGGGGGCCCGTGGGATGGCTATCCTTCCGTACTTCTGTGATCATACCCAGTTCCGAGGCCATCTCCAATTGCCAACGTTCAATGTCTGCCGAGAGTTGTTCGTGGGTGCGCGGTTTCTTGGTGCTCAACCGTGTTCCCTCCTCTGAAACCAACTGAGAACCACTTCCTGGTTATTATTGGCTGCGTGGCCACTCGATATTCGTGTTCAGATAAAATCGGAGTAGTGCCAAATGTTTGCAGGTGTTTCTCAATTACCGGCGAATTAGGAAAATATGATACTGAACAGCGATAGTTAGGAAGGGGGAATGCAGGGTGCAGCAGATGCAGGATTTTCTGCGGCAGATGGTTGAGTCGACCGGCGTTTCTGGTTACGAGAGCCAGGTAGGCGAACTTGTCAGCCGGGCCTTTCTGGGGATCTGTGATCAGGTCCGAACCGATGTTCTGGGCAACGTGGTTGCCTTGCGCAAAGGCGAGGGAGAGGGGCCTCGTAAGCGGGTGATGTTGGCCGGCCATATGGATGAAATCGGCTTGATGATCACCAAGATCGAGGACAGCGGCTTTCTGCGCTTTACGTCCATCGGCGGGGTGGACCAACGCACGTTGGTGGCACAAGAGGTGGTCGTGCATGGCAAGAGAGACCTTTTGGGGATCATCGGGCTGAAACCACCGCACTTGATGCAGCCGGAGGATCGAGGCAAGGCGATCCCGATGCGGGATCTGGTGATCGATATCGGGATGTCGGCTGAGCAGGTGCGGCAGTCGGTGCAAGTGGGCGATATGGTGACCATCAACCGTCAGATGTACCAGTTGGGTAAGGATGTAGTCGCAGGCAAGGCGATGGATGACCGGGCTGCTGTGGCAGTGATCTATTATTGTCTGCAGGAGCTGGCTGGACTGCGGCATCAGGTGGACGTATACGCGGTGGCAACGGTGCAGGAAGAGGTAGGGCTGAGAGGCGCTATTGTCAGTACATATGATATCGCTCCTGATGTGGGCATAGCGTTGGACGTCTGTCATGGCCCGATGCCAGGAGTTGAGGTGCAAAGGACTTCGCCGATGGGTCAGGGCCCGAATATCGGTTTCGGTGCCAATATTCATCCCAGAGTTCATGGACGGCTGGTGGAGACAGCTAAGGATTATAACATCCCTTATTCCTTAGGGGTGTATGCAGCCGGCACCGGCACCGATACCTGGGCGATGCAGGTATCTAGGGCCGGCATCGCCACCGGGTTGCTGTCCATCCCGTCGCGATACATGCATACATCGGTGGAAACGGTGAATCTATTAGATCTCAAGATGGCCGGGCGCCTCTTGGCGCTATTCATCGCCTCCCTTGACGATCAGTTTATGGAGGGATTGATATGTTACTAGAGAAGCTCTCTCTAGCCTTCGGCCCTTCTGGCTACGAACAGGATGTAAGGCGGGTTTTGCGGCAGGAGTTGGCCGACTATGTGCCCAAGTGGCAGGGGGACGCACTGGGCAACCTGTTTGCGCAGAAGTCAGGCACAGAGGGTCCCAAGGTGATGCTGGCGGCGCACATGGACGAGTGCGGTTTGTTGATCGACCATATCGATGGGACAGGGTTGTTGCAGTTCCAGAAGGTAGGGGGGTTGGACGACCGGGTGTTGGTCTCCAAGCCGGTGTTGATCGGTGAGCAGCGCCTTCCTGGCGTGATCGGTGCTAAGGCTATTCATCTGCAGAAGCCAGAGGAGAGGACCCAGGTAATACCCTTCCGCTCGCTGTATATCGATATCGGTGCCAGCACCAAGGAAGAGGCCGAGAGTATGGTCAAGCTGGGTGACTATGCCGTCTTTGCTACCTCCTTTTGTCAGTTCGGCGAGGGGATGGTCAAAGGGAAGTCCTTTGATGATCGGGCCGGGTGTACTGTGCTGGCAGAGGTATTGAAGGAAGACTATCTTACCCCGGTAGTGGGTGCTTTCACAGTGCAGGAGGAAATCGGGTTGCGAGGGGCCGGCGTGGCTGCATACCGAGTGGAGCCGGATCTGGCTATCGTCTTGGAGGGCACCACTTGCAGTGACACCCCGGGCAGCGAGGAGCACAGCTATTGCACCACCATCGGTGGGGGGCCGGCGATCAGCGTCATGGATGCCTCGGTGATCACCAACAAGCGCATGGTGGCTGAATTGGTCCGCTTGGCGGAGGATAATGGCATTCCCTATCAGTTCAAGCGCTCCATCAGCGGGGGCAGCGACGCCGGGCGCATCAATCAAACCAAGTCGGGAATCCCGGTTGCGGTGATCTCTGTGCCTTGCCGTTACATTCATTCGCCGGTTTCGGTCTTGAAATTATCTGACCTGGAGTACACTGTTCAGTTGGTAAAGCTATTCCTGCGCAGTATCGAAGGAGGGTTTAGGGTATGAAGGAATTGGTGAAGCGGTTGGTTGAGGTGCACGGTCCTGCTGGCAGCGAAGAACTGGTTCGGGAACTGATCTCTAGCGAAGTTGAACCGTATGTCGATCAGCTGCAGGTAGATGCTCTGGGCAACTTGATCGCCATCAAACGGGGCGGAGAGAAGAAATTGATGTTCTCCAGCCATATGGACGAGATCGGCGTGATGGTCACCCATATCGATGAGCACGGTTTTCTGCGCTTCTATAACGTAGGCGGATTATCGCCGTTTACACTGATTGGCAACCGCTGCTATTTTGCCAACGGTACTGTGGGTGTGTTCGGCTATGAACGCCTCGATGCCATCAAAGACTTGACCATGAATAAGATGTTCATCGATATCGGTGCCAGCAGCAGGGAAGAAGCCAGCCAGAAGGTACGCATCGGGGATACGGCTGCTATCAAGCGGGAGTTTGCAGATCTCGGTCAGCGTCTTGTCTCCAAGGCGATGGATGACCGGGTAGCTTGCGCTGTGCTGATTGAGGCGTTGAAGCAGGTGCAGCAACCGGTCTACGATGTCTATGCCGTATTTAGCACTCAGGAAGAGGTTGGTCTGCGGGGGGCGAGGGTCGCTGCCTATGGCATCACTCCCGATCTGGGCATCGCCATCGATGTCACCCGAACCGGCGACACTCCTAAGAGCGCACTGATGGATGTAGAGCTGGGCAAAGGTCCGACTGTAAAGGTGCGCGATTCCAGCGTGCTATGTACCCCGGCCGTACGCCGTTTCATGGAGGGGGTTGCAGAGAACAAGCAGATTCCTTATCAGTTGGAGGTGTTGGAGGCCGGCGGGACGGATGCCGGTGCAATTCAATTGACTAAGAGCGGCATCCCGGCCGGCGTGATGTCCATTCCTTGCAGATACATCCACACGGCTTCGGAGATGGTGGATCTTCGTGACTTGGAGCACGGGGTGAAGCTGCTGGTGGCAATTATGGAGACTGCATTCTAGAAAGAGCAAGGGGGCGGTGCTGCAGGATGCAGCACCGCCTTGGTTTAGAGAGCATGACCAGGAGCATATTAGTGCTATCGGACAGGGAAAATAGGGTGATCGATCAGCCAGGCAACTGGCTTTTTGCGTGGGGCAGGATAAATGCCCTCAATGACGAATAGTCAATAGACGTGGTCTGGACTGCAATTGTGTGTCCTGGCGTCGCCTGTAAAGGCGCAGGGAAGGAGTATCCATATGACAGATAGACCTAGTAGGGCTGCCCGTCGCTCCCGTCGCTCCCGTGGTTCTCTTGGTTCCATCACGCTATTGATCGCCGTCTTCGTTGTTGGCACACTCTTTGGCGTCAACGCTAACAACCTGCTGGGGCAGTTTGGCTTGCAGTTGGGGAGCAGCCCTTTTGACAAGATTGATGCCATTCACGAGCTGGTTAACCGCTATCATGTCAGTGAAAACGCTCTAGATAATCAGCAAGCGGTTGATGACGCTATCCGCGGAATGTTGTCTGGAGTGGATGGGGGTTACACCCGCTATGAGACGGCGAATGAAGCAGATCAGTTCGACCAAACAGCCCTGCAGGGAACGTATCAAGGCATCGGAATTCAGTCCATGTATCTGCCCGACGAACTGAGAGTGGAAATTGTCTTTAGAGGCTCTCCGGCGGAGGCGGCTGGCATTAAGGTGTTGGATCGCGTTATTGCTGTGAATGGAGAATTAGTGAGGGGACATACCCAGGCCGAGATCAACAACAAGATACGGGGCGAAGCGGGTACAGACGTCACTTTGACCATCATGCGCGAGGGGCACTCGGCACCTCTGTCGTTGACCATCACCCGGGGAGTGATCACTACCCCCGTGGTTGACCATTGGGTGGAAGGTGAGGTCGGGATAGCGGCGATGTATCGCTTCACCGAAACGGCACCAGGGCAACTGAGGGAAGCGATTATCGACTTGAAGAACCAGGGTGTGAAAGCTATTCTGTTTGATCTGCGCTCCAATGGCGGCGGCCTCCTGGACAGTGCACGCCAGATCACCGATATCTTCTTGCCGGCCGACAGCGTGATTGTGAGAGTGGTGGATCGCTACGGACGTGAGGAGATCTACCAGACTTTTCAGGAGGAAATCTGGACCGGCCCGTTGGCGGTGTTGGTCAATGGCGGCAGTGCATCAGCTTCCGAGGTGGTGGCCGGTGCCTTGCAGGATCATCAACGGGCGACATTATTAGGGGCAGTCTCCTTCGGTAAGGGTACTGTACAGGTGCCTTATCAGCTGAGCGACGGTTCTCGGGTCTGGGTGACCCAATATCGTTATCTCACCCCTGACGGCCGGGATATTC
>CAYVCY010000047.1:0-14019 GCA_964450265.1 uncultured Clostridia bacterium
GAGAATATATACCGGTTCGACGTATAACACGGTGTTGCCGATGGGCAAGACCAATAGATTGCCCCGGATCACCCTGGAGCCCGACTGGCTCCACAAGGTAATGTTGGCCGAGATGTCCGTGTCCTGATCGATGCGAGCTTCAATCTGCATCGGCCCCTGCACCACCGTCTCCTTGGGGAAGCGGAACAGGTGAAGATCACCGTAATGCTCGGCGTCGTTGCGAGCAGCCAACCAAGCGATCATATTCAGCTTCGGATTATCCTCGGTACCGGCCGGAGTCAGTGGCAAGATAGAGACGAATTCCTCCTCATCGCCAATACCACCCGGTAGGCTCATCACAGTGTAATAGGGTTCCACCTGGCGTTCCGTGTTCTCATATGTCTCCCGGGCGATCCGCCAGGGATCCTCGCGATTATAGAACAGGGTGGGATCTGTCATGTGGTAGATGTTCAGCACCTCAGCCTGCAACCGCAGATAGGTGTCGGGATAACGCAGATGCGCCTTTACGCTGGCCGGCATCTGTTCCATAGGCTTGATCAGAGTAGGAAAGATCTTCTTGATGGTCTCGATCAAAGGATCCTCCTGATCGGCCTGGTAAAAATCCACCGTGCCGTTATAGGCGTCTACTACCACCTTGACGGAGTTACGAATGTAGTTCACCCCTCTGACTGCCAAAGGCTCGGAATAGGGGAACATATTGCTGGTGGTGAAGGCATCGATTACCCAGTAAATCTTACCATCGGCGATCACTGGGTAAGGATCATTCTCGTATTGTAGGAACGGAGCGATTGAGCGCACCCGGTCCATCACCGTGCGGTGATAGAGGATGCGGCTTTCGGGGGTGATGCTATCGGACAACAACATGGTGATGTTACCGTAACGCAAGGAGAACATCAGCTTATTCAAAAACCCCAGCTTTACCCCGGCTGTTCCTGTATAGACATGGCTAGCGTTGGTTTCACTGCCCCGGGGATAGTCGAACTCGGCCATATTGGTATTCACGATGGCATAAGTGTCGGATAACTCCCCAAAATAGACCTGAGGCACCGCTAGTTCCAGCTCTCTAGCGTCGGTTCGGGCAGGAATATCGCCCATCAAGAATAGGGGCTGGCCCTGGGCGTCAACCCGATTGACGGGAGAAACCACCATCCCATATCCATGGGTATAAACCAGATGCTTATTCAGCCACGTGCCGTCAGTCAGTTGCATCTCGCGCACGCTGAGCATCACTTGTCGCAAGTCGCCATCAATCTGATAGCGATCGATGTCGATATCATTAAACCGATAGTAAGGACGGATGCCCTGCAACTGGGTGTAGGATTGCCCCAGCAACCGCCAATCCAACAGACGCACGTTGTCCATCGTCTGCGGGTGTTGCTCGAGTGCGGCCTGGGAAAGGGGTGCCGGAGCAGGTAAGGGCGTCTCCATGATGCGCTCCAAATTGAAACCGATACGCGTGTACTTGATGTTATGCTCGATATAGGGCGTCTCCCGTTCCAACTGATTCGGCTCCACACTAAACCGTTCCACAAACCCAGGGTAAAAGCCACCTGCCAGCACCGAAAGCAACATCAAGGCGGCGGGCAAGACTACCGCTACCCGCACTCGGCGCAGGAAGGTATTTAGCAAAGCACCCAGCGCCAAGGCTATGGATAGCCACATCAGGATCCGAAAGATGGGCATCGAAGCATACATGTCGGTATAACTGGCGCCAAAAGTCACCCCGCGAGGCGAATATAGCAACTGATCGATATCCAGCTTATAACCGAGGGCCTTCGTCCCTAGCACAAAGGCCAACAGTCCAGACAGATGAGCGACGGCGCCCCGAAACCCAGCATTCTGTTTGCTGAGCAACCCTGCTAAGAAATAGAGGCCTGCGGTGGCCAAGAGTGCCATCCAGAACAGGTTGAAAAAGGTTTGAAACAGGTAGAGCATCAGTGGCAACTGGAAGACATAATATGACGCGTCCTGAGCGTAGAGAGGGTCATCCAGACCGAAAGGAGTGGAATGCAAAAATGTCTGCAAGTTCAGCCACTGTCCATTGGACGACACGCCGATCAGCAACGCCAGTCCCAATGAGATCCCCAGCAATCCCCAGGTTACATAACGGCTGTTCAAGAAGTCATCCATGAAATCCAAATAGCCCTGCTGGCTGGGGAAATAGCGGATATTATCCTCGTCCACGGCCCCTCGCATTCTACGGGCCAGGTGGCGCCTGATGATGGTCACATTCACGAAGATGAACAAGAAGGCGATCGCACCCACCAACAAGGACACCAACACTCTGGATAGAATTATCTTCCAAAATATGTCCACATAACCGACATCGACAAACCAAAGCCAGTCTGTATAGAAACCCGCCGAGGAAAACACGATGGCGATCAGGATGATCACCGGTACTAGGAAAAGGACCCATCTGCGCATAACATACATGCCCCCTTAAGTCGCGAAAAGCAAAGATCACAGTATTGCCCGCAACATCCGAGGTGTTGCAGGAGGAAAACCTAGCCAACGGTCTCCTGTTCAATATTTCCCGTTGTGCTACTGATAATCCTGCCTTCACCGCCACTTTCGACGCGATCTGTTTCCTGGGGAAGCAGGTAAACAGGAAAGTGGTGGGGAAGACAAACTAGCACAGGATGATTGTTGCCAAACGACAAACATCCTGCACTGAGAATTTTGGGAGGCGTTATAGTTTTATGGAAGTCGTGATCGCTGCCGCCAAGACACACAAGTATGCAGTATCGGAAAGCGGAGACAGCTTTGAGGTGACGGAACGCCCCAAAGGCGGCATCTCGCTGATCCTAGCCGACGGACAGGGGAGCGGGCGCTCCGCCCGGCTGAACAGCTGCATGGTTACTGCCCGCTGTGCCTCGCTGATCAGCGACGGGGCGCGAGATGGAGCGGCGGCAAGAGCGGTGCATGATGTGTTATATGCGAGCAAAGATGGCAAGGTATCGGCAGAGTTGCTGATCGTCTCGGTGGACTTGGCGGCTAACACCCTGCTGGTCTCACGAAATTCCGCCTGCCCGGTGCTCGCCCTAAAGGATGGGCAGGTGACCTCTCTGCCAGGAGAGGCTGGTCCCATCGGGGTCCGCCGCCAGACAAAGCCTCTGATCGATGCACTGCCACTGAAACCAGGCCTGACCGTGGTTGGTTTTTCCGATGGCATTTGGTTTGCTGGCCGTTATACTGGACAGCCCTGGGGGCAGGCCGAATTGGCCGAGTTGATCCAGACCAATTCGACCCAGCCGCGGGCACTTGCGGATGGCATCCTCTCTCAGTCTCTGCTGCGAGATCAGGGCCGCGCCAGAGACGACATGACAGTGTTTGCTTTGACCATCAGCAAACGACAGTCTGAGGGAAAAATCCGCACCATGGATGTCAGCTTTCCCTTTTAGCGCATAACGGCAGGCAGGTTTGAGCTGGCCCAGAGGCGAGAATGGAAGGAGATGAGCCAAAATGGATGACTTCCTCGTCGGTGTAGTGGGGAACTGCGTGGCAGGCAAGACTACGCTTGTACAAGGCCTCAAACATAACGGATATAGAGCAGTGAATATCCCTCAAGAGCACAGCGTTGCTCCGCGGTTTTGGCGCAAGCTGAACGTCGACTTCCTGATCCTGCTCAGCTGCACTTTAGCTACTGCTAGGCAGCGCCGCCGCATTCCCTGGGGTCAGGAGAGGCTGGATGCGCAAGCTATCAAGCTGGCAGATGCTAGAGCCCATTGTCAGCTCTATCTACCTACTGACGACTTGACCATCGAGCAAGTATTATGGACGGCTATCGCTGCAGTGACCAGGCACAGAGAGGGGGAGAGAGATGTCGGAGAAGATCACTCTGGCGGACGTCAAGCATCACCCACAGGTGGAGACATACCTCAAATATGGCCATGAGCATTTGGCCGAGATGGGCTTCACCGAGCACGGCTTCCGCCATGCCACGTTGGTCTCGACTATCTCCCATCAGATCATGCAGCGCCTGGACTACAGCGAACGGGAGTCCGAACTGGCGGCTATAGCCGGCTATCTGCATGATATCGGCAACGTGGTCAGCCGCAAAGACCATGGGAGAACGGCTGCGGTGATGGCCATGCAGCTGTTGGAACAATTAGGGATGCCTTATCACGAAGTAGCCGTCATCGCCGGAGCCATCGGCAACCATGAAGAGGAATACGGGGTGGCAGTCAATCCGGTTGCCGCCGCGCTGATCCTGGCGGACAAGTCCGACGTGCACCGTTCAAGGGTGCGCAACCGGGATTTAGCCACCTTCGATATACACGACCGAGTCAACTATGCCGTCACCCATTCCTTTGTGCGGGTAGAACCAAAACCCCGCCAAATAACCCTGGAACTGACTATCGATACCAGCGTCAGCTCGATCATGGATTACTTTGAAATCTTCCTCGTCCGGATGGTGATGTGTCGGCGAGCCGCAGCTTTACTGAATGCGGATTTTGCGATCGTGATCAACGGAGCCAAACTCCTCTAATTGGATATCCAGTTTATCCAAATATTCAGATTAGCAGTCTGGTGCCGATTAGGCGTATACTGACAGGTGAGAGTAGTGGCAACTTTGCCTCTGCCTTACTGCGATAACCAGGAAGGAGATAGCGGAATGAATCAAGCAAACACTGCCCCCGGCCTGTTTCCACCCAATCCAGCTAGCAACATCAAGAGAGTGATAGCGGTGGTCAGCGGCAAGGGCGGGGTGGGCAAATCCTCGGTGACTGCGCTGTTGGCTAGCCAGCTACATCGCCTAGGCAACAGAGTAGGGGTGCTGGATGGAGACATCACCGGCCCTAGCATTCCTAAGATGTTTGGGGTAACCGGAGCACCGGAAGCCACCGCCAAGGGTTTAGTGCCCCGGGAAAGCCAAGGTGGAATTAAGCTGATCAGCATGAACCTGTTGCTGGGAGATGAGGAGGCACCGGTGATCTGGCGAGCACCGCTATTGTCGCAGGCAATCTCCCAATTCTGGACCAACACCGTTTGGGGGGACCTGGATTGGCTGTTGGTAGACCTGCCACCTGGGACTGCCGACGTGCCGCTGACTGTGATGCAATCCCTACCTCTCTCTGGTGTGGTGATTGTCACCTCGCCCCAATCGCTGGTGTTGATGGTGGTGAAGAAGGCGGTACATATGGCGGAAACGATGAAAGTGCCTATTTTGGGCGTGGTAGAGAACCTCAGCTTCGTGCAGTGCCCCGGGTGTAAAGAGGAGATCCACCCGTTCGGGGAAGGAAAGACCGCGCAACTGGCAACTGATCTGGGCGTGCCACTGTTGGCCACGCTGCCCATCGACCCGGAGATCAGTCGACTGGCCGACCTAGGCCGAATAGAGGACTATCGGAGTCCTCTGGTGGAGGAGATGGCTAAGGAATTGCTGAACTTATAAGACAAAAGAGAGCGAGGGAAACCTCGCTCTCTCTGGATCACAAAACCCTCTATTCGAGCCTATTTATCGGCGTTGCGATCAAACAGGCGACCACTACCAGCAAATAGGAACAGCGGCAGACCGAGGCCTAAGAAAGCGATTAGAAGTTTCTCCATGTGTATTCCCTCCTAGCAAGTCAATTTGAGCAGAAATTGCGGTGAAAAATACGATGCACCCTCGCGGTTAATTCGAGTATAGGATACTTCCAACCGCCAGGTCAATGCTTGTATACAAAGTGCAAATAGCAAAATATCGAACACTAGTAGTATTAGTTATACAATTAAACTAGTCAGACTCGTCATAGTAAATTTGCAGGCACTTAACAGCGAACACTCAGTTAATTAAATCGGGTAATGGTGCATGCTTCAAAGGGCACAACTTAGAGTTGATGTAAAGAACACCGTGCCTTCCTACAGCGCTTTGCCTGCTCATTTGCTTTGATTGACATGCTATCTCATCAACAATTATACTGGTTTGTAGGCCTTGATCAGGAGAAGGGGGAGAATAGCTAAGATGAGATCGCACTATTTAGTAGCGCTCCTTGCTCTGGTGGCAGCGCTGGCCGGGGCAGTCTACTTAGGATACCAGCCACTTGGCGAAGCCATCAGGCTCGGATTGGATATCAAGGGTGGTGTCACCGTACTGTTGGAAGCCGATTTGGACGGTAGCAATGCCACAACCAGTGAGGTGATGGCCCGGGCACAGGCAATTATTAGCAATCGGATCAATAGCCTTGGCGTGGCAGAACCAGAGATCCAACGGGAAGGCACCAACCGCATCCGCATTTCCCTGCCTGGCTACGACAACCAGGAAGAGGTATTATCCATCATCGGCAAGACCGCCCAATTGGAGTTTAGGGACATGGAGGGCAACGTCTTCCTCACCGGCAACAATCTGGTAGACGCCCGTGAACAAACTGACACAGTGCAGGGCGGTGCATACGTGTCCATCCGGTTGAACCAAGAGGGCGGCGAGATCATGCGCGAATATACCCGGGAGAACCTGGGAGGCTACCTGCTGATCACCTTGGATGGCGAGTTCATCTCCACCCCAAAGATTCAAAATGAAGTTGGAACCGAGGGGATGATCAGTGGCATGTCCTCGCTAGAGGAAGCGCGCAACTTGGCGATCATGCTCCGTTCCGGTGCCCTGCCGGTCGCTTTGGACGTTATGGAATCCCGCGCAGTAGGTCCCACTCTGGGACAAGTCTACCTGCAGATGAGTATTAAAGCCGGCTTGATCGGGCTTGCTCTGGTGTTTCTGATTATGCTGATCTACTACCGGACCTTTGGCTTGCTGGCTAATCTTGCTCTAATTTTCTATACCTTGCTTACCCTAGCCCTGTTGGCGGCCTTGAAAGCCACCTTGACCCTGCCCGGGATCGCCGGCATCATCCTGGGAATCGGCATGGCGGTGGACGCCAACGTGATCATCTTTGAACGCATTAAGGAAGAATTGAGCGAAGGGCGCACCCTGCGCGGCTCCGTTACGTCAGGTTTTCATCGGGCCATGTTGACAGTGGTGGACTCTAACGTGACCACCTTGATCGCAGCCGGGGCATTGTACTACTTCGGCACAGGCCCGGTCAGGGGTTTTGCCGTCACACTCTCGCTGAGCATCGCGGTCAGCATGTTCACCGCCGTTTTTATCACCAGGCTGTTAGTTAACCTATTGATCAACGCCAACTTGACCAAATCTGCGGCCATCTTAGGCATAGGGGGAGGGCAGATCAAATGAACTTAATGCATAAGAGAAAATACTTCTATGCCATCTCCCTGTCACTGATTTTGATCGGTTTGATTGGACTAGTGATCAATGGTGGTCTCAATCTTGGCATCGACTTTAAGAGCGGGACGATCATTGAAGTCAATCTGAAGGAGACATTCACCATAGATGAAATTGACCGGGTGTTGGAGCCATTTGATATGGGCAACACCAGCATCCGAGCAATCGGCACTGCTGGGACCGAAGCCGAAATACGCTCCGAGAACCTCGGCGAAGAAAAACTGGCAGACGTGTTAGCCGGATTGCGCTCCCGCTGGCCAGACATGGAACCCCAAGTTCCGGCGATGGTAGACCCTCTGTTTAGCGTAGATTTGGTCAAACAGGCCCTGCTGGCGCTGTCGGTAGCAGCGGTAGGCATGGTGCTGTACATCACCTGGCGATTCCAATTCAGATTCGCTATCTCCGCTATCATTACCTTATTGCACGACGTCGCATTCGTGGTGGGATTCTTCGCTATCTTCCGAATAGAGGTAAATAGCGAGTTCATCGCCGCCATTTTGACCATCGTCGGCTATTCCATCAACGATACTATCGTCGTCTTCGATCGCATCCGAGAGAACCTACAGACAGCGAAACGGATAAGCGATACAGAGCAGCTGACCAATAAGAGCGTGCTGAAGTCTATTCCTCGCTGTCTAAGAACCTCGGTCACCACAATACTGGCTATCGGTGCAGTGCTGATTTTTGGCGGTGCGACGCTCAAACCACTATCCACTGCCTTGCTGGTTGGGATGATCGCCGGCAGCTACTCATCGCTGTTTATAGCTAGCTCGCTCTGGTTGGATTTAAGCAAGAGAAGCCAGAAGGCGTAGCCTCGAGAGCGATTACACGGATTAAAGACAGCAAGCACCCCGGCTGTTTGCATGAAAGTAAGTAGAGCTGCTACTAGATAGAATGCAAACATCCCGGCGATTGGCATGTAAACAGTAAAGCTTTGTATCAAGCAGCCCGGCAACGAAGCCTGGCTGCTTGCATGTTATAATAGGGCTAATGCTTGTTCTGTTACCCATGCCCCAACTCTGTCCTGAGACCAGGAGGTTAAGATGTCCGAAGAATACACCCCGATGATTAGACAATACCTGGACATTAAACAGCAACACCCCGGCTGCCTGTTGTTCTTTCGTCTGGGAGATTTCTATGAGATGTTTCTCGAGGATGCGGAAGAAGCGGCTCGCCTGCTGGAGATCACCCTCACCGGTAGGGATGCCGGCAAAGCCGGCCGCATCCCCATGTGCGGAGTGCCCCATCACGCCGCCGAAGGCTACATAGCAAAGTTGATCGTGCAGGGCAAGAGAGTGGCCATCTGCGAGCAGGTGGAAGACCCTTCCGAGGCCAAGGGGCTGGTGCGGAGGGAAGTGACTCGCATCGTTACGCCCGGCAGCGTATTGGACGGCAGCATGCTGCCGGCTGGCCAGAACAACTATCTGGCGGCCCTGCAGCAGGATGGACGGGCATTCGGGCTGGCGGTGATCGAACTGTCTACCGGAGAGATCCTGATGGGCGAGTATAGCGGGAAGAACCTTCCGGCGCGGCTGATCGACGACTACCTACGCCTGCAGCCGACCGAGGCTGTGCTGAGCCCAGCGTTGATGGAAGATCAGTCGGTGCTCAGACTGCTGCAGATCGCCCAGACCAAGAGCCATAGCCCGTCCCCAGCCGAGGCCCCCCAGACGGCAGCGGTACAGCAGTTATACGACCAGCAGGGCTGGGGCCAGCCGGACAAACAGCTGCCACGGCTGGGACTTTGCGCCCTGGGGACAGCCCTGGATTATCTGCATCAACTGCGCCAGCATGTGCTCTCCCACCTGAGAAAACCCCGCAATTTGCGTCAAACTTCAGCGATGCTGTTAGACGAAGCCACCCGCCGCAATTTGGAATTGACCAGGAGCAGCCGCAGTCAAGAGGTGGAGGGCTCACTGCTATCTGTGCTCAACCGCACCGTCTGCTCCATGGGTTTGCGGGAGTTGGCCAGATGGATCACTGAACCGCTGGCCGAGCGCCCGGGGATTCAATCCCGTTTGGACGCGGTTGAGGAGCTTTGCCAGCAGAATTTGCTGCGAGACCAGTTGCGGACACTGCTCAGGGGCAGTTATGATCTGGAGCGCTTGGCCAGCAGAGTAGCCACCGGCACCGCCAATGCCCGGGATTTACTGGCCTTAGGCCGCACCCTGCGGCTGCTGCCAGAGTTGTGTAACCTACTGAATGAGCGAACGAGTGAGCTCTTGATCGGGTCGCGGCAGCAACTGCAGTTGCTGCCCGAGTTGACCGATGAATTGCAGCGGGCTCTACAGGCAGAGCCGCCGATCAGTCTGCGAGAGGGCGGTATCTTTCGGCCCGGTTACAACGACGCCTTGGATGCAATCAACCAAGCGACGGTGGATGGCAAGGATTGGCTGGCCGAACTGGAATCCCGGGAACGTGAGCGCACGGGTATTCGTTCGCTGAAAGTAGGCTACAACAAGGTCTTCGGTTATTACCTGGAGATAACCAAGTCCAACCTGGCCCAGGTGCCTGCCCATTACGTGCGCAAGCAGACGCTGGTCAATGCTGAACGCTTTATCACCGACGAGTTGAAAAGCAAGGAAGATGCCATTTTGGGGGCGGAGGAGAAGCGCAAGGCAATAGAATATGAGCTGTTCACCGAGCTCCTGCAACGGGTAAACGATTTCGTGCCAGCTATTCAGCAAAACGCGGCTATTCTGGCCCGACTGGATTGTCTGCAGTCTTTGGCAGAAGCAGCCGTCAGAGGTCGCTACTGTAAGCCAAGGCTGACGGAGGATGGTAGTCTGCAGATTGCCGCTGGGCGACATCCGGTGGTGGAACTTGTGGTGGGGCGACATCAATTCGTACCAAACGACTTGATCATGCAGCCAGGCGAGCTGTTGGTGATCACCGGGCCGAACATGGGTGGCAAGTCTACCTATATGCGTCAGGTGGCGCTGATCGTGTTGATGGCGCAAATCGGCAGCTTTGTGCCGGCCGAGAGCGCAACTATCGGGTTGGTGGATCGCATCTTTACCCGAGTGGGAGCGGCTGACGATCTGTTTTCCGGACAGAGCACCTTTATGGTGGAGATGACCGAGAGCCGTACTGCCATTACCGAAGCCACCGCCAACAGCCTGATCCTGTTCGACGAGTTGGGGCGGGGCACCAGCACCTATGACGGCATGGCCCTCGCCGAAGCGATCATCGAGTTTGTGCATCAGTATATCGGGGCCAAGACCCTGTTTTCCACCCACTATCACGAGCTGACCTCCCTATCCGAGCGCCTGCCAAAGGTGCGAAATATCTGCTGTCAGGTGGCGGAACACCGGGGAGAGCTAGTCTTTCTGCGCCAGATGCAGGAGGGAAAAGCGGATAAGAGCTATGGCATCAACGTTGCCAAGATGGCCGGGCTGCCGGGGCCGGTGTTACAGCGAGCGCGACAGATCTTGCGTCGCCTGGAGCAGCGCCACCCGGCCGAGGCAGCGCTGCAGTTGACTTTGGATGACCTGCTGATCGATGTGGCTGAACAGGAAGTGGCCGCTGCCCGCGAAACAGAGCCGCACAGCGGCCGGATTATCGTGGAGGCCCTGCAGGCGCTGGAACTGGATGCCCTCACGCCTTTGGCCGCCCTCAATCTGTTGGCAAAGTGGCAGCAGGAGTTGCACCAGGAGGAGGTTTCCCTTGACTAAGATCTTGGTCTTGAATGAAGAGGTAGCCAACCAGATAGCCGCCGGTGAGGTGGTGGAGAGACCTGCCTCGGTAGTAAAGGAACTGGTCGAAAACGCCCTGGATGCCGGCGCAACCGCGATCGATGTGGAGATCAAGCAGGGTGGTCTGGAACAGATCATCGTCAGCGATAACGGCCGCGGAATGGAACCGGACGACTTGCCGGTGGCCTTTCTCCGTCATGCCACCAGCAAACTACGCCATTCCCACGATCTGTTTGGCATCAAGACGTTGGGCTTTCGTGGCGAAGCGCTCCCCAGCATCGCCTCAGTGTCTAAGGTGCAGCTGATCACCCGCCAGGCTACGGCCTCTGCCGGATGGCGATTGACGGTGAATGGGGGAGACGTGGGGAAGCCGTCAGCCTGTGGAGCTCCGGCAGGCACCACAGTGATAGTCGACGATCTGTTCTATAACACACCGGCCCGCAAGAGCTTCATGAAGTCCCCCCCGGCGGAAGCAGGGCGAATCAGGGAATTGGTGGCCAGAATGTCGCTGGCCGCGCCTCAGGTAGCCTTTAGGCTGCGTCAGGACGGTCGCACTCTGTTGGAGACGACAGGCAACAACCTGCTCCGCGACACCATCTTGGCCATCTATGGGCGCGAGACGGCTGAACAGCTGATCGAGGTTCAAGGGGGCGCAACCCTGGTCCAGATAGCTGGTTTGATCGGCCGACCAGAGCTGACCAGAAACAACCGCCGAGATCAGGTGTTTATCCTCAACGGTCGCCTGGTGCAGTGCCGTTCTCTGTCCGCCGTTTTGGGAGAAGCCTATCGCTCGCTGTTGCCGCGGGGACGCTATCCGGTGGCCTTCTTGCATCTGACCGTGCCACCGGAGACGCTGGATGTGAACGTGCACCCAGCCAAGATAGAGGTGCGGTTGCGGGAAGAACGCCAAGTGGCAGCCATATTGCACCGGGTGTTGACCCAGACGCTATCTCAGTCCGGGCAGGAGCAGGCGGCCGCCTCCGCCAGATTTGGCAACGCCACCAGCGGTTTCAGCGTCAAAGAATCCCCCTCCGGGTCTGCGGACAAAGCGGATGACGGGTGGACCATAACTTCTTTGGCCGCGCAAGAGACGCCATCGGTGCCGATCAACCTGCAGCAGATAAAGCAAGAACTGTTGGGTGTCGAGCCAAGCTGGCCTGCCGCCAGTTCGGTGCCGAGCAGACAGAGGGCATCTGGGGTCAGCCAATCTGCCCCAGTGAGCCAGGAGGACAGCGGGCAGCCCCCGGCTGCATCCGTCTCTCGCCAACCCTATCGCCTGCTAGGACAAGTACTCGGCAGTTATCTGGCGGTCGAAAGATCGGATGCCTTCTTGCTAGTGGATCAGCACGCCGCCCACGAGCGAATCATCTATGAGCAGTTGTCCCGGGAGGACGGCTGGCAATCGGTGCAGCAGCTGCTGGTGCCCTATTCGTTGCAGGTAGGGCCGCTGGAGGCGGCGGTGTTGGAGCAGAGCGAGGAAGCGCTTGCAGCCCTGGGCTTCGATCTGCAGCATTTTGGGGGAAACACCTGGTTACTGCGCAGCCTGCCTCAAGTTTACCGCGGTCGCTTTAACCCCGATCAATTCAGGAACCTGATTAGCGATTTAGCGGACGACTGGCGGAGTATGAAATTGTTGGAACACAGGGAACAACTGCTGATCCGCCTGGCCTGCCAGGGAGCGATCAAAGCGGGGCAACGAATGCAGCATGCGGAGATGGTTGAGCTGTTGGATCAGCTATGGCAGACGGAGTTGCCTTTCACCTGTCCCCACGGCAGGCCGACTGCTATCCGCTTCAGCGGGGAACAATTGTATCAGATGTTTCATCCTTAATTGATGGGGCAGATAGATGGCCCTTTATGTCAGGGGAGCGATTCAAGAGTGGAAAAACTGCTGGTGATTGTGGGGCCGACCGCCGTCGGCAAGACTGACCTCGCGCTCACCTTAGCCGAGCGCCTGCGGGGAGAGATCATTTCTGCCGACTCGATGCAGGTCTATCAGGGAATGGATATTGGGACCGCCAAACCCAGCTGGTCAGAACAACAGGCGGTACCCCATCATCTGATAGACTTGGTCAAGCCGGGGGAAGCTTTCAGCGTGGCCGATTTTCAACGATTGGCGCGACAGCGAATCAGCGAGATCACTGCCCGGGGGCGTCTGCCGATATTGGCAGGAGGCACCGGCCTCTATGTGCGGGCAGTGATCGATCACTATAACTTTATCCCGGCAGACACCGATTGGGCAATGCGCGAGCGGTTGAAGCAGCAGGCCAGGGAAGCCGGCCTATCGGCGCTCTACCAGTGGTTGCAGTCGGTGGATAGCATTGCCGCAGAGCGCATCCATCCCGGGGACGAGCGCCGCATCATCCGCGCCTTGGAGGTATATCAGACTACCGGTCAACCCTTATCCTTCTGGGAACAGCAAGCGAAGGTAGAGGGTGTGCGCTACGATCTACAGATGTTTGGATTGACCAGGCCGCGGGAACAGCTGTACGGACGCATCAATCGCCGGGTAGAACTGATGATTGCCCAGGGGCTGCTGGATGAGGCCCGCCGGCTGTTCGATCAAGGTCTAGACGATAAATTCATCGCCAACCAAGCCATCGGATACAAAGAACTGTTCGCCTACCTGCGGGGCGAAGAACCCTTGGAGCATGCGCTGGAGAGATTGAAACAGAATACTCGACGCTATGCCAAGCGGCAGTTGACTTGGTTTCGAGCCGATCGACGTATCCAATGGTTGGATGTAAGCCTCTACCAGGATAGTGACAGCTTGGCTGACGAAATTGCTGAGCGGCTTGCAGTCCGCTGGTCGATAGTATAAAATGGTACACAATTAGAGTAATGGGGGGACAAGTCTTGACCAAGGCAAACATCAATCTACAAGACACTTTCCTCAACCAGATGCGCAAAGATAGCGTACCGGTGACCATATTTCTGGTGAATGGCTATCAGCTGAAGGGGACCGTGCGCGGGTTCGATAATTTTACGCTGGTTTTGGAGTCAGAAGGGAAACAACAATTGGTCTATAAGCACGCCATTTCCACCGTTGCCCCATTCCGACCGGTGACCATCAACCTGATGGAGGATCGCGGCGAATAGTGCTCT
>CAYVCY010000048.1:0-13594 GCA_964450265.1 uncultured Clostridia bacterium
GGCAATCGCCGCAAGTGGCGTTAGCCGTTCGGCAATTTCAGAGTGAGAAAAGGGGCTGTCGCGACAGCCCCTTTTGACTCCCCCAGTCACTTCGTGACAGCTCCGGGCCAAGACTTGCCTCCCCGTCCCCAGCTGCCAGCACAACCAGGCCTTTCACATGATGTTCTGCAATCGCACTCGCTCTTTTTCTGGGATGTGTTCCAGCAGACTCCTCGCCGCTTCCAGCTCGGCCAACGACTCGGCTAGCTCCTGCACACTCAGGAACTGCGATATCCTCGCAAAAGCCACTTCCAGGGCGTCGATTTCCTGATGCCTGATCACCAAAGCCCAGATGTGGCGGGTCTCTTTCCATTGCTCCGCCGCTTGTTCGAAGCTGTGCTCTGCCTCAGCCCAGCGTCCGCTCCGCACCGATTGCTGCACCTGCTCCAGTTGCCAGCTCAGCTCCCAGGCGGTGCGGGTCAGGTACATGTTCATGCCCAAACTGATCGCTACGATGGTCAGCACGATAGCCGTCGTCCAGAGGACGGTTTTCATCTCCGCACCTCCTTGTCTTTGGCCTGCATTAATATGGCGCCCGACTCATCCACATTGGCGAAGAAGACGTCCTGCAGTCGCTCGATTCCCAAGCCCTGCGCGTGTCGTTTCAGCTCGGCGACGGAGATACCTGCCAAGATGAGGTTGTCATGATTGATCTGTCCGTCCAGGATCAGGCTGATCGGCAATCCAGTTTCCAGCGGATGCAGGTTCAAGTCCTGCACAGTCGGGGAACTGCTGGCCATCTTGGGGATGACGCTCAATTGGCCGTTCGTTTCCAGGATGGCATAATGCACGTCAGCCACATTGGGGTAATTCTTATTGCGCAACTGCTCCAGCAGATCATTCAGGTTGATGCGCAGCTGCCGCAATTCCTGTTGTCGGATACGTCCTTGGGCAATCAGAATGCTGGGCCGACCACAGATCACCTCCCGTGCCTTCTCTGACCAGAGAGTGATTTCGGACAACATTACTTGCAGTACCAATAGGATGACGATCGGAATCAAACCGTTCAGCAGGGGAATGTCGGTGTCCGCAACTGGGATTGCGGCTAACTCGGCGATCAAAACTGTGATCACCAGTTCATACGGTTGTAGTTCCCCTATCTGACGCTTACCCATCAGGCGCATGGTCAGCGTGATGGCGAAATAGATGATCGTCGTTCTGATGGCTGACAGCAGCACCTCACTCACCCCCTACGCAGCATTCTAACCGCGATCGTAGTCCATTATGAAAATGCCATCAGTCCCGAGGAATAGTCCGCCCGACGGTTCGGGCAAAATAGCTGGTAAGTCATTACAGGAGGAACGCCTGTGAGAAGCCTTGCTATGCTCTTATTGACCACCTTCTTAGCGTTACCTGCAGCCCCACTGACGGCGGTTGCCACCCCGCCTGGCCAGGATTGCATCGTTTTGGTGCAGGACAACCCCGGCCTATTGGTCCGTCAGGCAGATACGTTGCATCGGCTGATCGACCTTTTGCCAGGCCATTTTCGCTTAGGGCTGGCCTTCGTTGGTCAGACCGAGCTGTTGGCCCCTGCCCCGCTCACTCTGGCGCGGCGGGCTGATTTGCATGCAGCTTTGCACTTAGCTGACTCCACCGATCAGGTTACCGAGCGGGACTGGCAGCGATTGGCGATGCAGGCAGCCGAACAGCTGTCCATCGGGGCTCGCCGAGAATCCCATCTAGTGATCATTCAACAGAGTGGAGGGACCTCTGTCGATTGGAGTAATCAATCCCAGGCTCTCCGCACCGCTGGGATTATGGTCACTATGCTCATCGAGCAACCTAGTGGCAGTATACATCCGCTGGTGGCACAAGTAGGTGGTCAGCAGCGTCCCCTGAACGGGAATTGCCTGTCAGCTCTCCTGCAGCAGCTGGGGCTAGGCGGCGGCTGGCTAACCCAGGCGGTCTTCAGTCGAGATCGCAGCGTATCTACGCAGAGTTTTTATATGGACGATTCCGTGGATAGTTTCGTGCTGATCATCGAGCATGGACCTGGGGATCAAATCACCCTGTTGGATCCGTCTGCCCGGCCTTTGCCGCTGCCGGGCGGCCTAAGCGATCGCCTCACAGCGGCCGAATATACCTGTTGGCATGTGAGCAGGCCGCAGGAGGCTTCAGATTTCTCTTGGGTTGGGGACTGGCAATTGACTATGCCAGGACAGGCCGAAGCCAGCCTTTGGTTGTCTGATCAAGTGCGGCTGGAAGGTGCCGTCGCGTTGGAGCCGGTGGGGCGGGTAGTCACCGCTTCCATTTGGCGGGGCGGCGGACGTATGCACCCAGCCTCCCTGTCCGGGGGAACGGTGAATTTGCGAGTCGGCAAGGAATCTATCTCCCTCAACGACGTCGGTCTGAATGGAGATCAGATCGCTGGTGATGGCATCTTCAGTGCCTGGTTGCCGGACTTCATCCATCCGGTGGCGGGCATGGCCAGCTTGGAAGTGCAGGGAAACGTTTATCGGCGCGCCAGCCTGTTTGTGCCCAGTGCGCAGGCGGTAGTAGCAGCACAGTCTAGCCTCCCGGTGTTACCCATGGCTGTATTAGCAATGCTGGTCGGGGGCCTAGGACTATTGTCTGTGCTCCGCTCTCGGTCTGAGGCAGACCTGTGGCAGTTGGAGCACCTCTCCTCTGCTGGATACGCCAGTCGGATTACCCTCGGCCCTAGGTTGCTCTATGCCGGATCCGGTGATCACTGTGGCATTCGCCTCTCGGCAGCCAGTGGTGACCGTCATTTGCGATTCTCCGTAGACGAAATTGGGGTGAAGATGGAGATTTTACAGTCAGAACCGCAGACGATGGTCAACGGAGAACGGGCGTATCTGCGGACAGAGCTTGCCCACGGCGATGTGGTACAATTGGGGCAGGATCGGCTGACGGTGGAACGGTTGGCAAATTTGCGTCGCGGGCGCCGCTGATCGGCGAGATCGGGCAGGGATTCGGCGGTCGATGGCCAATCAAACCAATGACCTATTAGTAACTTTCTAAGATGTTGCGCGCAATGGCCATTCTTTCTGATGAAAGATTCGCCTTAGCGATCGTTGGCAACTATCAGTTCGTGCAATTGGCGGAGGGAGAGCGGAAGATGGATTATCGGAGAACTAAGGTAGAAGCTTTTGTGGTGCGCAATAACCACTTGCTGATGGTGCGGGAACGTGACCACGGTGAAGTATCCACTTGGAGGTTGCCGGCTGCTGATCTAGAAGACGGTGAAATCCCGGAAGAGGGTGTAATCGGTGCCTTGGTCAGGGAAACCGGCCTGGAGGGGAAGGTGCTTGATTTCTTGCAGCGCAAGAAGCTGAAAGAAGGCGAGTATAGGCTGGTGCTGACGTATCACTGTGATTTGCTGCCGACAGCCGATATAGCCGGATACGATCCTAGAGATCGCCAGGGAGGACCAAACGCATTCGAGGTCTCCTGGCGTTCGTTGAGGAACCCCGAGTTGCGCGAGGAATACCACGAAATCCTCCGCAAGTCCCGTTTCTGACGACATAGACAGCAGCCGTTTGCCAAAGGACACGCGGTTGCTTTTCGTATGGTGGGCAAGCCTGGCATCAGTCAACGCTGGGGAGAATAGACTGCAGTAAAGGCTTCCCAGGAGGTGCGCCCATGGTTAAGTGGAGAATTCCGGTGGTGAAAAGTCGTAGAACGCTCTGGTTAGTATTGACTTTCGTGTTTCTTGTCTGCGCTGTCGTGGCCGCCCGCGAGTCTGTCCGGCTGATCGCTGGGCTGCGGTCGGAGATGCTGATCGCGGTTGGGGATGTTGCCGATGCCTGCAGTGCCGGGGATATGATCGCCGCTGAAAGAGCTGCTTTGAGATTTTGGCGCTTGGCCACCATGCACGAGCACTCCTTGCTGGCGGGGGCAGAAGGCCAAGAGCTGACAAAAATGGCCGCTGCCTTGACTGACGCGGCTGCCGGCTGGAAGGCCGTCGTCCTGCAACCATCGGAAAACTTACAGGTGAAGGCGCAGCTGCTGAACATCAAGCAGATGATTCAGACGGGGGACTATTCCCAAGCAGACAGTGTGATGGTCTGGTTAGGGCGTCGCTAACCGTTGATTCGACAAAAAACCGGTTTGTTCTATTTTTCTTGGCATTAGATGGCGATGTAGTTTAGACAAAATATCCAGCCCTCTGGTAGAATGCTACTGAGGTGATTTATATGCGCCGACAGAGGGCAGGTATCGCCATCGTCACCTTGGCGGTGGCCTTGCTTGGAAATCGGATTATGGCAGATCGAACACCGGCTTCGGCTGTGACCACGATCGGCGAAGATCTGGGTGGCTTGCTGGAGCACCCGGGAGACGGGGCTATGCAGATGATGCCCTTCAGCCTGACCGCCGAATCTGAAGAAACAGTGGTCACAGTGGAGGCTGATTGCGAGCAGCCTTTGCCGGAAATCGTAGAGCACGTAGTGGCCGAGGGTGAGACTTTGGAGGCCATCGCTAGGCAATATGGCACCGATAGCGCGTCATTGATGCTGGCAAACGACCTTTTTGAGCAATCCCCGCTGGAGATAGGGCAGAGGCTGCAGGTGTTGACAGTGCCCGGGGTGTTGCATACCATCGGCCGGGGAGATACCCTTTGGGGTCTATCCCGTACATACCAGGTCTCTCTAGATGACATCTGTGCGGTCAATCCAGAGCTCAATCCCAATGCTTTAAGAGTAGGAACCAGACTGATCATCCCTGGCGTCAGTGCCACCGTGAGGAGTCAAATGGTTGTCTCCAGGAGCGGCACCGCCTCCAGGCAAGGTTTTTGCTGGCCACTATCCGGGCGAATCACTTCCGGCTTTGGCTTAAGGTGGGGGAAGCTGCACGCGGCCATCGATATTGGTGCCCCTGTCGGAACGACTGTGAAGGCTTCCGCGGCCGGCACAGTCACCTATGCCGGTTGGTCTGGGGGCTACGGATACTTAGTCAAGATCAGACACAGCGGAGGGTATGAAACCCGTTATGCCCATAATTCGAGGGTCCTGGTCAAGGTCGGACAGCAGATTGACCGGGGACAAGCTATCGCTCGCAGTGGCAACACCGGCTACTCTACCGGACCCCATCTGCACTTCGAGGTGCGCAAGCATGACGTCCCGATCAATCCGCTGAGCCTGTTGCCATAGAGTGGGGCTGTTTTCTAGCACGACGAGAATCTCAATTGGGTGGTGAATCCGGCGTGAGCTTCCAGTGTTCCTTCCGCGTTCGCTATGGGGAGACTGATCAGATGGGGGTCGCCTATCATGCCAATTACCTGGTTTGGTTCGATGTGGCTCGCACCGAATACCTGCGGTCTTTAGGACACGGTTATCGGCAGGTGGAGGAGATGGGGGTTCTATTCCCAGTAGTGGAGGCCAGTTGCCGTTACGTGGCTCCAGCCCGCTATGACGATATGCTGCAGGTGGCCGTATCGTTGACAGCGTTGGGGGCAGCCAGCCTTTGTTTTCAGTACCAGGTGATCCGGGTAGACGGCGGCCGGCTGCTGGCAACAGGTAAGACACGGCAAGCCTTCGTCAGCAAGGACTTGAGGCCGATCAACTGCAAGCGCCGTTTCCCCGAGTTATGGCAGATACTGCAGCAGCAGCTGCATTAAATGTGCCTTTCCCGCTTGTGGCCCCAGAGAGATTGGCGCAGGATTCCTGTTGCTTTCCAGAGAATACTACAGTGATTAGCGGGGAGAGCATACATCGGTACACGCTGATAGTTGCTTGCGCAACGATCACTAAGGCGAATCTTTCAACAGAAAGAATGGCCATTAAGGCGAATCTTTCAACAGAAAGAATGGCCATTGCCAGCAACATCAAGGACGTCGCTGGTAGGTACAAACCTGATAGTTGCTCTGCAATAATCAATCATGGCCAACAACGTCTGGGATGTTACTAATCGGTGCCAGCGCTTTTGTGAGCCAATTATGTATTAGGAGGGGATTCATGTGACTGACCGCCTGGCTTTTATCGACGAGATCATCGGCGATCTCAAACAGCAAAACCTGTACAACAGTATTCGGACTCTGCAGAGTCCGCAAGGCGCTTGGGTCCAGATCGAGGGACGCAAGGTATTGAACATGTGCTCGAACAACTACCTGGGATTGGCCAATCACCCTGCATTGCGAGAAGCGGCAAAGAAGGCGATAGACGACTATGGTGTAGGACCGGGTGCAGTGCGCAGCATAGCTGGCACCATGACGGTACATGATCAACTGGAGCAAGCTGTCGCTGAATTTAAGCGTGTGGAAGCAGCGATCACCTTCCAATCGGGTTTTATGGCCAACTGCGCTGTGATTCCGGCCTTAGTGGGCAAGAACGACACCATAGTTTCCGACGAGCTGAATCACGCCTCAATCATCGACGGTGCCCGCCTCAGTCGGGCAAAGATCAAGGTCTTTTCACATAACGACATGGATGCCTTAGAAAAAATCCTGGCTGGGGAGAACGACGGCCGGGTATTGGTGATCGCCGACGGCGTATTCAGCATGGACGGCGATATCGCTAAGCTGCCCGAGATAGTTTCGCTGGCTCAGCGCTACGGCGCTTTGACCATGGTGGACGATGCTCATGGCGAAGGCGTTCTGGGTGAAAACGGTCGCGGCATTGTGGATCATTTCCAGCTGCACGGTCAGGTGGATGTGGAGGTCGGCACCTTTAGCAAAGCCATCGGTACGGTGGGTGGATTCGCCGCCGGCAGCCACAAGCTGATCGAGTATCTCCGACAGAGAGCCCGCCCCTTCCTGTTCAGCTCTGCGGTCACTCCGCCGGATGTGATGGCTACGCTGGCATCGATCAGATTATTGATGCAAAGCGGCTATTTGGTGGAGAAGCTGTGGGACAACGGGCGTTACTTTAAGGCTGGCATGCAAAAGCTGGGCTTTGATATCGGTTTTAGCGAGACCCCGATCACCCCGGTAATGCTGGGTGAGGCGGAAGTAGCGACTGAGATGAGCAAGCGGTTGTTTGAGTGTGGCATCTTTGCCAGCAAGATTGGCTTCCCTACTGTGCCCAAGGGCAAGGCCCGCATCCGGGTGATGATCTCTGCCGCCCACGAGCAGAAGGATCTGGATTTTGCTTTGGAGCAGTTTGCTACAGTGGGCCGGGAGATGGGGATCATCAAGTGAAATAGCCTTTCACTTAAGCGATCATCGGACAGGTGACTGACAGTCATCTGTCCTTGTTTATCCCTGCAGGCAGGGATTTCGCCCGGTGGAAGCGAATTCTTTGAACACGCTCCCCACAACATCCGCAGATGTTGTGGGCGATAAAGCGATTGTTGCTTCCTAGCAACTATCGACTTGTACCTTATACATCGAGTAGTTAGCCAGTCAACTGCGGGAGTCAAACAGGAGGGCAAATGTTGAAGAAAGATTTTGTAAAGGATTTTGTGATCGGCCAGTCGGTCCTCACTCCGTTGGCCATATACGACAAGCGATTAAACCAATTCACCAATCGCTCTGGCCAGCCAGCTTATGGGTTGATGCTTTCCGTAGGCGACCGCAGTGGACGCATTAGCGCCATCAACTGGAACGCCGCTCAGGAATTACACCAGAGAGTGGGCATCGATCAGGTCTGGATGGTGGGAGGCAAGGTGCAGGAGTATCGTGGTAGCCTGCAGTTGGTAGTCGAGCAGATCGTGCCAGCCCCAACTGCACAGATAGACATGGCCGACTACATACCCGGTTCGGATTTCGATCGAGAGGTGCTTTGGCGTCGTCTACAAGCGGTGATGCAGTCCATCGACAACTCCCATCTGAGGGACCTGTTGCAGCAGGTATTCACCCAAGAGAGGCAGATCCGTTTCTGCGCCGCACCAGCCGGAAGAGGTGTACACCATGCTTATGTAGGCGGTCTGCTAGAGCATACTTTGGAAGTGGTGTCCTATGCAGAGTCGATGATCTCCGAACAAGGGATGTACTTGCATAGAGATCTCCTGTTGACCGGGTGCATTTTGCACGACATCGGCAAGATCGAGGAATATGACCTAGCTAGCCTCAGTTTTCAGATGACCGATCGGGGAAAGATGATCGGCCACCTGCAGATGGGTAGTCAACTGGTGGGTGAACTCGCCTCTGATATCGATGGATTCCCAGAACAGCTGCTCACCGAACTGCAGCACATGATCTTGGCCCATCATGGGGTGCCGGAATGGGGGTCTCCACAGCAGCCGCGCACTATCAACGCTATGGCACTGCATCTTGCTGACTTAACCAGTGGACGGCTAGCCCAGATCGGTCGAGTGTTGAGCGATCACCGACCCGAAAACGGTCACTGGACAAACTATGATAAATTCCTGGAACGAAACTTTTTTGTTTCCGCAGACTTGCTGGAAAAAATGTAAACACAGGCGAAACAACCCAGCCCCGGCCACCTGCCGAGGGCTGGGTTGTTTCGCCGTTTTCAGTCACTCTTGGTGCCCAAGCGCTCACCAGGGGGACAGTAGAAGCAACGGGCAGATCCGCGAAAGAAGGAGGATGCTGTCATTTTCCGTCGACATGTCAGCCTTGATTTTCCGGTCTCTCTATCAGTAAAATGGACTCGTTGTGAAAGGAGAGAGGGTGCTTTGTTCATCACGTTGTTGTCGCGAAACCAAAGCCTGGTAGCAGAAGTAGAGTGTAGAGAGAACCAGGTGATTATTCACACCGATGATCAAGGGCTATCGGCAGACTTGCACAAGATCTACCACAGAAACATGAGTATGGTGGAATTCGCCCGCGCCAATTACCGCCTCAATCGTTGGAAGCCTTACGGCCTCAGTTGGCAGCTGGTATTAACCAGCGAATATCGTAGACACGTCGGTTGAATGATCCTTTTATTCCGCTGCCGCAGGGCAGCGGCTTTATTTTGCCCCCCACCTCGAGCGGGACCTGGGGCCTGCCGCTCCCGCGAAGAATCCAGCTCTTCTTCGGAGTCATTTTCTGCGCTGCTGCGCAGGAAAGCCCGTTCTTTTCGTCGAATTAGGGGGAAAGATAGGTAGATGAGGTACAAACCGAGACATCTTGAGGAGGCGTCATTCTTGGACTTTCGCGAACAAGCTCTAGAGTTGCACCGTCGCAATCGAGGGAAACTAGCCATCGCCAGCAAGGTTCCGCTCCGGGATCGTCAGGATTTAACCTTGGCTTATACCCCTGGTGTGGCCGAGCCGTGCAAGGAAATCGCAACCAATCGCGATTTGGTCTATGAGTATACCAATCGCGGCAACACCGTGGCCATAGTAACCGACGGTTCTGCCGTGCTCGGTCTAGGGAATATCGGTCCGGAAGCCGCTATGCCGGTGATGGAAGGCAAGGCGGTGCTGTTTAAGTCGTTTGCAGACGTGGACGCAATTCCTGTTTGCTTGGCCAGTCAAGACACCGAGCAGATCGTCCAGGCGGTACGGCTGTTGGCCCCCAGCTTTGGTGGCATCAATTTGGAGGATATCTCTGCTCCCCGTTGTTTTGAAATTGAGCGCCAATTGCAGGCGGCCTTGGATATCCCAGTGTTTCATGACGACCAACACGGCACCGCTATCGTGGTATTGGCTGCCCTGCTGAATGCTCTCCGGGTCACCGGAAGAGAGCTGCATAGCAGCCGCGTGGTGATCAACGGTGCCGGCTCCGCCGGAAGCGCCATTGCCAAGTTGCTGCTCGGCGCGGGGATATCTGACCTGACCCTCTGCGATCGCCATGGCACCATTCACAAAGGCGCTATCGGCAACAACCCTGCCCAGGAGGAACTGGCTGCCGTCTCCAACCCTAGGGGGGTACAGGGCGGTTTGGCTGATGCCCTGCAGGGAGCAGATGTGTTTATCGGCGTTTCTGCCGGGGGGGTACTCAACGCGCAGCTGGTGTCACTGATGTCTGACCGGGCGATCGTCTTCGCCATGGCCAACCCGATACCCGAGATACTGCCGGATGAAGCCAAAGCCGGAGGAGCAACTGTGATCGGGACCGGTCGCAGTGACTTCCCTAATCAGATCAACAATGTGCTAGCTTTTCCAGGGATCTTCCGGGGAGCGTTGGACGTCCGGGCAGCCGTGATCAACGAGGAGATGAAGCTGGCAGCAGCCGAGGCCATCGCTGCTATCGCTTTGGAGCAAGGTTTGTCTGCGGAATATATTATCCCCGACGTCTTTGACCGCCGGGTGGTGCAACAGGTGGCTACCGCGGTCGCTACAGCAGCCGAGTCCACCGGGGTAGCGCGAGTTTAGCGATTTATCTGTAAATATCGTCGGCTCTGGCTCCATACAATTAGAACAGGCGGTTAATCGGCTTGAAACGGACGCTATGCAGTTTGATTGGCTCCCGGCGAACTAATTATGAAAGGTGGTAACTATGGCAGACCGACTGAAGGTGCGCGCGCTGGGCATCGGTGTGTTGGCATTGTCGTTGTTCGCTCTGACCCTGCCAGGCTGGAGGGGCGCTTCTCTGCTGCTCTATTTGGCTGCTACTCTTGGATTCCTGTGGATGGCTAGGCGCAGGGATCTGTTGGGTTATTGGCTGCTGACCATCGCCCACGGCTTGCTCGGTCTGGGTCTGTTCCTTTCGGGTACAGGGATGCTCTTTCTTTGGTTACTGGGTGTGCCTTTGGGATTGCTCGGTTACATCAATCTATCCAATTTGGTGGATTGGCAGGACATCTTCTGAGAAAATGGCGCAATTGGTACCGCTGTTGGCAGGCCGTTTTGGGCCTGTTTTTCTTTCCCGGTCTGAACAGCTAGAGGCCAGCTGGCCTCGCGGCGGCATATTCGTTGTTCGATGGACGCACACTGGTCTTGGATGGGAGAGTGATGGAGCATGAAACAGACCCGACGGCTGCTGGAGCAGATAGCTGGCCAGTCACCGCATCAAGTCTGGGTGGTGGGCGGAGTACTGCGGGACCACCTGCTGCAGGCAGAGGGTAGGGATATGGATCTGGTGGTGGCCGACGCCGGTTCACCGCTGCTCGGCCTAGACTATTGGCTGCAGGACAACCGGCAGGCCTTCTGGTTAGATCAAGGCCGGCGCATGATCAGGCTGGTTTTGGAAGATCAGGTGACAGTGGATTTGGCACTGATGCAGGGCGCCGATCTGCGCGAGGATCTCGGCCAGCGCGATTTCACTGTAAACTCCATGGCGCTGACGCTAGAGGACTGGCTGCGTGGCGACCTTTCCGGCCTGATTGATCCCTACCAAGGGCGGGATGACCTGATGGCAAAGCGTTTGCGCATCGTGCAGCCCGGTACGTTATTAGCCGATCCGGTGCGTGTCCTGCGCGCGGTCCGCCTTGGGGTGAGTTTGGGTCTCTCCTCAGACCAGCAGACCACCTCTGCTTTGATAGACGCTGCCCCCGCCTTAGCAGACGCTCCTGGGGAGCGCGTCTGGGCGGAATTAGCACTGATTCTGGTGCACAAGCAGGCGCCATCAGCCCTAGCCGAGTTGGAACGCTTTGGGGCAGCCGCAGCACTCTTTCCGGAAGTGGCCGCCATGCAACGGGTCGGTCAAAATAGATACCATCAGTTTACTGTGGATGTGCATAGTCAGCGAGCTTTCGCTGCCTTCTGTGCGGTCATTCATGATGGCGATTACGTGCCTCCTGCGGTGCAGATCTACGCCAGGCGCTATTGGGACGCTTTTACCCAGTCGGAACAAGCGGCCATCATGCTGGCGGCATGGTTGCACGACATCGGGAAGTCGCTCACCCGGTCGGAGCAGGGTGGCAAGATCACCTTCTATGAGCATGAACATGTCGGTGCCCGCATGGCCTCCCAGGTAGCGGAACGTCTGCGGCTGAACAACGAACAAGCCAAGCTGGTGCATACCTTTATCACTTTCCACATGTATCCCATGCAACTATGGCGAACGGGGCATTTGGACGAGCGCCTGATCCATCGCTTGTATCGGCGCACCGGAGCGCTGGGAGTGGCCATCGTGCTGTTTACCCTGGCCGACCATTTAGCTAAGGGGGAGCAAGTGGCCCTGACCACTGAGTTTCAGGAGCACCAGCAGGTGGTGGAGCGGCTGCTTGTGACCTTCTTCTGCCAACACGAGCAGATAATTGCCCCCAAGCCCCTGCTGGACGGGGAGGAGATCATGGCCGCGGTGGGCAAGCCAGCCGGGCCGTGGGTAGGGGAGTCGAAGGCCGCTCTGCTGGAAGCACAGGCTGCCGGTCGCATCAGCGACCGACAGCAGGCTGTGCAGTTTGTGCAGAGCTACGTTCCCAAACGAAAGCGGCGACGCAGCAAATGAAGCTGTCAGGACAACTACTCTGTGAAAAAGTGCTCCACGATCTTGTCAGTAGCTTTCAAACCACTGCCGGTCAGTTGCACCACTACCCGCTGTTCTGACGAGACCAGCCTTTGTTGCTGCAATTGGGCAACCGCTGCTGGGGCAGCGGCTGCCGTCGGCTCAACATAGATGCCCCGCTGGCCCAGTTCAGTCAGCATGTCCCAGATTTCCTGGTCCTCCACCGTCAGCACCACACCCTGGCTGGCGCGGATGGCTTGCAGGATATCGCGCCCTTTCACCGGTTGGGCGATGGAGATACCTTCTGCGGCCGTCTCTCGTTTTTCTACTGCCGGGACTTCTGCCAAGCCTTGCTTCCAGGCATGATAGACTGGTGCGCAATTCTTGGCCTGCACCGCTGCTAGGCGCGGTAGACGGTCGATAATGCCCGCTTCTAAGAGTTCATGGAAACCCAAATAGAGGCCGAGGATGGAACTGCCGCCACCGACCGGCGAGACCACCCAGTCTGGCGCTTGCCAGTCCAACTGTTCGGCCAGCTCGTAGGCCAGCGTCTTGAGGCCATTGAGAAAGTATGGGCTCCAGTTGTGGCTGGCATAAAACATTTGCTGAGCAGCTTCCCACGCAGCCTGCGCAGTATCCTCACGGGTGCCTGGAACTTTCAACAGATCGGCGCCGTACATGCCGATCTGCGCCGCCTTGCCGGACGAGGTGTAACCAGGTATGTAGACATGGGCCTTGATGTTTGCGCGGCTGGAGTAGGCTGCCACCGAGGCGCCGGCATTGCCGGAAGAGTCTTCGATCAGCTCATCGATGCCCCATTCCTTCAGCTTGCTCAGCATCACCGCGCTGCCGCGGTCCTTAAACGAGCCGGTGGGGCAGAGTTGGTCCAGCTTGAACAGCACCGGTTGGCCGTCCAATCGGTCAGCCACCAGCGGAGTGAATCCTTCGCCTAAGGTGATCACATTCTCGTCCGACAGAATGCCTAGTGGCTCCCGGTAGCGCCAGAGGGTGGCGGGACGTTGGCTGAGTTCGCTTGGCCGGAACATTTTATTCGGGCGATAGTGCAAGTATCCGCCGCAGGGGCAGCGCCAGCGAGGTTCATTTTCTGGGTAAACAGTCTCACAATGGGCACAGACAAGCATGCTTCAGCACCTCCTATGCCTAGTGTACCTTTTCTTAAACACACTTGAAATAGACGTGATAGTCTTCCTCGCAGACGATGGCCCTTCGCTGCATTCAGGAGGGCAGTCGCGGCCTTCTTCTGTCATTCCGAGCGCGCTACGCAGAGTGCAGTATGGAATCTAGACCCTCTGCGTACTAAGACCGCGGGACAGTGGGACAGGTACTCTGTACCGTTCCGAAGAGCGGTACAGGAATACC
>CAYVCY010000049.1:0-13509 GCA_964450265.1 uncultured Clostridia bacterium
AGGTTGACACCGAACGTCTCAAACAGGAAATAGAGCATCGGCTGCAGCAGGGCGGTGAACAACAAGGGGCGTAGATCTTTGCCTCGCAGGTTCAGCGGGACGATCTTGAGCAAGGCCAGCAGACTGACCACGAAGGCTGCCAAGCTGAAGCGAAAGGCTACCAGGCGAAAGGTATCCAAAACGTCCAACGCCTGTTTGGTGAAGAAGAAGGAAAAGCCGAAGATACTGGAAGAACCCAGCCCGGCCAGATAGGGTTTCAAGCGCTGCCAGTTCATATGTTGTCGTTCTCCTCTCAAAGATGCGAGTTCCTTCTTAGCATACCTGAACAGGAGGAGAGGCTGCAATAAGAGCTGTCAGTCGGACTCAGTTCCATTCCACAGGTAGACAGAGCGCCACACCCGTGCCGCTGATCGGCTCTTCTGCCAGCTGCCGTTTCTCTCCCGGCCTGCTTGAACTGTAACAGTGCGTGTTGAAACCTGAAACATGCTTTACCGCACCAGCCGTTGATAATCCTGTCTGCAGTCCACGATATAGTCAACATACACTGCCTGATCCTTGATTTGATACAGGATCAAATACCATCCGTCTACGAACATCTTGTGATACTTGTTTAGCGGCATGAATTCTGTGTTGAGAAACGGAAATCGTTTCGGCATGGTAGACAGGGAACGAATGGCATCCAGTAGTTCATTCTTTGTTTTGCGAGCGGCAGCAGGGCTTTTCTGAGCCAAGAAATGAACATGGCCCGCCAGCATCTGACGGGCCATGTTCGGAAACAATTACCTTATATCGAGGCTTTTTTTCCACGTTCCACCTCATCGATAACACTTTCTAAATAGCTGTCCAGTTCATCCGGAGTCATTCCAGTGCGACCAGCCATCCTATCTTCCTCAACAGCTAACAGTTCCTCGCGCAACCTGAGCATTTTCTCTCTACGGGTAAATGCATTTATATCCATAACCACGAGATCGCCCTCGCCGTTCTTGGTGAGATACACAGGCTCCCCAGAGGCTTTGCACAACGCCGCAATTTCATTATAGTTCTGCCTGATGCTTGCCGACGGCTTGATCTGCATAGGCTCAACTCCTCATAGTAGAATCCTAATCATATTATACTTCTTTTATGCTATGCAATCAATCGGCGCAGCGTGAGCGCGTCAGCGAAGGAGGACGTCGCCAGGTTTAGATTCTTCACTGCGCTCAGACAACCTTGTAATCTCAGGTTGGATTGACTAGAACGGTTATGCCGAAGGCGTCTTGGGCCTGAGGGCGACGCTTACCTTCCGCAGTGGCCTGACGGATGTGAAGCACTGCCTCCGCAGCTACCAATCCAACATCGAGGAAATCCAGAGGGACAAGGCACTGATGGACGAAGGCATCCCCGGCAGGAGTTCGAGGCCTAGGAAAGCGTTTTCTCCAAGTCACAACCCTGCCTTATTTCTAACAAATGACACCTCGAACGCCTCTTCATCTCCAGGCAATGCCTTCGGTTGATCAATCATTCCAAACTGGTAATAATCCCGTGCCTGATCGCCCTGTCCCGCGCCTCCCGGATAGTCGTCTTTGCACCCTCTCCAAAGCTGATCGGCATGGAACCCAAGAAGCTGTCGTAGACGATCTTCCCTTTGAATGGAAGCAAGACGGTGTCAATTTGAGCAGGTAGATTCTTTCGCAGAGTACTGGCAATCGAATTAGTCATTCCCTTGATCCCATAAAGCCTGTCCTCGCCCTGTTCATTTACGCCGAGCACAACGGCGTATTCCGGCCGATACTCCAGCACAAAGAGCATCCCTTGTTTGTGTTTCTTGCTCCACAATTGGAGGATGTCTATTTTCTCTTGGGGAAGCTCCGTCTGCTCGACATATTCGTCAATCAGCTCGGGATGCTTCCACAGCACTTCTCTCACTTTATGCACGCTCACATCACTCACAGCGTTAGGATATTCCGGCTTGATCTTGGCTCTAATTACACCCATTCTTTCATTGACAAAGCCCATCAAGCCATACCATGTTTCATAGAAAAGCTTGCATTCATCAGGGCTCAACTGTGCCGATTTTGCAGCGTCCACCACGGCGCAACATTTTTTATATTTCTTCCCACTTCCGCAGGGACAGGGGTCGTTCCGCCCTACTTTCGGTCGCTGCAGTATTGGAAACTGAATGATATTTTCATTCAGTTTGTTACTGATCTCATAGAGTTCAGCCGGAGTATGGCCGTTGTTTTCCCAGAGACGCGTGTTGTTCTTTGCATCCATAAGCAGATTGAGAAATTCGCTCAGCTGGTTTTCGGCGGTAAAAATCAGATTGTGCCTGTCCAGTATGGAACCCAATTCGCTGATGCCGTCACCGTAGATCGTGTAGCTCTTGATTTCCGTAAAGCCTTTCAAGGTTTTCTCGCTAAAGCCAAAAATACCTCCCATAAAACGATATACACTCAACCAACTGTCCCCATCAGTCCAATCTTCAGTAACATATTGGAGGAAGTCATCCTTTTCTGGAACGTAGCGGGGCTTGCCAGCCTGATGATTGAGTAGAGCATCTACGTAGTCAAAGTTAGAAAAGAACTCATAATGCACAATGTGGTCTTTATAGAAACAATACCAGCCCTCTTTTAAGACCAGCGGCAGCAAAAGAATATAAATCTCTTCTGCGGTCGTTTGATCGATGTTTTGCTTGTTGTAGATATCAACAAAGTCCTCCCGACTGATCGCGCCATATAGGTTTACCGCCGCACTGGCATAGGAATCAAGCAGCTTGCGGCTGGCTGCCCTCCCGTATGGGCAGCGGACGACATCTGCCTGACGGTTATATCGGTCAAAGATTCTCTTGGCATTTGCATTTTCTTCGGTCATATTTTGATCACTCCTGACTTTTGTAGGAAGGATACCCAAACCCTTGCCCTATTCTGAATGAATTCCGTAAACCCTTCCACCACATTTTATCAGTTATATTGGTGTACTCACCAGAGTTGGTAGCAGAAAGTGCTTGAAATAAAGGGTAAGTGCAATGCCGCCAAGGTTTTTGCTGACACTCTAGATCAGATCACCACGGCACAGATTCCCGATGTCTGCAATCAGGAGAGGCTAGCATGAAAGCCGCTACCTAGCGGCACAAGAGAAAAAGACGGGCTGCAGCCTTTGCTGCAGCCCGTCTTGATGAACCTGGCCTAATTTGTGGCCTAGTACAGCTCCGCCAGTCGCTTGTAGTGGGCCAAGCGAGCCTGTGCATCCTTCTCCGCTTGCTTGAGCAGCACTTCCGCTTCCTCTGGGAACTTCTTGGCCAACGAGGAATAGCGCACCTCGCCCTGTAGGAAGTCGGCAAAGCTGCCGGTCGGTTCGGTGAAGTCCAAGGTGAACGGATTCTTGCCCTGGTCAGCCAGTTCCGGATTGTAGCGGTAGAGCGGCCAGTAGCCAGCTTCCACTGCCAGTTTGCTTTCCCTTTGGCTGAGCCCCATGTTGATGCCGTGGTTGATACACGGTGAGTAAGCGATGATCAAGGACGGTCCGTCATACTTTTCGGCTTCCAGAACGGCCTTCATCAGCTGGTTCTTGTTAGCACCCATGGAGACGCTGGCTACGTAGACATAGCCGTAGGTCATAGCCATCTGGCCTAGATCCTTCTTGCGCGTCTTCTTTCCGGAGGCAGCGAACTTAGCCACTGCGCCGGTGGGGGTAGCCTTGGAGGACTGACCGCCGGTGTTGGAGTAGACCTCGGTGTCCAGCACCAGCACATTGACGTTGGCACCGGAAGCCAGCACATGATCCAGTCCACCGAATCCGATGTCATAAGCCCAGCCATCGCCACCGACGATCCACATGGACTTCTTCACCAGGTAGTCGGAGAAATCGTTGATTTCCGCCAGGATATCCTTTAGCTCGCCCTCGGCTTGCTCCAGCTCGCCAGGCAGCACTGCCATCAACTGTTCCGTTGCTTTACGGGAAGCTTCGGCATCGTCCCTACCTGTCAACCAAGCGTTGAGAGCCGCTTGTAGTTCTTCGGACGGGTTCTGAGACAAAGCGGCCTCGGTCAATTCGGCTAACCTGTTGCGTTTCTGCTGGACGGCCATGCTCATGCCGAAACCATACTCGGCGTTGTCCTCGAACAGCGAGTTGCCCCATGCCGGCCCGTGTCCTTGGTCGTTGGTGGTGTAAGGACAGGTGGGGGCGTGGCCGCCGTAGATAGAGGAGCAGCCGGTAGCATTGGCGATGATCATGCGATCGCCGAATAGCTGGGTAACCAGTTTGAGATACGGAGTCTCGCCGCAGCCGGCGCAAGCGCCTGAAAACTCAAACAGCGGTTGCTTGAATTGACTGCCCTTGACGTTGTTCGGGGATATTTCCACCTCTGGCTGGGGCATCGTCTCTGCAAACCCGTAGTTGGCAATTTCGCGCTCAGCTACATCTTCCAACGGTTGCATCGCCAATGCCTTGTTCTTGGCCGGGCAGATGTCAGCGCAGTTGCCACAGCCGGTACAATCCAGCGGGCTGACCTGAATCATATACTGCAATCCAGCCAGTTCGCGGCCGATGGCCTTCTTTGTCTGCATCGTCTCTGGCTTGCCGGCCAGGTCTTCTGGCTTTGCCAGGTACGGACGGATCGCTGCATGCGGGCAGACGAAGCTACACTGGTTACACTGAATACAATTCTCAGATAACCAGACCGGTACACTAATCGCGATGCCACGTTTTTCATACTTGGTGGTGCCAGTAGGTACGGTGCCATCCGGGCTAAATGCGCTTACCGGCAGCTTGTCGCCTTCCAGTGAGGTGATCGGGAAGACCACGTTTTGCACATAGTCCGGCGCAGTGGAAGTGGCGGCTGCTTCATCCAGCGCCTCTGCCCACGTTCCTGGATATTCGACTTCTTTCAGTGCATCGGCGGAATCGACAGCGGCGTAATTGGCAGCCACTACCTGATCGCCCCGATGACCATAGCTCTTCTTGATCGCGTCCTTGATGTAGCGGGCTGCATCCGCGTAGGGAATCACATCTGCAATCTTGAAGAAGGCGGCTTGCAGTACCGTGTTGGTGCGGTTGCCTAGCCCCGCTTCCCGAGCAATCTTCTGGGCGTCGATGTTGTAGAACTTCAGCTGCTTCTCGGCGATGGTGCGGCGCACATGGGCAGGCAGTTTCTGCTCCATCTCCTCCAACGTCCATGGAGAGTTGAGCAAGAAGACGCCGCCCGGCTTGATGCCATCCAACAGGTCGTAGCGGGTGACATAAGAAGCGTTGTGGCAAGCGACGAAGTCGGGCTGGTCGATCAGATAGGGTGCCTTGATCGGATTCGGCCCAAAGCGCAGGTGGGAGATGGTCACGCCACCGGACTTCTTGGAGTCGTAAACAAAGTACCCTTGGGCATAAAGGTCCGTATGGTCACCGATGATCTTGATCGAGTTCTTGTTCGCACCGACTGTACCGTCGGAGCCAAGTCCGTAGAACTTAGCCCGGTAGGTGCCTGCCGGGGCAGTGACGATGTGATCTTTCACCTCAAGGGAGGAGAAGGTGACATCGTCGGTGATGCCCACGGTGAAATGATTCTTCGGCTGGGCTTGCTTCAGGTTATCGAAGATGGCTTTGACCATGCTGGGGTTGAATTCCTTCGAACCTAATCCATAGCGGCCGCCGACGATGGTCATTTTCTGACCAATTTGATTGAATACTGTGCAGACATCCTGATACAATGGTTCTCCAAGGGAGCCAGGCTCCTTGGTGCGATCCATCACCGCAATCTTCTTCACTGATTTGGGCAAAACATTGAGGAAATGCTCGGCCGAGAAAGGACGATAGAGACGCACTTTGAGTACGCCAACTTTCTTGCCCTGCTTAGTCTGGTAGTTGACAACTTCTTCCACAGTGTCGCCGCCCGAACCCATGATCACGACCACATGCTCGGCATCGGGGGCGCCTACATAGTCGAAGGGCAGATAGTGGCGACCGGTGAGCTCACCTACTTGGCGCATCGCATCCACTACGAGGGCCGGTGTTGCCTGGTAGTACTTGTTGGCGGCTTCGCGCCCCTGGAAGTAGATGTCTGGGTTCTGAGCCGTACCCCGTTGATGCGGATGCTCGGGGTTCAGTGCCCGACGGCGGAAAGCCTTTACTGCTTCCATGTCCAGCAGCGGAGCCATGTCCTCGTAGTCGATGACGTCGATCTTAGACACCTCGTGAGAAGTGCGGAAGCCATCAAAGAAGTGAATGAAGGGCACGCTGGCTTTCAGTGTGGCCAGGTGGGCGACCAGCGCCAGGTCCATCGCTTCTTGTACAGAAGCAGAGGCAAGCATGGCGAATCCGGTTTGCCGGGCGGCCATCACGTCGGAGTGATCTCCGAAGATAGATAGCGCGTGGGCGGCCAGCGAACGGGCGGTAACATGGAATACCGTCGGCAACAATTCCCCGGCGATTTTGTACATGTTCGGGATCATCAGCAACAATCCCTGAGAGGCGGTGTAAGTGGTTGTCAGCGCGCCAGCTGCCAAAGAACCGTGTACAGCACCAGCGGCGCCACCTTCGGACTGCAATTCCACCACCCGCAGCGGCTGACCGAAGAGGTTCTTGCGGCCGTTTGCGGCCCATTCATCGGCAACCTCGCCCATGACAGAGGAAGGCGTGATCGGGTAGATGGCCGCTACTTCGCTAAAAGCATAGGCTACGTGCGAGGCAGCGGTGTTTCCGTCGATGGTTTGTTTGTGCATCTCCACACCATCTTTCTTTAGAAGTTTGATAAGTTAGGAACTTCAGAGTATGGTTCCATCCACAACTCTATTACATCACCTCTTACTTTAAGAAATGGGCATAGCTTGTGTCAATCGCTATATTGGGTTATTGCTCGCGATCTAGGGCGTTCTATGCCGTTTGATGGCAAAAACCGCGATACATTGGAAGCAGATGTATAATGTATACTAATTGTACCGACTAGCCAACGACGTTGCTAGGAAGTGGAGGTGGAGAGATGCTGTCCCAAGCACAGTTAACTAGGATAGGCGAACTATCACGCAAGCAGAGGTCTGAAGGACTGACGGTGGCAGAGCAAGCAGAGCAACATGCCCTGCGCCAAGCATACCTAGAGGCGTTCCGCAAGTCCTTTCGCTCACAACTAGAAGCCTCGGGGCTGGTAGCCAAAGAGAATGGCAAGTGCAGCTGCCAGGAATGCAACTGCGGTGGTCATCACCCGCACTTGCCCCACTAGCACCGCACCATCGGTGGGCCAGTCCCCCCGTCCCACCCCAACAGGCCCTATTCAGCGTTTACAATTCGTGTAAAGGAGGATGCTTGTGACGTTGCAGGTGAATGACCAACGGCTGATCACGTGGCTGAACCAGTTGTCCCAAATTGGCCAGACCGCCTCGGGCGGAGTGACCCGCTTCGCTCTCACTCCAACCGATCGGCAGGCGCGGCAGTGGTTGATCGATCGGGCGGCTGAATTCGGGCTAGAGCACCGCTTTGATGCGGTAGGCAACCTGTTCATCCGCAGGCCAAAATCTCAGGCGGCTCCAATCTTGCTGGCTGGCTCCCATGTGGATACCGTGCCGGAAGGCGGTCGCTATGACGGTGCCCTCGGTGTGTTGGCTGCTTTGGAGAGCCTAGTGCGCCTACAGGAAGAGGATGTACCCACCAAGCACAGCGTGGAGGTGGCCGTCTGGACTGAGGAGGAAGGCAGCCGCTTCAAGAGCGGGCTGGTGGGCAGCCGCGCCTTCATCGGAGAGTTTTCGGAAGCAGAGCTGCAGGCTGCAGATGAGCAAGGGGTCTCCTTGGCTGCTGCGCTCAAGGAATGGGGACTGTCGCCGGAGCAGGCACTCACTCTGGCCGATGAGCGGGGAGAAGTTGCCGCCTATCTGGAGCTACATATTGAACAGGGCGGGGTTCTGGAGCAAGAAGAGCTTCATGTCGGTGTGGTCAGCGGTATAGTCGGCATCAGACGCTATGATTGCAGCGTAGTCGGTCAAGCCAATCACGCCGGCACCACCCCGATGCCCCTGCGCCATGACGCCTTGGTGGGCACTGCCGAGATGGTGCTGCTGGTACCCAGCAAATTGCAATCGCTGAATTTCCCTCAGGCGGTGTCCACTGTCGGCAAGCTCTTGGTGTATCCCGGCGGCGTGAATGTGGTGCCTGGTCGGGTGGATTTCACCTTGGAGGTCAGGGATCAGGATAGTCGGGTGATGGATCAGATAGCGGAAAGCATGCTGGTCGAGTTCACGAAGATTGCAGACCAGCACGGGCTGACATTTCAGTGGCAACAGACGGCCGATGTTCAACCGGCTCCCCTCGATCCGTCCATGCGCCAGGCGGTGCAGCAAGCCGCCGATGAACTGGGCTATCGCTGGCAGGATATGCCCAGTGGTGCCGGGCACGATGCGCAGCATCTGGCGCGGATCTGCCCTACTGGCATGATCTTTGTGCCCAGCCGCGGCGGGATCAGCCATTCGCCAGCCGAATTCACTTCGGATGAGGACTGCGTGCGGGGAGCCAATGTGCTGCTAAACGCCATCCTCAGGGCAGACGGCAGATAATTCCCGTCATCGCCTTGCGCTTTCGCATCTGGTGTTGTGCTGGAACACAATATTCTTGTGATGGCGTAATGGATGTTGTTTCGGCGGATACCGTCAAGAAAAGGGGCTGTTGCACCAACAGCCCCTTTTGTTGTGCGATTTACGGTCTGGCCAGGCTGATCAGCGCGCGCAGCCCCCGGAAGGCCATGATGTAGTCTTCATGGGTGTAGCTGACGGAGTTGCCGCTTTCCCGCACAGCACCTGGCATCACTGCGGCTGCATCAGCCATGCCCGCATTGATGAATTCCAAGGTGAAGGTGTAAGGGCCATTTGGTCGCAAGGGCTGGTAGCGGCTGAGGTCGCTCAAAGCTTGCTTGGCGGTGTCCTTAATCACTTCGCAGGCCCGCTCCGGATGCAGCGAGCGAGCTGAGACGCGGGTGATTGGGGTCTTTACTACGGCTGTTTCCACCTGGCCGAGCACGGCCTTAGCCTCTTTGGCCAACTCGCTATCGCCGGTGACGGCTACCACTGGAATACCATAGTAACCAGCAATGATCGCATTGATAGCCGTCTCACCCATCAGCTCCCCGTTGAGCAGGATATTGCTGACGGTGGCACTGCTGATAGTGTGGCTGAGAATGCCAGCTTGGTTCATGCGCGCGTGGTAGCCGACAAACATGGCCGCATCAAATCCGGCTTCAATTCCTTCCATCATGGAAAGAGGCTTGGGACTGCCCTGGATCAGTTCGGCGGCCGGATGGAGCTCTGCTGGAATTAGGTTGGTCATGCCGCCGTGGGAATCGTTCACCACCACGGTAGTTGCCCCGGCAGCCAAAGCCCCCAACACCGCTGCGTTTGCCTCGGCGGTCATCTGGTGACAGGCGCGCTGATAATCCCTTCCGTTTGGACTGGTGCTGGTGCTGTTCACAATGGTGCTGATTCCTTCAATGTCCACAGAAATGTAAACTCGCATCTTGATCAGACCTCCTCTTCTGTACATACAGTTAGTAATTTGCGACAGAACGGGTTTCTCCTGCAACTGACCTGGACAAACGCCCGTCTAAGACAAAGAAAGGCCGCGTGACACGCGGCCAGGGGTCATCTAGTGGACCTCCACCAAGCTCTTGCTATTTGGGGTAGCAGTAATGCAGCCATGATCGACGCCCCGATAGCTTGAATACCGTTTGCAATCAGGCTTCCTACCGCACCGATCCAGCCGTACATGATGTTTTCGGCGATAAAGTAGCCGCAAACCATCCAGGCACCAGCGAGCAACATCGCCAACACGGCAGGCCAGAGCTGTTTATTGGAACTGTAGGCGCGATGGGCCAGCCATCCCACGATCAAGCCTTCCAATCCCTTGATCACCAAGGTCCAGGGGGCGTAGTGGGCATATCCGGAAAGCAGATCGGCTAGCCAGGAACCGATGCCACCTGCTAACATCCCATTGATCGGCCCGAGGAGGATGCCGGCAATGAAGATCAAAGTGTCACCAAAATTGACGTATCCTTGAGTGGCTGGGGTAGGGATTTGAATTGCCATCGTCCCCACGGTGACCAGTGCAGCAAAGAGAGCAGTAATCACCAGACGAAAGATAGGACTCATCCGTTGCACAATGTGAACCTCCCTTCCAAGGTGAGTATAGCACATCGATCAGTATGTGCATAGAAATGTGCACGAAAACCATATGTAGATTATGTTAATGGAACGGAGGTAGGAATGCCGAGCATCATTGTCGAAATAGACTTGTCGAAGAAGAGAGAATGATGGCGGCACCGGCAGCCATCTGTATACACTCCATGAACGCCCCAAGTGTTATGGGCAATAGAGTGATCGTTGCTTCAGCAACTATCAATTTATGTCGATTACTTATGTAGCGGAGGGACAACATGATAAGAACATGTAGCTTGATTATCTTACTCTGTTTACTGATCGCGGCAGTGCCTATGCCCGCCGCGCTGGCGGCACCTGTAATTGGGCTTTACCTGGATGGCCAGCGGCTGAACACTGATGTCCCACCAGCGTTGGTCAATAACCGCACATTGGTTCCGCTGCGGGTGATCAGTGAATCGCTCGGCGCAGAAGTTACCTGGACTTCCAACCAGGCACCGATTGTCATTCGTAAGGGCAGCGAACAGATCAGTCTGCAGATTGGAAATAAGACGGCTACGCAGAATGGACAAGCACTGACTTTAGATGTTCCTGCGCAGTTGATTGGCAACCGCACCATGGTCCCCTTGCGCTTCATCGGTGAGAGTCTGGGGGCCGGGGTGTTGTGGGTTCCCTCTCCACCTAGTGTCTACATCACTTCGCCAGTGGGAGAGCTGGGTATGGCAGAGGTGCAGCAGAGCGATGGCCTGGCCACCGCTCTGACCTTTACCTCCACTAAGCCGATTGAGCTAGGTCAGGTGAACATATCTGAACAGGGGCATGCGTTCTCGGTGTCCATCGGAAACATAGCCGCGCAAGCAGAAGACGTGGACCAGCTTGAGTTGGGTGCCTTGTCAGGCTATACGGTCGTTCCCGGGGCAGATCATACGGCGTTAATCTCCATCACCCTAGGTGACGATGCCCGTTTTCGTTCCCCCGCGGCCCAACTCTCTGCCGATGGCAGGCAATTGAACATCATCTGGCCTTTGACGGTGAAGCAAACTCGGTTTTCGCAAATTGGTGGGGTGGAGGAGCTCCTTTTTAGTGTGTCCCCCAGCGTTCGCCCAGAGATGACCGCTACCGATATCGAGGTATCCAGTGCCGGCATCTTGGTGGGGCGGGTCAACGCCGAGGTTGGTGTCAACCTGCGGTCAGACCCCAGCACCGCTTTGGAGCGCATCGCCTTGGTGGCCTACAACGAGATAGTCACCATCATTGGGGAGACTACAGGGTGGTATCAGGTGCGCTTAGCTGACGGGCGCGAGGGTTGGATGGCTGACCCTTATGTGGCGGTACAGACCAATACCGAGGAAAAGGTGGGGGTCAATGTGCGTAAGGCCGAGAGTCTGCAGGCTCCCGTGTTAGCCACCTTGCCCTTAGGTCACCCAATTACGGTTTTGAAACGCTTGGAAGGCTGGTGTTTGGTCGATTACGGCGCTGGTAAGACCGGCTACATAGCCGACTGGCTGGTTCCGATCAGCAGCCGACTGACTGCATCGAATACGGTGCCGGCAGTAAGAATATCCTTCCCGGGGGTAACTAGGGACTGTGAGCTGGTTGGCGATATCGGCCAGTCTGAGCACATCGATGCCTTCACCTGGGAAGAAAGCAGCCAGGGGGTAGCCGTGGTCATGCAACTGAAACACCCGGTTAGCTATCGATTGAAAGAGTCTGATGCAGGCTGGAGCTTCTCCTTGGGAACCTGGCTAGAGGAACTGCAGCTGAACGAGACCAGCGTGGGCAGCAGCTTACGCATCGCCTTGGACAGCCATAACGAACCGAAGGTCTCGTATGCATCTGCGAGCCAAGCGGTGTTGGTCACGCTAGCTAACGCCACCTTGGCGGAAGGTGTTCCAGCAACACTGCCAGGAGATGGAGTCCTCGTGGCTGGCATGCAGGCGGAGCAGATGGGCAGTGACGTGCGAGTGACTATCCCTCTGTTGCGCAAAATTGCCTATAACTTGCATCAGATAGACGATTTGCAGTGGGAAGTCAGTTTCTTCTCGCCGACGGTGGTCGGCAAGACTATCGCTTTGGATCCTGGGCATGGGGCCACCGATCCCGGTGCCACCGGGACGTTAGGGTGGAACGAGAAGGATTATACTCACGACATTGTCAATCGCTTACGTTCGCTGCTGGTGGACGCGGGAGCTCAGGTCTTCACCACACGCGAGATTCAAAGTGCGCCGATTGTGCATCATGAGCGGGCGGCTGCGATCAATCGCTCAGGGGCAGACTTGTTCCTCAGCGTGCACATCAACTCGTTCACCAACCGCAACGTACGGGGTCTGGAGACGTTTTATTACCCCCGGGGAGATAACGAGCGGTTTGCGCGCCTGGTGCAGGGTGAACTGGTGGGCAGCTTGGGTTGGCTGGACCGGGGCGTTAAGTCCAACACAGCCTATATCCTGACCAGGGAGACGTTGACCACCGGGGCGCTGGCCGAGGTTGGGTTTATCTCCAACCCCGATGATGAACGGCAACTGTACCAAGCATCGGTGCGTCAGCAGATTGCAGAGGCACTATATCGGGCGATAGACCGTTATTTTGCGGATTAATCGGCCACTATCCTTTATTGTTGACTTTATCGGTAGGCCTCTGGTATTATTTAGACAGTAGTTTCGCCAGTAGAAGCTTTCTTTCGCATCTCTCTTTCATGGCGAGGTGCGAGACGATTTCGGTTTCCAGCTCTGGCTGAATAGATAAGGGGGATGGGGTGAAAGAATGACCGATGTTATGGGAAAGAGAACCGAGTATGTTGATGAGCTAGAGCGTCTGCTTCGCACCGTGAGCAGCATTATTAAACGGAGAGGACGTGATATTCTCTCCAGTTTTGATATTACCCCGCCTCAATTCAATGCTTTGCTCATCCTCAGAAACCATGGCAATCTGACAATCGGTGAATTGGGCGAGAAGATGTATCTGGCCTGCAGCACCGCCACAGATCTGATCGATCGTATGGAGCGCAATGGCTTGGTGGAAAGAAGGCGCGACCAGAGCGATCGGCGGGTGATCCGTTTGCATGTGAAGGAAAAGGGCACCGAGATGTGGCAGGCAGTGATGACCGCCCGCAAGCGTTATCTATCGGACACCTTAGAAGAGATTCCCGACGAGGAAATTCTGGTGATGATCAACGGCATGCGACATATCCAGGAGCTGATGACCGGAGCGCTCCCGGAACGTTAGTGCGCTAGACACCAAAACAATATCGAGACGGCAGGCTGGGTGCCTGCCGTCTTTTCTTGACCTAATTGATAGATTATTCTCAATTGCCCGCGTTCAGAATGGGTCAAGCGTTGCGAACGTGGCATGAGCCAGCGAGTACGAGCATATCTTGTATTCCTTGGGCGATCCAGCCTCAGGCCAAGACGCG
>CAYVCY010000050.1:0-13225 GCA_964450265.1 uncultured Clostridia bacterium
CTGTCTACATCTTCGCCATGACCGGGCTGGGCTTATTCTTGGCCAGCGTGCTCAAAACCCAGGCCCAAGTGCAGGCAGTGGCTACTGGGATAGTGATGATTGGAACTATGCTTGGCGGGGTATTCTTTCCGCTAGAGAACCCCGCCGGTCTCCTGAAGCTGATTGCAGCGGTCTCTCCCCAAAGTTGGGCTGCGCACGCCCTGCGGGATATCCTGACCAGCGGTGCATATCTAGGCTCACTGATCGCGCTGCTCCTCTGGATGACTGTTATCGGCACCCTGCTGCTGCTCATCGGTACCTGGCGGATCAAACGGATGGAAGGATAGGAGCGATCCTGGCCACAGCCCTCACCGGTGACCCGTCGGCCTCCAGCTTCAACGGCAGCGCGATCAGCTCAAAGCTGGGCACCGTCAGCAGCTGACTTAGATTGGTTAGATTCTCCAGAATGTAGACGCCCTCTGAAAGCAGCCGCTTATGGACAGGGAACGGCGGCCGGTCTGGTGAGGGCAGGTCCACCCCTAAGAGCTTGACTCCCTTCTGCAATAGATGATCGCAGATCTCGGGATGCAAGCAAGGATGGTCGTTCCAGTACCGATCGCTGCCGTACCAGCGGTCGTACCCCGTATAGAACAGCACGCTGCAGTCCGCTTTGATCAACTGTTCGTACTCAGGCTGCCAGCGAATGGTCGTCTGTCCGCGCACATCGATCACGCAGCCAGCGCTGATGAAGGGTTCTAGAGGCAGCTGGGATATGTAAGTGTTGTCAGGAAGCATGTGCATGGGACCATCCAAATGTGTCCCGGCGTGCATGCCGATACACAGCCGATGGTTGTTGTGGCGGTGCCGCTCTAGCCAGCGCGTCTGTGTCAACTCGGTGGGGTCGTCGCCAGGATAAACAGGCATATTCGCAGTGATGGTCTGTGATAGGTCCACTATAGGCACAAGTGTCGCCCCCTTCTTCAGATGTGTTTGCCGAGCGCCAACGCCCGAGCTAGTTCCCCGATCAGTGGAGTGACAGCCCTCGCTGCCAACAGGGACACTCGCTGGTAATTTTGCTCAAACTGATCCATTGCTCCCTCCAGAGCGTCGGAAATGGAGCGAATCACGCAAAATGGAACACGGTTGACTGCGCAGGTGTCAGCAATAGCGGCTGACTCCATGTCCACGCAGCAGGCATCGAATTTCTTGGCCAGACGCTGTTTCTCTGCCAAGTCGGTCTGAAAAGTGTCTCCGGCGCAGCCGTTTCCCAAGTGCGTTCGGTGTCGCTGGCTCAGCTGCTCGAATAGCAGCTGACTGAGTCCAGGATGCGCGTCGCAGCAGTAGCGTTCCCAAAGTTGGCTGTCGTGCTGGAACTGCCTGGTCGTGACTACTAGATCTCCCACTCTGATCTCTGGGCGCAGTCCACCGGCGGTGCCGATGTTTAGGATCAGCTGTGGGTGGTGGCGGTCGATCAACGCTTGCGTGGCAGCTGCGGCCCGCACCTTGCCCACCCCGCAGAGGGTGAGCACCAACTTGATTGCGGGTTGCTCCGATTCGCCGTCGTTAAGAGCGGTCACTCGGGTGTAGACAGGCCGGCCTAGCAGGGGTGCGGATTCTTCCCAAGTTCCCAAGTTGAGAAACGGTTCCAGCTCCTCGCGCATCGCTGCTAAAATACCGATAGTGATCTGCATAGTAGTTCCTCCGTTTCATCCTTTCTGCTACACAATTACTGGCGATCTGTCAAAGGACGTAATATAACTCTATTTTATTACTTGCCAAGGGTTGGCAGCAAGGGCCTGCCTGATCCAGAATCAGCTCGTCCCCTTTTTTGGGGAGTGTGAAAGGCCGATGGTCGTTCCACCGGCCTTTCAGGTAATACCTGTATTTGAGTGTAACTAGGTGTGAGAGGGTATATGGCTAAGTTGTTCCATTTCTCAAGGTACCGTGTCGTGACAAAGCCGCTCACTGAGCGACGACGCTGCGTTTAGCTCGGAGTGTTGTTCTGGTTTCGAGTTAGTTGCCAGCAGATGCGGCGGGCGATGCCAGGAACAACCCGGCGGCAACGGCGGCGAAGGCTGCGGGGCACGCAGCGGCAGTAGCGGCGGGCAAACCTGCGCGCAAAGCGGTGACAATTCAGGCAGCGATGGCGTCTCCATCTAGGCATGCAATTCACCTCCCTGAGGGGTCTGGCGTTGGCTGTGCTTCAGCCACACCTCTGCTTGCAGTGTATGCGGATGCCGCCAGGGGTGTTACGTGTTTCAATAATAATTGTGTAGATACTAAAGCATATTGAATGCAATAACTATCATGCATGCAATCAGTATTCAGTCCCAACGTGCCGCGAAAGGGACTCGGTCGTCCCGCTTCACCTCTTCAAAACTGGGACTGGAGACTATATACTTAGTAACAACGTAGCAAAGAGAGGTTGGGAAAGGGGACGTGAAGATAGAAATGAAAGACCAAAAGAAGCATGTGATTATCTCTATCTGCTCCATCATTGCGGGTAACCAGATTCAAGATCTTCGCCGGTCGGTGCCAAAGCAGGCGAAAGAAGAGGCCCTCGGTGTTGAGTCGAACGAGTCCACGCAGTCAGCCGCATCGCCAGTGGATACGAAGCAGGCGGCAGCAAATAAGGACGCGTGTTCTCTGCGGGCAGTGGCAGGGAAGGCACTTGGCACCTTGTTCCTAGCATATGTGGTCTGGCGGCTGTTTGGTCACAACACGCAGCAGGACGAAGCATAAACTAATGCAGGTATGCTAATGGCCTGGCAGTCGCCAGGCCATTGCTTATTATCAGCTTGTAAAGATACTAGCAAAGCCTTTGTCGTTGCTAATAATTCATTCGGCAATCTCCACCGTTACTTCTGGCGGAGTAAAGAGATGGCGTTTGATATAACAGTCATCCATGCGCTCGCGCATAGCTATGCGGTGTTCCTGGGACAGGTGCCCCGGGAAGAATACTGTAAATGCCATCTTGTTGATCATTTTGGTCTCTTCGTCGGTCTCGATCTCCAGTTCAATGCGGGTTCCGGTCGCATCAAGTCCATTCTTGCGGCAGTACCCTGCCACTCCCAAGGACATTCATCCGCCGATTCCGGCCATGAACAGCTCGCCAGGGCCAAAGGTTTCCTTGGTGATCTGGTGCGATGCCTTCCCGGGAGCAGTGATCAGCGTGGCGTTCTCCTGCAGTTCAAATTCCATTCGCGGCAACTAATAGCCCTCCTCGAATTATACTCGTCCCCATCTATTGTTTCTTTGGAGGCGGTCAAAAAACCTGCTGCCATTTCAGATGGATGCGAACTGGGCTGTTAAGGAAGGGTGATGCTCGACGTCAGCTGCATGGTATCAATCTCATTAGCGGTGATCATCCCGTCCGAGATGGCATAGAGATGGTCGCCGACATACAGCAGGCGACGGATCTGCCATTCGTCGCCGGGCCAATAATAGCCCATCTTAAGCTGCTCCGAAGCACTAAGATGACTCACTCGACCTAGCTCGTCGAAACCACTATTGGTGTCCACGCGGTAGGCAATGGCACCCTGGAATTCAGTGGGGCCGTAAGCGAGTTCGTCGGCAGTGGCAACAGTCAGCTGTAGAGGCAGCGCCAATAGCTCCAAAGATGCGGAATAAAGCACCGCTTTATGATTATAGAGCGCTTCTGAGTGGCTGCCTCGGCCTCCCAACAGCAGGCTGAACTTCTCCTTTGGTTGGCTGAGGTCGCTGACGTCAAAGATGGCTAGTTTTAGCCCCCGCTCCAACACCCGGGTGTTGATCACCTGGCCTTGTCTATCCTTGTCCTCAATCAGTATGGTGTCGCGGCCGATACCTAACAGGTGCCGATCGTCAATGGGATGCAGGTAGGTGCTGAAGCCAGGGATCTTTAGAGCCCCCAGGATCGCCGGGGCCTCAGGATCAGATAGGTCGAGCACAAACAGCGGATCGACCTGTTCAAAAGTGACCAGGTACCCGCGCTCGTTTTGGAAACGGGCTGAATAGATGCGTTCGCCGGGAGCAATTCCATCCACTTGGCCGGCGATAGTCATCTCTTGGTCCAGGATGTAGACTCCGTTGTTGGACTTCCCATCCGTGTCGTAAGTGGTGGCCACCCGCAGGCTGCCGTTCCATTCATCCATAGAGAATTGATTGAGCAGGTAACCCGGCACAGATCCTTTCGCTGCAAAGGATAGGTCGAGGCCGTCCAGCTGCAGCCGGTAGACATTGCTCTCGTTGCTATGCCAACTATGGGTAGCTACATACAAGTTCGAGTGAGACATGTAGATGTTGTCACCAGCTCCCAAGTAGGCGGCAATGTTGGCAGGTTGATCATCTTCGGTGAGGTCGAAGACCGCGGTCAACAGGTAACTACTACCATGTCTCTCCGGGAAGTATTGCACGCAGTCCAGAGGCAAGATCCGCTCTTCCGGCCCTTTGGTCGAGTCCCGGTAGTGGGGAGCGATGGGGCTGTCATAGAGATGTTGATTAGCCAGCATTACTACCCGGGAGTCCACTTTGCGCGCGGTCAAGTAGCTGCCGGCCAGCTCCACCGTGCGGATCAGCTCTGGTTCTGCCGGATCGCTGATGTCGTATACCAAGGCACTGGTCTGTTGTTGCCAATAGGGAGGGAAAGACATCAGGCCAGGGGCCGGCTTGATCCGCCCAAAGGCCACATCCTGCGGTGCCACCGGGTAGCCCCACTGCTTCTGCCCCAGTACCAACAGCCGTTCCTGATCCAAGAATAGCTCACTGACACTGAGACCCTGGTCGCTGAAGTCTATGCTGCCTACCAGTTTCATCTCGGCAGCCGGGTAGGCAAGGCTGATCAGCACGGTCTGCCCTTTAGCCTGGTAGATGTACTTGCCGTCGGTCTTGACCAGGTCCGCTTCGTCCACTCCCTCCACCTGGTTGTTGGTGGTGGAAAAGTCGGGAGCAGATGGGGCGGCAGATTTGGTGCTTGAGCTGCTCTCAGCGAGCACCTGGTCAGCCATTCCTCTGACCAACTCACCGAAGTAATCGTCATTTGCGTAGCGCCCTTCAGTCAACATCTTCTCCAAATTGGCCAGACTGCCTATCGTCGGCAATTGCTGCTTGCTGGGTGAGCCGATGTAGGCGATGCGACTTTGGCTATTCCAGCCTACCGACAGCCCCAGGGCTTCCGCCAGGCGCAACGGTAGATAGGGTATCGATCCGAGCAGGATGGCCGGATCTTCTCGGTCCCATGCTCTGTTGTTGAGCATCAAACTGATCTTGGGGTAGCCGTTCCAGCTCTCATCCCGTGGGAGCGCAGGCATACCCCGGTCGGAGTTGAGGTAGACCGTCAACTCTTGATCGCTCCAGTAGTAGTTGAGTCCTAGTGTTTCAGCCATCGATTCAGCCGGGGCGTACACTCTGCCCGCAATCAATACGCAATTCGGCCCCGGGGCAAGCGGTTCTCCAAAAGCCAATACAGATAGGGGAGCGGCCGATTCTGCTACTTGGATGCTACTGCCGAGACTGAGCATGTACAGGAAGAGGGACAACAACGCCAGGCCTTTCCACGCAGACAACTGTGCCATTTCTGATCGCCTCCATGGGGTTATTCTGGCCGTATAGACGGATATTTCAGAACTTTGTTCCCAAGAAGTTCAGTTTTCGTCCACCTGGCGCGGGCAGACGGCGCAAGCGCACCACTAGGGTCGACCCCGAGCATGAGTTTACGTCTGTCGAAGGAAATTGATGAGCGATTGGCGAAGCTAACTAAAAGCAGATCGCCTATGAGCCAGATCTGCCATTTTGGGGGTGCTACATTTATGATCATTCAGAGAGTGGAGCAACTTGTTGACAGTCTTCATCCGCAGTTGGTTGCCACCCGCCGTGACTTCCACAAGCATGCCGAGTCGGCATGGACTGAGTTTCGTACCGCATCGATCATTGCCCAGCAATTGACTGACCTCGGCTACGAGGTGAAACTTGGGCGGGAGGTAGTCAAGGAAGCCGACCGCATGGGTGTGCCAGATCGATCGGTACTGGATGCGCACTTGGAACGGGCACGGGCCCAGGGTGCTGTGGAAGAGTTCCTACCCCATCTAGCTGGCGGCTTCACCGGCGTGGTTGGCATTTTGCGCTGCGGTGAAGGCCCTGTGATCGGCATGCGTTTTGACATCGATGCTGTGGATGTGGCAGAGTCGCAATCGCCCGATCACCGTCCGTTCAGCGAAGGTTTCGCGTCAGTAAACGAGAACGTGATGCACTCTTGCGGGCATGACGGTCATGCGACCATCGGCTTAGGAGTGGCTACTACCCTGGCGCAGATCAAAGACCGGCTGCGTGGCACGATCAAGCTAGTCTTCCAGCCGGCAGAAGAGGGAGTGCGCGGAGCCAAGTCGGTGGTCGGTTCCGGCATTTTGGATGACGTGCAATATATGGTCGGCTCCCACCTCAGCAGCGGGGTCCCCACCGGCACCGTGGTCTGTGGCCGCGAGGGTTTCTTGGCTACCACCAAATTCGACGCCATCATCCATGGCGGCCCGGCTCATGCCGGAGGTCAGCCTCAAGGCGGGCATAACGCTCTCTTGGCGGCAGCCACCGCTGTGCTCAATCTCTATGCCATTCCTCGCCACAGCCAAGGAGCTACCCGGATCAACGTGGGCCGCCTCAATGCCGGCACCGGACGCAACGTGATTCCAGATCGGGCCCATCTGGCTATCGAGACCAGAGGATTAACCAGTGAATTGAACGATCACATGTATAATTACGCTCTTCGCATCCTGGATAGTGCAACAGCCATGCACGGCTGTACCTACGAGCTAAAGCAGATGGGTGCCGCGCGCAGCGGCGAGAGTACTGGAGAGCTGGTCGAGCGCCTGAGCAAGATAGCCAAGCAAATCAGCGACTTCACCAACGTGGCAGAGGGCAACCGTCAAGGCGGCGGGAGCGAGGATTACACCTATATGATGGAGCGAGTGCAGCAAAACGGCGGTCAAGCCACCTTCATCAGTGTCGGTGCTGATATCAATGGGGCAGGACATCATACCTTCGAGTTTGACTTCGACGAGACTGCCCTGAAGGGTGCCGTCAAGCTGTTTGTGCTCTCCGCTTTAGATATCATGGGTGAATTGGTTTAACGGATCAGCGAATATGACAACAGGCACCCGGGCATTAGCGGGTGCCTGTTTCTTGTGCTCTCAGCGTAGTTAGCCTGGGTCCGGGATAAGCTAGTTAAGGGTGATTGACTTGGCTAGCAAGCGTAAGTTCTTATCAGTTGCAGCGGTGATCGGTCTGGGGTTAGTTTGGCAGCGGCGTCGGTCGCGCAAACGCCGCACCAGGCCGCAGATCAGCTCTAGAGATGCCAGTTTTTTGAAGCGGGCCGTGCTGCTGGAGGCCCAGCAGATTCCTTTTTATCATCAATTGGCGCTGAGCGCTAAGCGCTCTGGACGCCTGCATCTGGAAGCCGGGTTTTTGAAGGCGATGGAGGTGGAGGCGGATCATCTGCGCGACCTGAAGGTAGCCGGGCGGCGGTTGGGGATGAACCTGATGTTTTGGGAACGGCTGGGGGAGAGGATCGGTGGGTTGACCGGAAGCGTGTTCGCTCCCCGGGACCCGCGGTGGGCGCTTCGGGCCATCCGTGGCCTGGAGAAGCTGGCTGCAGGCGAATACGCCCGCAACCGCGATCAGGTTGCCGACCTCAAGCTGCAGGAGCTCTATTTGAACAATCAGCTGGACGAGGAGATCCATCAAGCTTGGGCCGATCTGATGCTGAAGACATTGCCCCAGGATAGCTGAGAAGAGTGGGCCCAGTCTCCCCGTCTCGCCTTAGTGTTCGGCCAGGCCTGCGTGCCCAGTCACTGTCTGCCAAGCTAATGGATGAGCTCCCTGCGGCTGGAGGCAGCAGAACTCGTCGCCCATCCAGTGCGCTATCTGCCTATACTAAGGGAAACGTTTTTGCTGCAAAACTGAAACGAGATTAGCAGGGGCGACTCAAACAGCTGCTGCCTTTGATCCAGCCTTGCTCGCTCTTTGAACGGGCAGCCAATGTGCCTGTTGCACGCAGGCCTGTCTCCACTGTCCCGCCATTTTGTCGCTTAGTACTGATTAAACACGCGCTGAATTTCCTCTGGTCTGGTCGTCCTGGTCAACGCCAGCATCAGTAGAACTCTTGCCTTCTGGGGGTTCAGGTTGTCTGCCCCCACGAAGCGGTCGCTTGCTCCCGGCCGAAGGGGCAATACCCGCCCATTTCCTACTCGGGTGGAGCGCACCACCACTATTCCGCTTTCGTGCGCCCGCCTGAGTGCTTCGCGGGCCTTCGGTGTGGGATGACCAGAGCCCACTCCAGCGACCACGATGCCTTTATAGCCGGCTGCTGCCAGCGCATCCACCGTCACTTCGTCCGCACCAAGGTGGGTATACACGATGCCCACCCGCGGTAGGGTCGGCAGCTGGTCCACCGTGAACTCTGACTGCCAGGTGTGCTGACGAGTCGGGGCGTGATAGATACTGACCTGGCCATTATCGATGCTGCCTAGGGCCCCCAGGTCTTGGGAGCGGAAGGTGTGCAGCTGGCTGGCGTGGGTCTTGGTCACATCGCGGGCAGCATACACTTCATCGTTCATCGTCACCAATACCCCCAGGCCTCTGGCCTCGGGGGCAGCTGCCACCCGCACCGCGTTGACCAAGTTCATCGGGCCGTCAGGGCTGAGCGCGGTAGCCGGGCGCATGGCACCAACCACTACCACCGGTTTTCGACTACGCACAACCAAGTTCAGCCAGTAGGCGGTTTCCTCCAAAGTGTCGGTGCCGTGGGTGATCACTATTCCAGCCACCTCTGGTTTGGTGCGGAAGATCTCGTTTATTCTCCTGGCCAGAAACAGCCAGATATCCTCGGTCAATGCAGAACTAGCCACGTTGCATACTTGCTCGCCGGAAATTTCGGCTATCTGTTCCAAGCCGGGTGCAGCCGCTGTCAGATCATCCACCGATAGCTGGCCGGCCTTATAGCCGGCGGTGTGCAAGGGACTCGGTCCGCGGCCAGCAATCGTCCCCCCAGTGGCCAGGATCACCACCTGAGGTCGATTAAAGGAATCATCCACTTCCTTCACCTCTTACCATTATTTTTATACGCATTTAGTATAGCATGCTGAAGGGCTGTCGCGAAGTGACTGGGGGAGAGTAATGAGGGGCTGTCGTACGAACAGCCCCTTTTCTTGACGTTCTGATGGCGACCCATGTCTTCCACCTTAGTCTTCGCCTATCCAATTTGCGCCGATGCCCACCAGTGCTTCCGCCGTGTTGTTGGCGTGGTCCGCCATCCGTTCAAAGGTAGAGATCAGATCTAGATAGATCACTCCGGAGGCGGGGAAACAGATGCCATTGTTCAAGCGGTTGATATGATGGCGCCGCAGTCGCTTCTCTAACAGGTCGATGTCGTTTTCCACTGCCAGAATGTGGTCCAACAGATCCACATCGCCGGACTCTAGGATTTGCAGCGACTCCTTGATCAATTGGCTAACCCGGTTGTACATGTCATCCAGCTCATCGATAGCCTCGGGAGAAAACGGCAAGCGGTGCTCCACGCGGTATTCCGCCAGTTCCCCAATATTCTCTGACAAGTCTCCCAAACGTTCGAAATCGCTGGATATACTGATCAGTGCGCTTAGGCGTGCCGACTGTTCGTCGCTGAGCGACCGACCGGATAACTTCACTAGATAGCTAATAATTTCATGTTCCAGGTTATTGATCGCCGTTTCCTTTTGAACCGATGCCGGCAGTCGCTCCAAGTTCACCTGTCGGAAGCAAGTATAGACATCCTCCAGCATGCCCAAAGCTAGGTTGCCCATGCGCACCAACTCGCGGTTGGCCTGACCGAGGGCAATGGAAGGCGTCACCAACAGGTGCTCATCCAAGTAGAGGGCGCCTACATGCTCCACATCGTCCTCTCCTGGTAGAATCCTCTCTACCAAGTGGGCGAATTGACTGATGAAAGGAAGCATCAACAAGGTGGCAGAGACGTTGAATATGATATGGCCATTGGCCACCTGCCTAGCCAGATCGTGATGGGTAGTCGCAATTAAAGCTGCAAAGGGTCGGAAAATGATCAGGAGGGCGGTCGCACCGATCATCTTGAAGAGGAGGTGAGCGACGGCGGCGCGCCTGGCGTTTAGCCCAGTGCCGATAGAGGCTAACATAGCTGTTGCGGTGGTGCCAATATTGCTTCCCAGCACCAGCGCCAAGGATGCATTCAGATCGATGAGGCCTTGAGCTGCCAGCGTTACCACGAGACCGGTGGTAGCACTGCTGCTCTGCAAAATGGCAGTAATAATGGTGCCTACGAGTATACCTAACAGCGGGCGCCTGCTCAGGTTAAGAATCACGCTGGTGAAGAGCTGGCTATCGCCCAGCGGCTGCAGAGAGGTTCCCATAATATCCATGCCTAGGAACAGTATGCCGAAGCCGAGAATTGTCTGTCCAATGAAGCGGGTGCTCTTCCTTCTACCCGTCAGATTCACTAGTAGGCCGATACCGATAGCGGGCAACGCCAACTCGGTCAGTCTCAACGAGACCATGAAAGCCGTGATGGTGGTGCCTACGGCTCCGCCCATGATCACCGAAATCGCTTGCTTCAGGCTGAGCAACCCAGCATTGACAAAACCCACCACCATCACAGAGGTGGCGCTGCTGCTCTGAATGATCATGGTCACGATCGTGCCCACAATCACTCCGATTAGCGGAGTCCTGGTCAGTATTTCTAATAGGCGTCGTAGGCGATCCCCTGCGGTCTTCTGCAGTCCATCTGCCATCAGCTGCATACCATAGATGAACAGGCCAAGCCCACCCACTAACCCAAATAGCGTCTTGATCGATGCCGTCACCTGGATCCCTCCTTGAGTAGGATTATCAAGATGAAACAAGACCAATGTCCATCAATCATTGTATACTCGATCAATCGCGCATGTCATTTGGACAAGTTTTAAGATCCTGTTAAGATTGTCCACAAGATCCTAGTATAATGTTAAAGGAACAGCAATCCGAAACCAAGAATGTGAACCCGAGAAGGGTCTGCTGGGGCTGTTGTCTCAAATTTCCCGATCTGAGTCTATTGTAGCTGGTTTGCTGAGATAGAATCTTTAAGCTTAGATTAAGCTATTGGTAACGTAACGCAATGGGGGGGTGTTGAATGAAAGCCTTGCGACGTGGATCGATGATAGGCCTCGGCGGCTTGTCGCTGCTAGCCTTGGTGCTGCTCATTCAAGTACAGGTGGTCTCGTATAGTGTTTCCTACTACCAAGAAGAATTCGCCAAGCTGCAGCTGGCTGAAACTTTGGACACCGATCTGGACCAGCTAGCACGGTTTAGCCGACACACTACCCGCTACCTGCGTGGTCTAGAGTCCGATCCCAACGTGCAACTGGTGTTGTATGGGCGAGAGCAGCTCCTGCTCAATGAGCGGGAGATCGCACACATGCGCGATGTGCAGGGGCTGTTCCGGGTTGCCCAGTGGGCTGCGACCGGCGGCTTAGGTGTCTGGGTTCTGTTGTTTGCCTACCATTGGCGAAGAGGGAACCTGCGGCCTTTCCTGCGTTTTATAGCCATATCTAGCTCCATTGGCCTGTTGATCGGTCTGCTTGTTGGTTGGCTGATCAGTCTTAATTTCACCGCGGTTTTCGATCTATTCCATCGGTTAACGTTCACCAACGACCTCTGGCAGTTAAATCCAGAGACAGATCAATTGATCAACCTTTTGCCAGAACGGTTCTTTGCTGACGCTGTTTGGCTCGCTTCCTGGCGAACCGTACTCACTCTGGCAGCCCTGTCAATTGTTACTGGCATCGGTAGTTTTCGACGAAATTTGTTATATTTCTTCTCAATATCGCAGATCTAGGCAGGGAAAGCGGTCCAATACAGAGAATTTTCTGAGTTGAGGCGCGTCTGGCGATTGGAGGTGACGCCTGTGACCGGATGGGATAAAAAGGGAGCCTTAGATAAAATAAGAAGAGCTGCCGTCAGGCATGAATGGGGAGCGGCCGATGCACTGCTGCATCAGATGCTGGAATCGATGGTTGACGCTCAGTCCGAAGTAGCGGACGATCTGGAGAGGTTGGCAACGGATTGTGACAAACTTAGTTTGAACGCAGTGATGTGCTGGGCTTACCAATGGGTGGTGCAGCTCGACCCGGCTAATGCTGTGCCTTATTTGCGGCTAGCCGCCTATCACGAGCGAAATGGCCAGTATCAGACAGCTATCGAATGGTTGCGCAGAGGGTTGGAGATCGTGCAGGACGGCAGCCAGGCAGCTCAGCAATTGCGCAGAGCTTATCGACGGGTACAACGGGTTCGCTAAGCCTGCCAAGTGACCAGATCAAGTCCAAAGTGCTTCCGCTTCGCGATGAAGGCAGCTGTGTGAGGCAGTTATGTAAGCTATTGACATGGGCGGCCTGCTAGCCTTATACTGGTATCAGTAATGGTTATTAACTAGGGAGGCTTTTGCCAGTGAGTGGCTTTCAACGGATGACCGAACAGCGGCGACTGATTTTGAAGGTATTGCAGAGTACAGACTGTCATCCGACTGCCGATTGGGTATACGAACAGGTGAGAAAGGAACTGCCCAATGTCAGCCTGGGAACGATCTACCGTAACCTACGCGCTCTGGTGGAGATGGACATGGCCTTAGAACTCTGTTTTGGTAGCGGGCAGGACCGGTTTGATGGTAATCGGCAGCCCCATTATCACTTCCGCTGTCGGCATTGTGGCAGGGTATTCGACCTGCCGATCCCGCGAAAACCAGAGTTAGACCTGGAAGCGGCAGAGTATTTTCCGGGAAAGATTAGAGGCCATCGACTGGAGTTTTTCGGTCACTGTCAGGAATGCGAGGAAGAACTAGCGAAGTCTAGCGGGAGGAGGTAAGTGAAATGGCAGTATTCGCGTGCAAGGTATGCGGGCACGAGAAGGAAGGGCGCTGTAAACCCCGCAAGTGTCCGGAGTGCAATAGTCAGGGTAGTTTTGAGAAGAAAGAGTAGGCCCACTCCGTCTATTGTAAGGATAGCTGATAGTAGTAGAATGCACCTTCTGTTGCCATAATAGGGCATGGGAGGTGCATTTCTGTGCTTAATCAAGAGAAACAGGCAACGGGAAGCAGGAATCCAGGTAGTGGCAGAGGGGATGCCGGTGTGAAGAAGAGCACGAAGAAGCAGAAAGCGCCGACAGCAAGAGACTTGATGAAGCTGGAGATTGCGGATGAACTAGGGCTGCTCAGCAAGGTGCGTTCAGTCGGTTGGGA
>CAYVCY010000051.1:0-13164 GCA_964450265.1 uncultured Clostridia bacterium
GGCTGTTGCACCAACTGCTGCAGCTCTAGCCAGGTGAATACGGCGAACAACAGCAGCCCCAGCAAGAACAGCGGCCCGCCATAGTAGACTGCCAAGAGCACCAACGGGGCGACCAACAGGGCGCTGAGAACCCTTTGTGAAATCATCTCAAGTAACCTCATGTCCCTGAACGATGGGGTTTGGCTGGTCGCTGTCTGCCCGCCCGGTACCTGTCGGTTGCTCTGAATTTGCTATAGAGGACGCCTTGACACCACCGAACCGCCGTTCTCTATTGGCGTAGGCATCGGTTATTTCCCTCAGGTCTTCTGGAGAGAACTCCGGCCAAAGCCTTTCAGAAAAGAACAGCTCCGCATAAGCGGCTTGCCAGAGCAAGAAATTGCTCAACCGCATCTCCTTGCCACACCGGATCAATATGTCTGGATCGGGGATGCCTGCAGTAAATAGCTCGGCGGCTAGGTTCTGTTCAGTCACCTGCTCAACCAAGCCGACTGCTGCCTTCCTCACCAAAGCGTCCGCCGCACGAACCAGCTCCGCCCTGCCTCCATAATTGAAGGCCATCAGTACTGTCAGGCGACAATAGCCTACCGTCTCCGCTTGCATTCGCTCTAGGACCCGCTTGGTTCTTACCGGGATCGGCTCTTGGTCGCCGATCACCAACATGCGCACCTGATTCTCGTGCAACAGATGCCGCTCCCGATCATAGAACAGGCCGGGCAGACTCATCAGGTAATCCACCTCAGCCTGAGGTCGGCTCCAGTTCTCGGTAGAAAAGGCATAGAGTGTGAGGTACTTGACGCCGAGATGCAAGCACTCCTGAATGATTCGGCGCATGTTTTCAGAACCCTGACGATGCCCCATCATGCGCGGTAGCCCCCGGGCGGTAGCCCAACGGCCATTTCCATCCATTACGATGGCGATATGTTCCGGAACACCTATCCGCGCTGTCTTTCCCAATCCAATCTCCTCCCACAAGCTCTCCTACCATAGCAAACGGCCCCCTGTGAAGCAGGGGGCAGCCCACGCACACTAAGTGCCGCTGCAAAGCACCGGGGGGAGCACAACTGTCAGCTCATATCCTGTTGGCCCTTGCCTTACGCGCACTACTCTCAGGTGCTGCTGATCTCCATCCGTCCATGCCCGCTGCAAGCCGCTAGCCAATACTGCCACTAAACGGTCGCCCAGAAGGCGTTCCGCTTCTGATAGAGTCAAACCGAGCAGTTCCTCCGCAAGCATCTAAACTTCCATAATCTCCGCTTCTTTGGCGGTGCAGATTCCATCCACAGTCTTAATCTGCCGATCAGTCAATTTCTGCACATCATCCTGCGCCCGTTTCTGCTCGTCTTCGGAAATCTCGCTGTCCCGCTGCAATTCCTTCAGCATGTCGTTAGCATCCCGGCGGACGTTGCGAATAGCAACCCGGCACTCTTCGGTCTTCTTGCGCACCGTCTTTACCAGGTCGCGTCGGCGCTCCTCTGTCATCTGCGGAATGCTCAACCGAATGATCGCGCCGTCGGTGATCGGGTTGAGGCCTAAATCGGATTTCTGAATCGCCTTCTCTATCGCCTTCGTCTGTCCCTTATCCCAAGGTTGAATCATCAAAATGCGAGGTTCGGGCACCGAAACGGAAGCCATCTGGGCGATAGGAGTAGGCACTCCGTAATAATCCACCAAAACTTTGTCCAATAGGGCCGGTGTAGCCCGACCAGCTCTCAACCCCGCCAAATCTTTCTGGAAAAGTTCGATGCTCTTGTCCATCTTTTCTTCAGTGTCATGTAATAGACTCTTGATCATCTCTTTTCACCCCCACATAAGTACCGATTTCTTCCCCGAACAGGGCCCGTCGGATATTCCCCCGGGTAGCCAGCCCAAAGACCACCAAAGGTATGCCGTTATCCATGCACAATGAAGTAGCGGTGGCGTCCATCACCTTCAGCCCGCGCTGCAGGACTTCCAGATAGGTCAGCTCTTTGAATTTGCGCGCCTCCGGAACCAGCTTCGGATCCGCATCGTAGACACCGTCGACCGTGCCTTTAGCCAGCAAGATCACGTCGGCACCGATTTCAGCGGCCCTGAGGGCTGCGGTGGTATCGGTGGTAAAGTAAGGATGCCCATTGCCGGCCGCAAAGATGACTACCCGTCCGTGCTCCAGGTGATTGGTCGCCTTGCGCCGAATGTAGGGCTCAGCCACCTCGCGCATTTCGATGGCGGTCTGCACCCGAGTAGGAACATCTAGCTTCTCCAACGCATCCTGCAGTGCCAATGCATTCATCACCGTGCCCAACATTCCCATGTAGTCGGCGGTGGCTCGATCCATGCCGGCGGCGCTGCCGGTGGCACCTCTCCAGAAGTTGCCGCCACCGACCACGATGGCGATCTCCACTCCCAGGGAGGCAATCTCCCTTACCTGCAAGGCAATGTCATGGACAACGTCCGCGTCGATGCCAAATCCATTCTGGCCTGCCATCGCTTCGCCGCTGAGTTTGAGGATAATGCGTTTGTACTTCGGCTTATTCACGGTCATAACCTCCGTCATGCTCTAATTCGCCTCTGCATAGATGTATTCCTGTTCCGAAAGAGAAAACAGACTCCATTATACCAGTGAGTGTAGGCCAAAAAAGAGGAACACCGCGGTGTTCCTCCTCGTGGAAAATGCTACTTGGTGAGAGCAGCTACGTCGGCAGCGATGTCGTGGACTCGCTTTTCCATGCCCTCGCCCAAAGCGAAACGCACGAAGCGCCTGACGCTGATCTTTTCGCCAATGGTGGCCACCTTGCTCTGGATCAGGCTGGCGACTGTGACATCAGGATCACGAACGAAGCCCTGGTCCATCAGGCATACTTCTGCGAAGTACTTCTTGATGCGGCCTTCCACCATCTTGTCCACTATCTTCTCAGGCTTACCTTCATTGAGAGCCTGTTGGCGATAGACTTCTCTTTCTCTGGCAATCACGTCTTCTGGAATCTCGTCCGATGAAACATAGGTAGGGCTGTTGGCGGCAATGTGCATAGCCAAATCCCTTACCAGCTGACGGAAGTCGTCGGTCTTAGCCACAAAATCGGTCTCGCAATTGACTTCGATCAATACGCCGATCTTGCCACCGCCGTGAATGTACGATTCGACCAACCCTTCAGTGGCGATGCGGCCCGCCTTCTTAGCGGCAGCTGCCAGACCCTTTTCGCGCAGGTAGTCGACGGCTGCTTCCATATTGCCCTGCTTTTCAATCAGAGCACGCTTGCAGTCCATCATCCCGGCCCCAGTGCGCTCACGCAATTCCTTGACGGCTGCTGCAGTAATTTCTGCCATGGTATCCCTCCTCAAATGTTACGGATGACAAAACAGGGGCAAAGACGAATAGGCAACGCTGCGCCCATCCACCTTCACCCCAAGAGCTCTTATTCAGCCAACTGCTCTCCCTGATTCGCCTCAACAACGGCATCGGCGATAGTGGCGCAAAGTAGTCTGACTGCACGGATGGCGTCATCGTTACCTGGAATAACCACATCGATCTCGTCAGGATCGCAATTGGTATCGACGATAGCTACGATGGGGATCCCTAGCTTGCGAGCTTCAGCAACCGCGATTTTTTCCTTGCGGGGATCGATTATGAACAACGCCCCCGGCAGCTCTTTCATGTGCTGAATGCCACCCAGGAACTTCTCCAACCTCTCCATCTCGTGGCGCAGCATGATCACTTCTTTCTTAGGCAGTACCTCGAAGGTACCCTCCTCTTCCATGCGCTGCAGCTGATGCAAGCGATTGATCCGCTTCTCGATGGTTTGGAAGTTGGTCAATGTCCCACCTAGCCAACGCTGATTGACAAAGAACATTCCGCACCGCTCAGCCTCTTCCTGCACTGCATCCTGGGCTTGTTTCTTTGTGCCCACAAAGAGGATGCTCTGCCCGGAAGCTACCACGTCTTTGACGAAGTTATAAGCTTCCTCGATCTTCCTAACCGTCTTCTGCAGATCGATGATATAGATACCATTGCGCTCTGTGAAGATATACGGCGCCATCTTGGGGTTCCATCGTCTAGTCTGATGACCGAAATGGACACCAGCCTCCAGCAGTTGTTTCATTGAAACTATTGCCATGGCTTGTGTCACCTCCTCCCTTTGGTTTGCTCCTCCGCCCCTGTCATCGCTCGGGGGACCTTCTCACAAAGGCACCTCCCCGCCACTCGAGGAACGTGTGTTCTGTACCATTCGGTAGTATACCACAGCAAAATAAACCAGGCAAGCAAGATTGCCAGCTGCTCATGTGTGTGTGACAGAGGGACGGATCTTTTGTCACATACGTGTGACAAAAGATCCGTCCCTCTGTCACACGGTCTAGCTTGCTCCTAGCGGTGGCGCTTAAAGACCTGATCCAACAACTTGTCGTTTAGCACCCGGATGAAGGTCCCCTTCATGCCCAGCGACCGTGACTCGATCACTCCTGCACTTTCCAGTTTGCGCAGAGCGTTTACGATCACCGAACGGGTGATGCCGGCTTGATCGGCTACCTTGCTGGCCACCAACAGACCTTCATTCTCGTCACCTAGTTCCCGCATAATATGCTCGATAGCCTCTAGCTCTGAGTATGAAAGGGCATCGATAGCCTTCTCCACCATATCCCGTTCCCTGGCTTCGGCCTCCAATTGGTCCGCTTTCGCTCGCAGGATCTCCATGGCCAAGGTGGCAGCGCCAAACTCTGATAGCGCCAGATCATCGTCTTCAAAGGGTTGGTCAAAGCGGGCCATCAGCAAGGTGCCCAACCGCTGACCCCGCCCGACAACCGGGATGGAGGTGGTCAACTTGTTGGCGTACTCGCAGGGGGTATTGTCGAAAACACAGTTCTTCGATTCCTGCCAGTTGACGATCGGCTCCTCTTCACTCATCAACCGGCTGTTGTACTCACTGGGAAAACGGCCACTGCGCACATAACGAGAGAGAATGTCACATTCATACCCCGCCTTCAGCGCGTAGCCCAGCAACTTACCTCTGGAATTAAGGATGTAAACATTGGCTTCGAGCACGTCTGCAAAGACCCTAGCCACATCGCTAAAACGCACAGCATCTCCTGCGCTCTGCTGCAGGATTCGGGTTAGACGCCTGGTGTTCTCCAATAGTCTGGATGGCATATAAACAGCCCCTTTCTCAATTATAGGATATAACGACTGAGATCCTTGTTCTGCAGAATGCCGCCGAGGCGCGCCCGCACATAGGCAGCATCGATCTCTATGCCTCCGGAAGCGTTGGGCGACGGTTCAAACGAAATCTCTTCCATCATACGTTCCAATACGGTGTGCAGGCGCCTCGCCCCGATATCTTCTCCCTCCACATTTAGATCATGGGCGATGCGGGCTATCTCGCTGATCGCATCGCGAGCGAAAGAAAGCACGATCGATTCGGTGGACAGGAGTGCTTTGTACTGTTCCAAGAGGGCATTTTCTGGTTCCACCAGTATTCTTTCCAAATCTGACTGCTCTAGACCATTCAATTCCACTCGAATGGGAAAACGGCCTTGCAGTTCGGGAATTAGGTCAGACGGTTTGCTGACGTGAAAGGCACCAGCGGCTATGAACAGCACATAATCGGTGCGCACCAGTCCGTGTTTGGTCATCACTTGGGAACCTTCCACGATGGGTAGAATATCTCGCTGTACTCCTTCTCGGGAGACATCCGGGCCATGCCCCCCGCCGGAGGCTGCGATCTTGTCTATCTCGTCGATGAAGATGATCCCGGTCTGTTCAGCCCGCTCTATCGCCACCTGCGCAATTTCGTCCTGGTCGATCAGATCGTCCACTTCTTCCTGCAAGAACAGCTTGCGGGCTTGGCTGATGGTCACCCGCCTGCGTTTCTTCTTCTTGGGCAACAGGTTGCCGAACATATCCTGGATATTGGAGCCCATATCTCCCATGCCCGAGTTAGCAAACAAGTCAAACATCGGCTGCGAACGTTCTGTGACCTCTACATCCACCAGCAGGTCCTCCATCTCGCCCGCCCGCAGACGACGGCGCAACTCCTCCCGCCTAGCCCGGCGGGTGTCGCTGCCCTCTTCCTGCCCTTGCTCGCGGGAGGGCTCTGCCCCGGTGCCGCCAAACAACATCTCGAAGGGATTGCGCGCCTCGGCCGCCTTGCGGCCAGGAAGCATGGCCGCAAGCAGCCGCTCTTCGGTACGCTCCTCCGCCTTTGTCTGCACCTCTGCCGCACGCTCTTTGCGCACCAATTGCAGCGAGTTCTCCACCAAATCCCGCACCATGCTCTCCACATCGCGCCCCACATACCCGACCTCGGTATACTTAGTAGCTTCTACCTTGACAAAGGGGGCACCCACTAGACGCGCTAAACGTCTGGCCAATTCCGTCTTGCCTACTCCGGTAGGGCCAATCATCATAATGTTCTTTGGACTAATCTCGGCCTGCATTTCCGGCGGCAACTTGCGCCGACGGATACGATTGCGCAATGCAACCGCCAACGCCCGCTTGGCTTGATCCTGACCAACGATATGCTTGTCCAACTCCTGCACAATCTGGCGCGGCGTCAGATCCATTTCCATCCCTCCTCCAGCTACCCCGATCTACTAGCTAACTGTTCTAGAATAATCTGGTGGTTGGTATAGACGCAGAGATCGGCTGCGATGTGCAGTGCTTTCTCCGCCAGCTCACCAGCAGGTAAATTCGAATGATTTAGCAGTGCCAAAGCGGCGGCCAGAGCAAACCCTCCGCCGGAACCGATAGCTGCTACCCCTGAGTCCGGCTCGATCACTTCTCCTGCACCAGACACTAAGAATATCTGCTCTTGATCTGCCACCAATAGCTGTGCCTCCAAGCGACGCAGCACCCGATCGGTGCGCCATTCTTTGGCCAGTTCCACCACCGCTCTGGTCAAGTTTCCCCGATGCTGCTCCAATTTGCCCTCAAACCGATCGAACAAGGCGAAAGCATCGGCCACGGAACCGGCAAAGCCAGCCAACACTCGATCGCCATACAAGCGGCGCACCTTGCGCGCCTTGGATTTCATGATCGTGTTGTTTCCCATAGTCACCTGGCCGTCCCCGGCCATGGCGACCTGCCCATCGCGGCGCACGACCAGGATGGTGGTTGCAGAAAACATATCGCTCTCCCCCCTTACGCAATACTCCCCATAATTAAGCTCGAGGATGAGCCTGATTGTAGACTGTCTTCAGCCGCTCTTTGGTCACATGGGTATAGATCTGGGTGGTAGAGACGCTGCTGTGTCCCAGCAACTCCTGCACGCTGCGCAGATCCGCACCGTTGTCCAACAGATGGGTGGCAAAGGTGTGCCGCAGGGTATGGGGGCTGGTTTTCTCGTCCAGAGCAACCATATGCACATACTTGTCCACCAGCCGTCGCACACTGCGATCGCTCAGACGTCCTCCTAGACGATTAAGAAACAGCGCTTGTTCCCCTGGTCCCCGCATCAGTTGTGGTCGTGACTGGCTCAAATAATCGGCAAGGGCAGTGCAGGCCATCTGTCCCACTGGTACGATGCGCTCCTTGGCACCCTTTCCGAACACCCGCACATATCCTTGACCATAATCCACATCATACAGGTTGAGACCAACCAGTTCGGACACCCGGATGCCAGTGGCATACAGCAACTCCAAAATAGCCCGATCGCGCTTACCCAGTTCGCTATTATTCGGGGCTTCCAGCAGGCTGGAGCATTCCCTAGGGTAGAGAAACCCGGGCAGCGATCGCTTTTGTTTAGGCGTAGCTAACTGCTTTAAGGGGTTCTCGAAACAGACTCCCTCAGCCACTAAAAAGCCAAAGAAAGATCGCAAGGAAGACAGCTTCCTTGCGATGCTAGATCGAGCATATCCGCCATGCTGTAGGTGGGCTAGATACTGACGCAGCATCGGTCGAGTGATCTCAGTGACTGTTAATTGATCTGCGTTTAGAAACCTGATCAGCTGCAAAATGTCTCGGCGATAGTTGGTCACAGTATGCACCGATGCATTCCTCTCCACCCGTTGAAAACGCAAGAACTGCTCTAAATAATCTCGCATGAACACCACTCCAAACAGATATTAGCACAAAGCAGCTGCCTACGGCAACCATTATGGAGCAAAGTTGTCCAAAAACTCTCTCAATTTATTTAGAGCCCGTTCGGCATGAGCTCTACCACGCTCGCGCTTGCCGCGGATCTTGCCTGATAGTGGGGGGAAAAGGCCAAACGTGATGTTCATCGGTTGAAAATCCCGCCTGGGTTCGGCAGTGATGTAGCGGAGCAACGCCCCATGGGCCGTCTCAGCCGGGAAGGTGAGTGCCGCCTCTCCCCGCCAATGGCGGGCAGCATTGATGCCGGCCACCAGTCCAGCAGCCGCCGATTCCACATATCCCTCCACCCCGGTGATCTGGCCAGCGAAGAAAATAGACTGATCCCCGCGCCAACTGAGCGTCGACAGTAGCAACTGGGGAGAATTGATGAACGTGTTGCGATGCATCACGCCGTAGCGCACGAAGTCAGCTCGTTCCAGGCCCGGGATGAGGCGAAACACCCTCCGTTGTTCCGGCCACTTCAAATTGGTTTGGAAACCCACCAGGTTAAACAGCGTTCCGGCCTGATTGTCCTGACGCAGTTGCACCACCGCATGAGGCAAACGGCCAGTGGCCGGGTTCGGCAGCCCTACCGGCTTTAACGGACCGAACAAAAGAGTCTCCGGACCCCGTTTGGCGATCACTTCTAACGGCAGACAACCCTCGAAATAGGCCCCCCGTTCAAACTCCTTCAGCGGCACCGCCTCCGCCCGAATCAACTCCTGATAGAAAGCCTCATATTCTTCCCGCTCCAAAGGACAATTAACATAATCAGCCTCGCCCTTCCCGTAGCGAGATGCCCGGTAAACCTTGTCCCAGTCGATCGACTCGGAAGAGACGATCGGCGCTGCCGCATCATAAAAATGCAGATACCCTTCACCCAGCATCTCACCCAAACTGCGGGCTAATCCATCTGATGTCAACGGGCCGGTGGCGATGATCAGTGGCCGCTGGGCCGGGATCTCGGTGATCTCGTCATGCACGATGGTCACCAGGGGGTGCTGCTGCAGACACGTTGTGACATACTCAGCAAACCCCTCCCGATCCACAGCCAATGCGCCACCCGCCGGAACCCGGTTGGCGGTCGCGGCCTGCATGATCAGCGAGTTGAGCTGTCGCATCTCTTCTTTTAACAAGCCGACCGCATTTTCCAGCCCGGCCCCTCTGAGCGAGTTGCTGCAGACGAGTTCGGCAAAGCTTGCGGTGTGATGAGCTGGTGTGAGTTTTTTCGGTCTCATCTCCACCAACGTCACCGGGACGCCCCGCTCTGCCAATTGCCAAGCGGCCTCGCTGCCGGCCAAACCAGCCCCTATTACCCATACGGGTTTATTGCTCATCTTGTTCCACCTGCTCCTCGTGACGACATTCAGCATTGGTGCAGACATGGCGCAGTTTGCCGCCTTGGCGCTTCTCCACCATCAAGCCACCACACTTGGCGCAGCTTTTCTGCACTGGCCGGTTCCAGACCACGAAGTCGCAGTCGGGATACTTGGAGCAGCCGTAGAAGACCCGCCCTTTGCGACTGCGTCGCTCCACCAACACCCCATCGCACTTGGGACAGGCGACGCCGGTCTCCTTGATCAGCGGCTTGGTATTGCGGCAATCTGGGAAACCGGGACAGGCCAAGAACTGCCCATAGCGACCGGTTTTGATCACCATGTTGCGGCCACACTGTTCGCAGATCACGTCAGTCTCCACCGGTGCAATGGACACGGCTTGCATTTCCTTTTCAGCATGATCCAGGTCCTTTTCAAAGGGCCGGTAGAACTGATCCAGAACCTTGACCCACTCGGCTTCACCGTCTTCCACCGCGTCTAAGCCTGCCTCCATTCCGGCAGTGAACTCCACATCGATCACTTGAGAAAAGTATTCCTTCAATAACTCGACCACGATCTGCCCCAGCTCGGTGGGACAGAAGCGCTTCTGTTCCCGCACCACATAGCCACGGCTCTGGATCGTCTCGATGATGGTGGCATAGGTGCTGGGGCGCCCAATGCCCAGCTCTTCCAGAGTCTTGACCAACATCGCTTCGTTATAGCGGGCCGGAGGCTCTGTGAAGTGCTGCTTGGGGCTGAGCCGATGGAGGCCGAGCTCCTGCCCCTCCGTCAGGTCCGGCAACAATCCGGTGGCCTCCTCTTTGTCCTCGCGGCTATCCTGATAGACCAGCAACCAGCCGGGAAACTTCAACTGAGAACCTTTGGCTCGGAACAGATATTCGCCGGCAGTGATATCGGCTGAGATGGTATCGTAGACGGCGGCTGCCATTTGGCTGGCCATGAACCTCTCCCAGATCAAGCGGTATAACCGCAGTTCGTCCCGGCCCAAGAATTCCTTCAGCGAATCGGGAGTGCGCTCGGGATAGCTGGGACGAATGGCCTCATGGGCATCCTCGGATCCTCTGCGGCTGGCATACTGTCTGGTCTGCGCAAACTCCTGACCATAAGTCTCGGTAATCATGCGGTTTGCTTCGGCCTGGGCCTGCGGAGATAGCCGGGTAGAGTCGGTGCGCATGTAGGTGATCAGGCCGACAGAGCCCTCTTTGCCTAGATTCACGCCCTCATATAATACCTGGGCCGTGCGCATAGTCTTTCTGGCAGTGAAGTTGAGACGTTTGGAGGCTTCCTGCTGCAGGGTGCTGGTGGTAAACGGCGGCGCAGGGTTGCGACGGCGCTCGCTGCGGCGCACCTCTTGCACCACAAAGGCTTGGGATTTGACTGCTGCCAGCACGGCTTCGGCCTCTTCCTGGTTGTTCAGCGCCAACTTCTTGCCGTCCCGGCCGTAAAAGTCGGCTGTAAGCTTGGCCTGTTTGGCCGCGACCAGTTCCGCCTTGATGGTCCAATACTCCACCGGGATGAAGTTATTGATCTCTTCCTCGCGATCACAGATCAAGCGCACCGCCACCGATTGCACCCGTCCGGCGCTGAGCCCTTTCTTCACTTTTTTCCACAGCAGTGGGCTGAGCTTGTATCCGACGATACGATCCAGAATGCGCCTGGCTTGCTGTGCATCCACCAGGCGCTGATCGATCGGCCGTGGATGCTTGAAAGCCTCCTTCACGGCCCCTTTAGTGATCTCATTGAAAGTAACGCGACAGTTGGAGGCGGTGTCCACACCCAGCACCTGCGCCAGATGCCAGGAGATGGCCTCGCCTTCCCGGTCAGGGTCAGTCGCTAAATAGACCCGATCCGCCTTCTTGGCGGCATCCTTCAATTCCTTGACCACAGACCCTTTCCCGCGAATAGTGATGTACTTAGGATGGAAGTCGTTCTCCACATCCACTGCGAACTGACTCTTCGGCAGATCGCGAACGTGCCCCAACGAAGCCTTCACGGCATATCGTCTGCCCAAGTATTTGCTGATCGTCTTCGCCTTCGCTGGTGACTCGACAATAACCAAGTTCTGTGCCACCGATTGGCCCCCCTATCCGTATAAGACAACTCCCATCTAGCCACGCCGTTAAGCGTTGCGGGCAAATAAAGCGATTGTTGCGCGAGCGACTATCGGCTTGTACCTTCCCCGGCGATGGAATTGACTTTCACCTATTTCTTGTTCATCTCTCTCTGTCTTGCATAAACCCTTCTGTCCATAACCTGTTGCCACATCAAACGTAGCTGCCGCTGAACAGCGGCCACTTAAGCCCTATTCTACCTTTCACCGGGGTCTTCATACCTGCCGCTACGACGATAGCATTGACCGCCGTCACTGACTACCAAGCCTTTAAGCTCCAGCGTACCCAGCAGTGCCAACAATTCAGCTGTGGCTAATTCAGCCTGCTGCAGCAATAGATCAAACTGCTGATAGTCATCTGCCAGCAATTCATACACATACCGCTCCAGCGGGCTGAGCGCCGGTAACGGCAACGCTTCCGCCTGGGCAGCTCCCACGCCCCAAAAGGAGAGGATATCTGGGGCGGATGCAGCCACGCCAGCACCCTGCTTGAGCAGCAAATTGGTGCCCCGACTGAATCGATTGGTGATGTTGCCGGGCACGGCAAAGATCTCGCGCCCGAGATCCAACCCATGGTCGACGGTGATCAGCGAACCGCTCTTCGCATCCGCCTCCACCACCAAGATAGCCTCGGCCAAAGCGGCAATGATCCGATTACGGGCGGGAAAGTGGTAGGGCAAAGGCTCTACATCGGGCCAGTATTCACTGAGGATTGTGCCCCCTTGGCTGATCAAGTCCATGGCCAGCTGCCGATGCTCCCGCGGATAGAGGTTGCCGAAACCACTACCCAAGACGGCCCAGGTAGGCAACCCATTCTCTACAGCCGAACGGTGAGCCTGTCCATCGATCCCTCGAGCCAAGCCGCTGACGATCACCAATTGCGCCGAGGCAAGCTCGGCCACGAAATCGGTGAGCACCTGCCTGCCATAGCTGGTCATCCGGCGGGAACCGACGATAGCCAATCGGCGCCGCGTCAGATCCAATGGTGCCCCCCAACCATAGAGCACGATCGGTGGATCGAACAACTCCTTCAGCGGCTGCGGATATTCCTCATCGGCTAAGCTGAGCACCCAAGCGCCAGCCCGCTCTACCCGCGCTAAAAGCGCCAGCGGATCCAGCTGCTGCCTGGTTGCCAAGAGGCGATCCAGGCGCTCGTCCTTCCAGCCCAAAGCGGCTGCCAATTGGCCTCGGGTCGCCGTCCATACCGCCAGTGCATCCGAAAACTGCGCCCGCAATCGCCGGGCGTTCTTGGCAGTGATGCCTGGCAATAAGGAAATCGCCAACCAATAAGCCGTCTCCTTCCGCATGGTTCTCCCCCTCAATTCATAAGCTAATGATTGTTGAATCAGCGATAGCCATATAGCCCGCAACATCTGCGGCTGTTGCTAGTAGGAACAAACCGACGGAAACCGGGACAATTATAGCAGAGACTGGTCAGTTCTGACAACCAGCGACAAAGCAGCGAAGGAAGCCCGACCGCCTGGCCTGGCTTCCTTTTTGTATGTATGGTTCAACTGTTCACCGTGCCCAGCGGCACGTGGTCTACCTCGGCCATCTGGTGTCCCAGCAGCTGCTGACCGATTTGCCTGAACTGCTCGGTATCCCCAGAAGTGAAGTAACGATGCTGCGGCTGACTGTCCTTGGGTGCCAAGGACCCCATTTCATTCAGGATCTGG
>CAYVCY010000052.1:0-12973 GCA_964450265.1 uncultured Clostridia bacterium
CTGCCTCCAGCCGAAGCGAGCTCATCCATCAGCCCGGCAGACAGTGACTGGGCACACAGTGCCTGGCCTCCCCAAGGGGCTGTCGCGTCAGCGACTGGGGGCGTCAGCCTACAAACTGCCGGTGCAACGTACGCACGTCCCCCTTGCGTTGAGTGACCTTCTCGGCATCCAGATAATCCAGCAGAGCTAGGGCATATTTGCGGCTAGTCTGCAGTCGATCCCGCAGGTCCGCCAAGGTGATGCTGCCTTGTTGCCGGATCAGGTCCACCACCAGCTCTTGGGCGCGAACAACAGCTGGGCCGTAGAACACCAGATCGGCGCTTGCCTTCACCACTTCCTTCCGCTGTGCCATCGCCTGAATCACCTCACCCAGCCGCTCTACCGTTTCATTCAAGTCTGCTGCCAGCTGACCCACGTCCGGAGGGGAGTAATGATTAGCCTCCAACGCCTGCAGAATATGCTCCCTGATGCGCGCATGCTTGCCGACGAACGCGACCTGGAAGTCTGCCTGGCTGATGAATCCTCCCTGCAACTGCAGTTGGCTCTCGCCCAACAACAGTGTCAACAAACTATTAAACAACCGACTGGGTGAGGCCACACCCAGTCGGCTGCGCAGCTCCTCCTTGGGCATGCCGGGCCGTATGGGAAAACGCTGATGATAATCGGTCACCAGCTTATTGGCTCTCTCTGCCATCTGTTGCAGATAATCGGCATGCAGGAGGTAGGGTTTGCCGTCAACGGTGATCGCCACCGCCAGGTCGATTGCCTGCAGCTCTTCCAGCAGCGGTTCCAACAATTCCGCCGGCCGGCCGGCCATGCGGAAGAGCTGGTCGGCAGTGAGGAGCTGATCGCTATACTGTAGCAGGGTCTGGTTGAGGATTTCCAGGTCCCCACCCGACTCCCTCTGCATCAGCTTCTTGATTCCATCTTCTTTGAAGCGTTGGCGCTTGCGCGGATGGGCATCCAAAATGGTGCCCCCGCCGATGGTGTGCATGGGCGAATAGGTTCTGACCACGAAACGATCGCCTGCCTGCAATGCGACCGGTTCCTCCAAGCGCAGCTGTACCAAGGCTTTATCTCCAGGCAAGAGCATCTCCGCGTCCAGCAGTACTGCCCGGCAGAGCACCTCACTGGTGCCGGTGTACAGACGCAGCCGGTCGCGGTTTTGCAGCGGTTTCTCGGCGTCGGCCAGCAGTTCCAGACGAACATCCAGCATCAGTGTGCTGCGCAGCAAACCCGGCACGGTCAACACATCTCCTCTGGACAAATCATCCACATCCAGGCCAGCCAAATTGAGGGCAGCGCGCTGACCGGCGTAAGCAGCCTCCGCTTTCTGCCCGTGCACCTGAATGGAGCGGATGCGCGTCTCCCGGTTGTGCGGGTAGACCTCGGCCGCTTGACCTAACTTGATGGTGCCGGCCACCACGGTCCCGGTGACTACGGTGCCAAAGCCGGTAATGCTGAATACCCGGTCGATCGGCAAGCGAAAGGGCAGATGGTCGTCCCGGCTAGGTACGTCGGCTGTCAGGCGGTCCACTTCTTCTACTAATTGCTCCAGACCCCTGCTGGTGACCGCCGAGATAGGGATGATTGGCGAACCCTCCAGAAAGGTCCCGATCAGACGGCTGCGAGTGTCGTCCATTACTAGTTCCAGCCACTCATCGTCCACCATATCGGTCTTGGTCATGGCCACCAAGCCTTGTTTAGTCTGTAGCAATGAAAGGATATGCAGGTGCTCCATAGTCTGAGGCATGATCCCCTCGTCGGCAGCGACGACCAGAATGACCACATCTATACCCCCGGCACCGGCCAACATGTTCTTGATGAAACGCTCGTGGCCAGGAACGTCCACGATGCCAGCCCTCCGCCCGCTGGGCAGATCGAAATAGGCAAATCCCAGATCGATGGTGATGCCCCGTTCCTTTTCCTCCCGCAGCCGATCAGTATCGATGCTGGTCAGGGCTCTGATCAGCGTGGTCTTTCCATGATCGATGTGCCCTGCTGTGCCGATGATGACGTGTTTCATCATCGATTCCCCCCCAGTGCACGCACTAGGGCCGCCACAACCACCGGATCCTCCTCTGGTTGTATGGTGCGCAGATCGAGCAGCACCCGCTGCTGCTGGATGCGGCCAAAGACCGCCGGTTCACCCCAGCGCAAGGAGCTTTCCAAGCGATCGACGCTGGTGTGATCTGGACTGATGGCCAGTGCGACGCTTGGGATGTCATGTCCGGGCAGAGACCCTCCACCCACCTGAGCGAAGCTATCCACAACTTGTACCTGCGCCTGCTGGGAGAGTTGATCGGTCAGCGCCACAGCCATCCGTTCTGCCCTGATTCGCAGTGTCGGCACTGCCGCTGCCAGCATCCGCAGGGTAGGAATCTGCTCGATAGCTTGCTGCCCGTCTCTATACAAGCGCAGGGTGGCCTCCAGTGCAGCTAGCGTGAGCTTGTCGATGCGCAACGCCCGGTTAAGGGGATGCTGGCGCAGGCGACTGATGGCCTCGCCCTTACCTACCGCTATGCCTGCCTGGGGACCTCCTAGCAGTTTATCGCCACTGAAGGTGACCACATCCATTCCAGATGCTAGCGATTCCAGGACGGTCGGCTCATGGGGATAGCCTAAAGGCACCAGGTCTATCAACACACCGCTGCCCAAGTCCTCGATGGCCAGTAAGCCGTGTTCATGGGCCAACTCGGCCATATCCCTGCCAGCGACGGATTGGTTGAAGCCGATAATCTGATAGTTGCTGGTGTGCACCTTTAGCAGTGCAGCAGTGTCGGCGGTGATCGCCCTGGCATAGTCGCGCAAGTGGGTCTTGTTGGTTGTCCCCACTTCCACCAAGCGACAGCCACTCTGCTCCATTACCTCAGGAATGCGGAATGACCCGCCGATCTCCACCAACTGGCCACGGGAGACGACCACCTGCCGACCGGCGGTGAGGGCTGCCAACGCCAATACCACCGCCCCAGCATTGTTATTGACTACGATAGCATCCTCAGCCCCGGTCAACTCCAACAGCAGATCGTGTACATGGGAGTAACGAGACCCTCTTTCCCCAGAAGCAATATCCATCTCCAGCGTGGAGTAATTGCTGGCTATCTCCAGCATCTGCTGTTTCGCCTGTTCAGCCAACAGCGACCGCCCCAAATTGGTATGAATGATCACGCCGGTGGCGTTGATCACCGGATGCAAGCTCGGGCGCAGGGAGCTCTCTATCTGAACTGACAGCTGAGAAAACAAGTTGGCCATGGCAATTTGCAGCTCAGCTTCTTGCCATTCACCTCGCTGCAACCGGCCACGCCATTCGTCCAGCAATGTTCGCAGACAGCTGACCACCGGTTGACGCCCATATTTTCTTTGCAGCTGCTCACTCTGCGGCTGCTTCAGCACAATGTCCACCGATGGCAATTGGCGAAGCAGTGCTTGTCTATGGTCTAACAAATGCATAACCTCCTAACAATGCTAAAGCATTGCGGGCAATGGGCATTCTTTCTATCGAAAGATTTGCCTTTGGGCATTCTTTCTGACGAAAGATTGGCCTTATCGTTGCCTCAATAACCGTCAATTTACTTCTCCTGGTGTGTTACCAGCATCTTCTGACACCCTAGGCCTGCAAATGATCTAGATATACTTGAGCTGACACCCCTGCCAATGCGCCATCGCCGACAGCGGTAGCTACCTGTCGCAGGCTCTTCTGGCGAATGTCCCCGGCAGCGAATACGCCTGGGATATTGGTGCGCAGGTCAGCATCAGCGATGATGTAACCGGCTTCGTCTGTCTTTACCTGACCCAGGAAGGCCTCGTTGTTTGGCGACAGACCGATATAGATGAACACCCCAGCCACGTCGAGGGTAGAGCCTTGGTCGGTCTTGGCGTCTCGCAGACGCAACTGGTTTACCTTGGTCTCGCCGGAAATCTCATCCACCACCGTATTCCAATGGATCTCTATTTGCGGATGATTGAGTGCCTTTGCTTGCACCACTGCGGTAGCCCGCAGGGCATCCCGTCGCACCAGCAGATGCACCCGCGAAGCAAACCTAGTCAAGTAAACTGCCTCTTCCACTGCCGAATCCCCTCCGCCTATGACGGCGACTGGCTGGCCCCGATAGAAGGCACCGTCACAGACAGCACAATAGGAAACGCCCCGTCCGCGCAGACGGTCTTCTCCTGGCACATTGAGCAGCCGGGACCGCGTGCCGGTAGCCAGGATCACCGTCCTGGCCAGAAACTGGCCTTCCGAGGTCTGCACCCGCTTAGTGGCTCCAGTCAAGTCCATCCCGGTCACTTCTGCCAACTGCAGTTCTGCTCCGAAGCGCTGCGCCTGCTCCAGCATGGCGAAGCTCACTTCCATACCGGCGACGCCCTCGGGGAAACCGGGGTAGTTTTCAATGCGGTCGGTGACAGCCAACTGTCCCCCCACCGACAGTCTCTCCAAGATTACGGTGTGCAGATCGGCGCGGGCAGTGTAGAGCGCCGCCGTCAGTCCCGCCGGCCCCCCACCTACAATAATCACGTCGCATATATCCCTATTTTGCCCCATACTGTTCTCTCCTTCTTTGGTAGATCATGCTGAATCATTTCTGGGATCATCCTCTAATCACCTCTTGCAGGGACCAGATTCCTCGCTACACTGGGAAAGACAGCGACTTGCTGCAAGAAAAAACCCGGGCAGCACCCGGGCGCAAGGCAGAGCTAACCTGAAACGTCATACCCAGCTTCCATGATCGCACCCTTCAGCGTCTCGATGGACACCTGGCTGTGATCGAAACGCACCTTCACTCGCTTGGAAGCCAAGTCGACGTCAACAGCCTGCACACCGTCCAAACTGGACAGCGCCCGCGTGACAGCGGCCTTGCAGTGGCCTCAGGTCATACCGATAACTTCAAAAACACTCTCCTGCATAGTCAAGACTCCCTTCAAAGTGGACTGATCCGGCAAAACCCCGAAACCACTGAGGAGGCTGATCAGTGTCCTTGTGAGGCTCAAGCGGAAGAATCCAGATTCCGGAGGCGTCACTACGTCGCCGGATAAGACCCTTCGCTTCGCTCAGGGTGACAACCGCTAGGCGACTGTCTGTCCGCGATCACAGATAATGACCGTGATACGGCGGTCTTTCAGTGCTCGCGTCAGCCTCCTCAGTATCATGCCTGTCCAAAAGTCACTTATGCCCTCTCAGGGCTATTTAAGGAACTGCGCCAGCACCTCCATCAACTCGTCGATAGCCTCGTCTCCCCGGTCATGCGCGATAGCTGATCTGAGGCAGCCACGGGTGTGTCCGGCGATCAATGCCAACCCTACTTTGTTCAAACCAGCCCTGACAGCAGCCAATTGCACTAAGATATCCACGCAATAGCGGTCCTCATCTACCATGCGCTGGATCCCCCGCACCTGCCCCTCGATCAGCCGCAGGCGGCGCATCAGGTCTTCATTATCCCGCAAGTAACTTCTTTCTGCCACTATGGGTTATCTCCCTGCTTCTTGGTTTGACAATCCCGGCAATAGCCGAAAAAGCGCAGACTATGATCCACCACTCGGAAACCGTTCTCGTTTCCGATGATCGCCTCCAAGTCCTCCAGCAGGTCTTCGTTGAACTCAAAGATGCTGCCACAGTCTAGGCAAATCAGATGGTGGTGATAATGGCGATCCTGATCCAGGCTGAATTCGTAACGCCTACCTCCGGTGCCAAAATCCAGGCGCGAAACCAATCCCAGTTCTTCAAACAAGTCCAGGCTGCGATAGATGGTGGCTAATCCGATATCCGGGTGATGATCCCTGGTGCGATCGTAGATGTCCTCAGCAGTCAGGTGCTCCTCCTGTCCCTCCAGCAGAATCTGCAACACGGCTTCCCTTTGGGGAGTGAGGCGTAAGTCCTTCTCTTTCAGCAGTTTACGAACATTGACCAGGGCTTGCTTCACTTTAGTCACCAGCTTTCTCTGGGGTATCGGCCTGACGGAATTGTTCCCTTGCTCCTTGACGGCTAAACGTTATCAGCACAGTGTTCGCCAAGCAGCTGGGGCAATCCTGCCTGCTGCCAGCGATGAATATTCTTCGTAAGCGGCATTTTCTCAACCGAAATACCTGCTATAGACAGCCAATGCATGTTCTGGAACGTCTGTCCCCTTGACCACTGCCCGTCCATCGGGAAAGAGCGTGATCTGCACTGGGGAATCCTGCGGCTTAAAATGCAAGGTGAATCGCGTTTGGTCCACTTCTCCCAGACTGCTCAATCGCTCAGACACTCTAGTCAGATCTATTTTTGCTGAATCGGCCGGCCAAATCTGCACTGAATCCCGGCCGCAAAGCGCCATCGCCTCTCTGCTGTGCACCCCCTCTAAGAAATCTAACTGACCTCCCTGGCAGGCTGGACAATCAAGCGCCGGTGGCAGATCGAGCTGCCGCCACTGGCCCCGCCAAGGATCGAACTCCAACAGCATCGTGACCAAGCTATCGGGGTCGATCAACAGGTGCATCACATGGGCGGCCTGCTGAGCCGCCACCATCACCGGGACGCTGCCGAGCACCCCCACCAGATCACAGGTGTCCAGCTGTCCCAACGGCGGCAGGTTGGGCACCAGACAACGAAAGCAAGGGGTGCGCCCGGGAATGATCGGCATCACCATGCCGCTAGTGCCAAGAGCACCGCCATATACCCAAGGGATGGACAGTTCTAAAGCCACATCGTTGATCAGCAACCTAGCCAGATAATTGTCGGTAGCATCCAACAGGATATCTGAGTCAGACAGCAACTGTCGGGCGTTGCGGTAATTCAAATCGGCGGTGACCGCTGTTATTTCGATAGAACTGTTGATGCGCGCCAGATGAACCCGCATGGCTTCGGCTTTGGGTAGGGCTTGCTCGGCGTCCTGCTCGGTATATAGCAATTGGCGCTGCAAGTTGCTGAGCTCCACCAGGTCACGATCGATCAGCTGCAGTCGACCGATGCCGGCTCGGGCCAGCAGCTCGCCAGCGGCGGTTCCCAACCCACCGCAACCGACGATAGTCACCTTGGCGTCAGCTAGTCTTGCTTGACCGACAGTCCCGATCTCCCGCAGGACCGTCTGGCGGGCATAGCGAGACACGGCACATCTCCCCTCTCGCTTATAATTCTACCTTGACGACATCTCTCTCCATGGCCTGCATACACTGATCGATCTTTTCCCTCCAAAAAGGCTCCCGGCCCGCCGCTTTGCGCAGCTGGCGCAGTACATCGACAGAGCGGCGCAGCAGGCTGACCAAATCTCCTTCTTCGATAGTAGTCAGTTCAGTCAGTTCGGAAAAACTGGCGCCTCTGGCCCACCGATAACCTAAGGTAGCCACGTGGGGAGAATAGATCACTCCCGGTCCCAGAATCGGATCCTGTTTCAACTCTTCGACGATGCGAAAATACTTGCGCAGGGACGGCAAACGGTCTTTCTGGGTAAAGTCGTGAAAACGCCCGGAAAAATCCACACCCGATAAGAGAGCACAGATTTCTGGTGGAGACAGATCGTCCAACATTCCGGCAAACACGAACTCGGTAATCACGATCTCCTGGAAGTTGATCTCGCTGGCCATCTCTCCTCGCGGCAAGATCTGATCCCCATCCAGATAACCCAAATGCTCTAGGCGCTGCTTGATCAACCGATATTGGCTGAGCCAATCGGCGGAACTCTTTAGCACGCTTAACTCGTTCTCCAGCTCTGCTATCTGCCCCTTCAGCTTGCCCAGCTGCCGCTTTATCCGGCGGCAGGCGTTCTGCTCCGACGACGAGCACCCCTTAGGGGTGAGCTGGGACAACTCCTTGCGCAGTGACATGCAGGCTCGCTTCAGGTGCGACTTGCCTCGCCGCAGATCCCGTTCCATCCCCTTCAGCTTGGAGCGCTGGCGACGGTACTGCAGCGGGCAGGACGGACCATCCAAACCAGCGCAGGTCTGCTGCAGCAGTTCGTCTTGTTCGGCTTGTAGCGCCTGCAATCGCTGCTGCATTTCCTTCTTGGTTTGAACATGCAGGTATTCAGCAAAGCTAGACTGATATGCGATCGCCACCTGTTCCTCCTCACCCCGCCTAGTCAGATTGAGGATAGAGTTACAGCTGAGGCGATACTGGCTACCGATATCCTCTATCGGCCGATTGGCGTAATCCACCAGTCGAGCATCCTCGTCGTCTTGTATCAGAGTGAAGACAAAGCCCTTGCTATCGATCCCCCGGCGACCTGCTCGCCCGGACATCTGTTGATATTCCTGTGCTGATAGCGGGCGGACTGAAGTGCCGTCGAATTTGCGCTGTTCCAAGAAACTGACGCTCTTGACCGGATAGTTCACGCCTACGGCGAAGGTTTCAGTGCAATAGAGCACCCTGATCAGCCGCTCCTCAAACAGCTCTTCCACCAGGTCCTTGAGTACAGGCAGTAAACCAGCGTGGTGATAGGCAATTCCTTTATGCAGCAGACGGGCCATCAATTGCATGCCCGCATGATTATGCAGATCATGCTGGGAAGCGCAATCGGCCACCCTGGCATCAACCAGAGCGGCCTCTCGTCCGGTAAGGAAAGTGCGCTCGCGCAACAGTTCCTTGCTCTTTTCCACGCACTGCCGGCGGGAAAAGACAAAGAACAGGGCGGGCAAGTAATGTCGGCGCAACGCCTGCGCCAAGTGACGATGATCTGTCGGACGAATCTTCTCCTGGCGAATGGCTGCAGTCATCTGCCGCAGGCTACCTATCCCGGTGCCCAGATTATAAAACCGGTGCACCAGCGGCACCACCCGCTTGCTCTCCACCACCAGGGCGACGTCCTCCTGCCGCACGTCCGAAAGCCAGCCGATGAACTGTTCCACATTGCCAATAGTCGCACTCAGCCCCAGGAACTTGACATGCGGAGGCGCAAAGATGAGACTCTCTTCCCAGGCCAGACCGCGATCGGAATCGAGGTAATGGATTTCATCAAAGATCAGGTAATGGATGTCGGCAGCCCGGTCTGGTTCAGTGAGCACTATGTTACGATAGACCTCTGTGGTCATCATCAGCACCGGGGCCTGCTGATTGATCACTACATCTCCGGTGATGATGCCCACTTGCTCCTCACCCAAGCTGCTGCGAAACTGACGATACTTCTGATTGCTGAGCGCCTTGATCGGCGCGGTATAGATAATACGCTTTCCCTCTCGCACTGCTTTCTCAATCAGATAATCAGCGATCAGTGTCTTCCCTACCCCGGTAGGAGCGCTGACGATCACCGATCTCCCTTGGTCGATCAGTTGCAGCGCCTGGCGTTGAAATGTATCCAGGGTAAACCCCTTGTAAGTGATGGACTGATCCTCTAGCATCTGTTCCTCCCCGGCAATCGGGCCGCTGTCCGTGATAGTATTGACAAAACCCAGGGGCACAGCTGACTGTGCCCCCCAGCTAGCATCCAAAGAATCCTAACCCCCAGCCATAGGGGAGAACAATAGCACCTTGGCGCCATCAGCCAAGAGATGCTGCTCATTCACCTGCTGACCGTCGACAACCACGGTTACCATTCTTGGCTCCACGCCCAGTTCATGCAGCAGATCGGCTACAGTGATCTTTCCGGACCAAGGTATCACCTGATTGTCTGCACCCGGCGGCAACGAACGCACTACCTGGCCCCTGGCCACCACATGAATACTCATTACTAGACCAACCTCCCAGAAGCATGCTTGTCCCTACTATATTCCAGCAATCGCCCGTCACTTCCTGCACGTCAAGCCTCAAACCGCCTTGGTGATGTCGAAGGGCTAAGGCCTAAAAGGTGATCGTATCTGGGACAGACGCACTTGACGGAGCGCCATCACCCACATGGCCACCGAGAAGGGAATTACCCCCATGGCCAACAGCGAGCGATCCGTTGACAACAAGAGGTCGAAGATGCCATGCAGCAGCACCGGAACTAACAATGACCGATTGCGGTTTTTCCGTTCCTGAGCATCAGTCTGAGCAAACTTCGCCTTGCCTAGGTAATAGCCCATCGCAGCAGCAAACAACGCATGGGCAGGCACTGATAGCACACCGCGCAGCAGCGCGATGTGGGGCCCTCCTTGCAGTACGTAAAGAATGTTCTCCAAAGCTGCAAACCCCAAAGACGCAGTGATGGCGTAAATCATACCGTCATACGGCTCATTAAAAGCAGGATGGCAATAGGCCCAGCGCATGACCACGAAGTATTTCAGCCCCTCTTCCACCAGAGCGATAATCACGAAATTCTCTAGAATCAACGAAATAAGGGGATGGACAGTAAGCACCTCTCGCAGCAAGGTCAGCCCGAACACCCCTGTCAGTGCCGCCACCACCGTCATCGCCATGCCGTAGAAGAAGACGAGCAACAATAGATGCCTCGGTTCCTGATCGTAGCGGTCCCTCACGTAAAAAAAGGTGAGCAAAATCCATACCGGAGCAGTGGCTGCAACGATCAGACTGATCAATCCGATTTCTCCCCCCCCAGAACAAACTGCTCTTGCAGTTTGCCTTCCAATATAGAGCGATGGCTGCCAGATACCTTTCCAGCTGCCAGCCGTGATGCAGGTGTATTCTACCACGAACAGGGGACGCTTACTAGCAATTGCTGACAGCAGCTGCTTGATCGCCTTACTTGCCAGACAATAAAGCAGGCAGCTCGCGGCTGCCTGCTGAGGGAGTTAGAACAATCCACCTTGCGTACACACTGCCTGCCCTAGAGACAGGCGACTGCTTTGAGATAGCGTTACCGGGCCTGGTAGGCTAGATCCAAATGGACAATCTTTCGCTCGTGATCTGTCAGACGAGTGCTCTTGCGATCCACCTCTAGGAACGATCCATCCGTGAAATTGATCTTCAACCGCAAGATGATCGGATCCATGCCGTGCGTGGTGGCCTCAGTCACTTGGACACTGCCAACAGTCTTTCCTTTAAACGCTTTGAGAAGATCTGCATCCGCCACAAATCGAAAGGACTGGGCCACTTCAGGTTGTCGGTTGGCGCTGATCTGAACGCTGATCATTGACACCTCCTCAGAATTGGACCTGACGTTTGATCCGGCAGCTTAACGAAAACGCAACGCTGAACTCATATACTATCTAGCAACACCGCTAGGTGCTGCGGGCCATGGCCATTCTTTCTACCGAAAGATTCGCCTTAGCAATTGTTGCAGGGCAACTATCGGCTTGTACCTTACATATTACTCGCAGGGGGCGTCTTTTCCTGCTAGCTCCGACCGAAATTATTCAAGCAAATTTTGCCCTATCTCTGGCAGATCTAGTCAAGAAGAGGTGTTGTTCTAAACTGATTGGTTCGTTTGGTGGCTGTGGTGGAAGAATACTGCCTGGAGGTGCTTAACTTTGGGTAAAGCCAAGCTGAGATGGCAGTACGAATTCGGTCAGGAGCAGGTAGCAGCGTTGCTAAATCCAACCGTCGGACACCCGAGACCAAGGGAAGCGTCATCCCAGCCAGCACAACTCCGCAGCGGCCATCGACATGACGCCCGAGGCGATGTCAAGCGATGACCTAAGCAGAAAGAAGACCTCGATATGAGGCCTTCTTTCTGCTTAGTAGCCAATAGAACGCTTCACTTCGGCTGGGCGGTTGTCCCGTCAGTGCTGTCACGACCATCCAAATCCAAAGCGGCACCTTTCAGCGGCAGGCGGACTGAAAAGGTGCTGCCAATCCCCAACTCGCTGACTACATCGATGCTGCCCCCATGATCGTTGACAATTTCTCTGCAGATGGAAAGGCCGAGGCCGGTCCCCTCCGACTTTGTGGTGTAAAAAGGCTCAAAGATGTTCTCAATCTGATCCGGCTGAATGCCACAGCCGCTGTCGCGGACATCAATCTGCACCTCGCCGGGCAGCAGGCGACAGAAGAGCCCAACTGTGCCGCCCTCCGCGGTTGCCTGCAAAGCATTGCTCATTAAGTTGAGGAACACTTGCTTGATGGCTTCTGCCCGCCCTTGAATCGCTGGCAGGTCTTCAGGCAGTTCGACTGCCAACTTAATGCCCTTGAGCACAGCTTGATGTCGCACCAACTGCACTTGCTGCGCCAGCAGACTGCCAAGGTCCATCGTCAGTTTCTCTTCCTTACTTGGCCGAGCCATAGCCAAGAAATCATTCAAGATCTGGTTGGCCCGGTCGATCTCCTCCAACACGTAGTCCGCGTAGCGAATTTCGGTAGACAAGTTGCCGTGTACCAGTCGCTGGCGCAGGAGCTGGATGAAACCCCTGACTGCTGCCAAGGGATTTCTGATCTCGTGGGCTATGCCGGCCGCCAGCTCGCCCGCCACTGCCAAGCGCCCATGCCGAGAGAACTGCGAGTTCAAATGGTCCGCTTTCTGCTGCAGAATTTGATTGCGCATGCGCTCCAGTTGCAGATGATACTCTTGGCTGATGCATTCACTGAACAGAGTATCCAATCCCTGCCACCCAATGCCCCCCTCTACCTCGACTTGATAAGCGCAGGCAACTTCAGCGGTCTGCCATTGCCTGGCAGCAGGCGATAAACGCCACGGAAAAGGCACGCCACAGATTGACAAAGGCGCGTGAACGCGCCGCTCAGACTCTTGCGCCGAAAACAATGAAGCAGCTTTGGATCTAGTCAATGCAGTAGTGGTCAGCAACTTAGTGGCTGCCCTTGCCGGCGAAAGCAGGCGCCCCTCCGAGAGCAGCGTCAGTCGCCCGCCTTCGATAGCTGGCTCAGTCGCTTCCTGCGGGATCATTTGCCACCGGTGATTCTGCTCTGCTATTTGGCCCAGCACTTTGATCCGTGCATAGACTATCTCGACGTCATCCGTGTGCCAGACCTCATCGATTTGCTCATTAAGATCTGAATCGGGTGTGAGCGAATCTGACTTTATCGCGACCACATACCCCCAACGAACCGCCTCTCGAAATTGACCGATCAACTGCGGACAGTATTCGTCGCTGCCTATCAACAACAGTACGTTTGGGGAGATTTGCCGCACGTGCTGCTGAAAACGCTCACACTCGCAGACAGGGAAGACATGCA
>CAYVCY010000053.1:0-12708 GCA_964450265.1 uncultured Clostridia bacterium
GCACTCCCGGCTTAATGATCCCCGCCTTCTCCCCAGCGATCTCAGCCAAACTATCACCCAACACTTCGGTATGTTCGCGGCCTATATTGGTGATCACGCTGATCAAGGGGGTAACCACATTGGTAGCATCCAAACTGCCACCCAAGCCTACTTCCCATGCGACGACATCCACTTGACTCTGCTGATAATAGAGCAAGGCCAGGATGGTTGTCACCTCAAACTGAGTGATCGGGCCGAGTTCGCTCTCGTTCACTCGCTCCAACAGAGGCCTGAGCCGCGTAGTGAGCGCAGTCAAGTCTTCTGCTGAGATATCCACCCCATTGATACTGATGCGGTTAGTGAAAGCCTCCAGATATGGAGATGTGAACATACCCACTTGATAGCCTGCCGCCTGCAAAATCCCGTGAATGAAGGCAGTGGTTGATCCTTTGCCATTGGTCCCGCCGACGTGAATAAAGCTTAGCTGCCTTTCTGGACGCCCCAGCTGTTCCAACAACTGGTGCATCCGCTCCAGGCCAGGCCTGCTGCCAAAGCGGCCGAACGACGCGATATAGTCCAACGCTTGTTGATATTCCATCATCATCACCTCAAGTCAGCAATGTCGCTAAACATATTCTGCATCCGAAATGTCTTTTGATGCAGCTAGGGGGCGAGACGGTGGGGACAGGCCCTCTGTTCCATTCCGCCAAGGCGGAACAGAACAGTAGGGCCAGTCCCCCGTCTCACCAAGAAAAAAGGGGAAGCATGATTGCTTCCCCTGGCTGCTCAGCCGATCTTATACTGGATAGCCTTCGCTCTTGGCCTTCTCAGCCAATTGATAGTCTACACCGTATTTGCGGGAGTGACGCTCCTGCATGAACTTCAGTGCCACCTGCTGGAAGAGTGCGTAGGAGAGAACGTCCTCCTCTTGCTGCATGTACTCTGCTACAGCCTTCTTGGAATTCTCCAAATCCGGCTTCAAGATGTCAGCCGGCCGATGATCGATCACCTCGGCATCGCCGATGATCCCGCGACGGAAACCTTCCTCGATGGGGCCCGGGGCGCGCCCATAGAGACCCATGAGGTAGTTCTTTACTTCGTTGGAGACCATTTTGTAGCGACCGCCGCTGACTACGTTGATCATCGCCTGGGAACCGACCATCTGGCTGAAAGGAGTGACCAGCGGGGGATAGCCCAGGTCTTCACGTACCTTAGGAACTTCATTGAGAACAGTCGGCAGAAGGTCGATCTGGTCGCCCAACTGCGAGATAAAGTTGCTGATCATGCCACCCGGCATCTGATAGCGCAACACGTTTGCGTCCACTTGTAGGACCGCGGTGTTCTGAGACTGAGGATAGTTCTTCTTGATCACTTTCAGCTTCTCAGAGATGTCGCTGAGCAATTTCAGGTCTAGCCCGGTATCGTAAGGAGTTCCTTCAAGAGTTGCCACGATCGGTTCTGTAGCCGGCTGCGAAGTTCCCAAAGCCATCGGGGACTGGGCACAGTCGACGATGTCTACGCCAGCCTCAATTGCCTTCAGCACCGTCATGCTGCCCATACCGCTGGTGTAATGATTGTGCAGATGAATCGGAACGTTGACAAATTCCTTCATGTACTTGATCAGATCGTAGGCTTCATATGGGGTGAGGATTCCGGCCATATCCTTCAAACAGATGGAATCGACTCCCCGCTCCAACAACTCCAGCGCTACCTTCTTATAGGCTTCAAAGTCGTGGACAGGGCTGATGGTGTAGACAACGGTACCCTGAACATGGGCACCAGCCTCTTTGGCGATACGGATAGGCAGCTCCATGTTTCTGATGTCGTTCAGACCGTCGAAAATGCGCATCACGTCGATGCCATTCTCAATCGCCTTCTTAACAAAGGAGATCACTACATCATCTGCATAATGGCGATAGCCAACCAAGTTCTGCCCCCGTAACAACATGCTCAGCTTGGTGTTGGGCATGCGCTTGCGGAATGTGCGCAGGCGCTCCCACGGGTCTTCATTGAGGTAGCGCAAACAAGTGTCAAAGGTTGCGCCGCCCCACATTTCGATCGAATGGAAGCCGACCTGATCCATCATTTCCATCACGGGGATCATGTCTTCGGTCTTCATGCGGGTCGCCCACAACGATTGATGCCCGTCACGCAAAGTGGTGTCCTGAATTCTTACACGTTTTTCAGCCAAAGCATTTCACCTCTCGCTCATAATCAACTGGGATTGGCAAGTTCAAAGACTTGCTGCGGTAGAGGCCGGTAGCGAATATGAAGCTGCTGCCCGGCACGGGGTAATAGAATCCGTCATGCTTGCAGATCATCTGTTCAAGAACATTGTATACAGAATATCTCACACAAAGCAAGAGCTAAATATCACACGCGTGCGGTAGGTTGTCCAGACACTATTAGCTTGACCATGCATATACTTAATTAGTGACCGATCAACTAGCGAAATCGTGACTGGCACCGAGTCGTCACCCGAAAGGCTTTCAGCTCATTTATTGAAGGGGCTGATAGGCATCGAGATACAAAGCCGTGACGCCTATCGGCATCCTCGCCTACAGAAAGGAGTTTGATCAGCGATGTCTAAGCGCCACCTGGTTGTCCTGCTGACGGTTGTGATCGTGATCGCCGGCACAGCGGCTTGGGTAATAACACTTAGACGCCCGCTTCCCTTGGAGCATCTATCGTTGATAGAAGCGTGGCACTCCGTCTACTATGCTCCCCAATATGTCGCCTTACATAAGAACTACTTCACCGAACAGGGACTAAACGTGCAGGTGCAGGTGGCTTCATCAGATGCAGCTGCCGCCCAAGTCCTGGCTGACGGCAGGGCCGAGATCGCGCTGTGCGGGATGGAACAGGCCATATCCGCCGCGGCACAACAAACTGCCCCTCCGCTGGTAGCGTTTGCTTTGCTTTGCCAACGGGATGGAACCTGGCTGTTCACGCGCCAACCGAGTAGCCCCGAGGTCGATTGGAATCTGCTCAGAGACAAGGTGATCATCGGGGGCCCTGTCGGGGACGCGGCAGAATTGCTGCTGGAAGCAATTCTGTTACAACAGGGGCTTGAGCCGGCGGTCAATGTGGAAATCCTCCAGCATCTCCCCCGCCCGACTGCAGCCAAGGCATTTGCCGATGGAACCGGCAACTATGCGCAGCTATACGAGCCGAGTGTCATTCAATTAGAGGAGGCGGAGGAGGGCAGCGTGTTTGTTCCATTAGCTCAGTGGACTAGAGATGTACCGTTGGCTGCCTATCACGTCAGGGCTGCCATGATCCGAGACCGACCAGAGACCCTACAGCAGTTCACCGATGCAATCCGCCGAGGGCTACGTTTCATAGAGACACATACTGCCAGCGAAATCGCCACTACCATCGCGCCTTCCTTCCCCGACACAGAATTGGCTGTGTTGGTGGAATCCATTCACCGCTATCAGGAGCTAGGGGTTTGGGCTAGTGACCCTACACTCAGCTGTCAGTCGGTAAATGATCTGCAGAACTTGATGGTTCAGACGGGCAGACTGGAACGCCCAGTGAATAGTGAGAGATTGTTCACCGCAGCTTTCGCCACCCGAGCGACACAGGCTGCAAGATAGAGCCAGCGATGAATAACTCGGGCTACGCTTAGAATAGGGCCGCAAACAGACAGAGAAGGATCTGGCTTATGGTCTGACGAAAAAAGATATGTATAAAAAAGGAGGAGTGAAGCTTATGGACCAGCTGCGGTTGCGCCAACTACTCCACCCCGGCGACGAATTGGCCTTCGAGCCAGAACAACTGACCGGGGACAAAGCCGCCTATGCAATCCTGTCCATCGATGGCAACTTGGTCAAGGTTACCACTCCAGATGGATTCCGCCTGCTGCCCCTCTATTGGCTGGCCGAGTGCGCTAAAGAGCGCCGGCTGTGGAAGAACGGGCAACAGCTGCGCGCCTAAAATGGGACAGGGATGACAGACACCCGCACGGATGCGGGTGTCTGTTTGTTCGATCAGGCATGCAATAGCTGACTCCTGATCTGATATCGTTCCAATGCGTGATTGAGGATCAGGTTGATCAACCGTTCATAGCTGATGCCGGCTGCCTCTGCCGCCACTGGGAAATCGCTGTACCCCGGAGCCAGCCCCGGCAAAGGATTGATTTCGATCACATAGGGAATTCTATCTTCACTGAGACGAAAATCCACCCGACCAAAATCACGGCAGCCCAGCATCCGAAACGCCTGCTTGGCTGTTTCCTGTAACAGACGGCCAGTAAACTCGTCGATCGGGGCCGGGCAAAGGAAATTATTGCGATCAGTCCACTCCCGCTTGTACTGATAGGAGTAGATACCGTTAGCCTCGGCAGGAACCCGATCGAAGCTGATCTCCATCACGGGGAGAGTGGTCAGCTCGCCGTTGCCCAATACGCCCACTGTGAACTCGCGCCCCACGATAAACTCCTCCACCAACACTGGCTGACGATAATGGCGAATCAGGTAAGCCACCTGCTCGCGCAGCTCGGCTTCGTTTCGCACGCGGGAGTCTGAAGAAATGCCCATGCTGGAACCCTCATGGGCAGGCTTAACCATCAAAGGCCAGCAAAGCCGCTGATCCAACACATCCAGGGCGGAGTAGAACACCTGGAAACGTGGCGTCGGAACCTGGTGATGGAGCAGCAGCATCTTGGCGGTAGGTTTGTCCAAGCAGGTAGCCAGTGTCAACACATCAGAGCCGGTCACCGGCAGATCGAGCATCTCCAACACCGCCGGCACGTGTGCCTCGCGGTTTCGTCCCCGATATCCTTCACAGATGTTAAAAGCGATATCCACCGGGTCTGTCTGTAACTGCAGTAAGTCGGGCAGCTTTCCGGCCAGCAGCCTCACCTGATGGCCAGCGGCCACCAAACTCTCTTGAATAGCAAAAACCGTCTGCTCAGAATCGAGCTCCGCTTGCCTATCTGGAGGGTCATCCGCCCCCAGCGTCTCTGATTCAGCCAAATTATACAGGAGCGCTACCTTAACGCCCATGCTTTTCCTTCCTCTCCGGCAGACTCTGCTCTGCAGAGCCAGCAATTTAATATGAGGGGTCCCCTTAACTCCTTGGGCCAGCTAAAACAGCAGAGACGATGCTCCAGACATCTCCCACCCCCTGTTTAGTCTCGGTGGACAGCAACACCAGTTGTTCAGGCAACAAACCGTTCAGCCCCGCAAAGACCTGGCGCTGATGGGCCTCCCACTGCGATCTTTTCACTTTGTCAAGCTTGTTCGCGATCACTAGGTGCGGCGTATTCAGTTGGCAGAGTCCAGCATACATCTCCTGATCCAGGGCGGTAGGCGGGTGGCGGAAATCTACCACTTGCACGATCAGACATAGCTGTTGGCGCCCGCTAAGATACTCCCAGACCATCCGCTGCCAACGTCGCCGCTCCGCCTGGGATATCTTGGCGTATCCATAGCCAGGCAGATCGACGAAGTAGAACTGATCGTCCACCGAGTAAAAGTTGGCCGTGCGAGTCTTGCCAGGCGTGTTGCTGGTGCGCGCCAGGTTCTTGCGGTTGAGCAGAGCGTTGATCAGCGACGACTTCCCTACGTTGGACCTTCCTACCAGAGCTATCTCCGGCAAACCGTCCCGCGGGTATTGATCGGGCCGCACCCCACTTAATACATATCTCGCTTGACGCCTGCTCATGCTTTGGTAACCAATGCGGTGTCCAGCACTTGATCCATGTGCTCCACCAGGACAAACTGCAACTGCCGGCTCACGTTCTGTGGCAATTCTCCCAAGTCTCGCTTGTTCTCTGCTGGCAGCACCACCGTAGCGATACCTGCCCGGTGTGCGGCGAGAACCTTTTCTTTCAGCCCACCGATCGGCAACACCCGCCCGCGCAGCGTCACCTCTCCCGTCATGGCTACGTCTGAGCGCACAGGCTGACCAGACAGAGCTGAAGCCAACGCTGTGGCTATGGTGATCCCGGCGGACGGCCCGTCCTTCGGGATAGCACCTTCCGGCACATGCACATGAATATCCTTTTCTTGATGGAAGCCTTCATCGATCCCCAGTGTAGTCACCCGCGATCGGATGTAGCTGAACGCTGCTTGGGCCGATTCCCGCATCACTTCACCCAATTTTCCAGTGAGAATCAGCTTGCCTTTCCCAGGCATCACCGCCACTTCCACCGCCGTGGTATCTCCCCCCACCTCGGTCCAGACCAAACCTGTGGCCACACCGATCTGATCCTGATGCTCCTTCGGGTTGTGGCGGAAACGTTCTGCGCCCAGAAAAAGGTGCAGGTTCTGCTTGGTCACAGTCTGTTGACCGGTGGCACCTTGCACCACCTGTTTGGCCAGCTTGCGGAAAATAGTCGCTAGCTCCCGCTCCAGATTGCGCACTCCCGCTTCGCGAGTGTATGACTGAATGGTCCTGCGAATGGCGGGATCGCTCACCCTAACCAATTCCTGGGTGAGGCCGTGGGCCTGCAGTTGCTTCGGAACCAAATGCCGCTTGGCGATCTGAAACTTCTCCTGCTCGGTATAGCTCTCGATCTCTAGGACCTCCATCCGGTCCAAGAGAGGCCGAGGAATCCCAAATCGAGAGTTGGCGGTGGTGATGAACAGCACAGCGGATAGATCGAACGGCACCTCTAGGTAATGGTCGGCAAAACTGTTGTTCTGTTCTGGATCCAACACCTCCAAGAGGGCTGCCGAGGGATCTCCGCGAAAATCGGTGCTCATCTTGTCGATCTCATCCAACAAGAACACCGGGTTGCGAGACCCGATCTGACGCAGCGCTTGGATGATCCTGCCAGGCATAGCTCCGACATAGGTCCGTCGATGGCCGCGGATTTCAGCCTCGTCCCGCACTCCCCCCAGGGAGATGCGGGTGAACTTGCGATCCATCGCCCGGGCTACAGACCGGGCCAAAGACGTCTTGCCCACTCCCGGCGGGCCCACCAGGCAGATGATCGGGCCCTTGATCCTGGTGATCAGCTGACGCACAGCCAGGAACTCGACTATGCGCGTCTTCACCTTCTCCAGTCCGTAATGGTCTTCGTCCAGAATTCGTTCGGCCCGAGCCACATCCAGCTGATCCTCGGTCACTTCGCTCCAAGGCATGGCCAGCAACCAATCCAGGTAGTTGCGCACCACCACGCCTTCCGCCACTCCGGGAGGAATCTGCTCCAGGCGATCTATCTCTTTTTCCGTCTTAACGGCTACTTCGTCTGGCAGATCTAGTTGCTGCAGCTTCTGACGCAGCTCCTCCGCCTCGGCCATGCGCTCATCCTTCTGCCCTAACTCCCGCTGGATGGCCTTCATCTGTTCGCGCAGATAATATTCCTTCTGGTTGCGTTCCATCTGCTTTCTCACCCGCAAGCCGATCTTGCGCTCCAACTCCAACACTTCCAATTCGCGGGCGACAATGCCGACCATCTTCTCTAGACGGTCAGCCGCATCGAGACTCTCTAGAATCTGCTGTTTGTCCTCCACGCTCAGCGAAAAGTGGGAGGCCACCACGTCCGCCAGCCTGCCAGGCTCTTCAATGCTGTTTACAGCGGCCTGGATTTCAGGAGAAATCTTCTTTGACAGTTTGCTATACTGTTCAAACTGATAGATCAACGTCCGCATCAGGGCGGACGTCTCAGGCAAGACCGAATCATCTTCCAGGACCTCCTGGACACTGACCGAGAAATACTCCTCCTGCTGTTCAAAGCCGACAATGCGAGCGCGGGAGAGCCCTTCCACCAGCACCCTGATCGTGCCTCCCGGCAGCTTGAGCAATTGCTTCACATGGGCAATGGTCCCAATGGGATAAATATCGTCCTTCGCGGGCTCTTCCTGTCTCAAGTCTTTCTGGGCAGCCAACATGATCTGCCCCTCGCCTAGCATCGCCTGATCCAAAGCAGCGATGGAGCGGGGGCGGCCGACATCCAAATTGAGAATGGTATATGGAAAGACCAAATAGCCGCGCAGCGGCAGCAATGGTAGAATTTGAGCCTCTGCTGACAACTGCCTCACCTCCGTCATATGCTGTCTCCTTCTTCGTCACGTGATCGCAAATCGCCCAACGGGATCCTATATTCTTCTTCTTCGGTAAGATTCCCTGCATAGCGGCTTCGCAACCGAAATTCCATCACGCGGCGTCAAGTCTCAGTCCAACTAATTGGGGGGTTAATGCGCCCTGCCCGAGATGGTTTGAGACTTGACGCCCTAGCGGCTTCGCAACCGAAATTCCATCACGCGGCACCTCCCGGGTGGCACAGGGGGACTGGCCCTACCGTTCTGTTCCGCCTTGGCGGAATGGAACGGAGGGCCTGTCCCCACTGTGCCGTCCACCACAAAAAAGTAACCCTTGGCGAGCCAAGGGTTACGAGGACGCGGAGAGGACTTGTTGTTCCAGCAGAGCGAAGCGCAGCGCCTCTTGTAACGAACCGATTGGGAGTACTTCTATCGACAACCGGTGGAACATCTCCTGAAAATTTTCCTTCGGCACCAGCACCCGGCTGCATCCAGCCAGCCTCGCTGCCTCCACTTTGGCCACCACCCCGCCGACCGGCTTGATCAGCCCCCGAATGGACATCTCCCCGGTCATAGCCACCTGGTTGTCCACCGGGCGCCCGGTGAGCGCGGAGTAGATGGCCACCGCCATGGTCACTCCTGCGGATGGCCCATCCACGGGCATTCCTCCGGGAAAGTTGACGTGGATGTCATATCCTTGCGGGTCATAGTCCATCACATGGCGCAAGGTGGTGAGCACGTTCTGCACCGAATCCCTGGCTGTGCTCTTGCGCCTGATCACATGGCGCGCGTCGCCAATCTCCTCTTCTTCCACCACGCCGGTGACGATGATGTTGCCTTTCTGCTGTCCGACAGGCATGGCCGTCACCTCAATCTCGAGCAGAGATCCCATGTTCGGGCCGGTCACGGCCAAGCCGTTGGCGACGCCCACTTGGGCATCCGGAGATATCTTTCGCTCTAAACGAGGCGAACACTGGCTGCTGTTCACCACCCACTCCAGATCTTCTCTGGTCAAGCTTTGGCGACCTTCCGCTGCTGCGATGCCGGCAGCGATCTGCAGGATGTTCACGGCCTCCCGCCCATTTTGCGCGTAACTCTTCACAACCTCCTCAGCCGCGAGCGGCAGTGAGACAGCTATCTTTGCGGCCGCACCCCGGGCGATTTGGCCGATTTCGTCGGCCAGCAAAGGGCGGAAAAAGATTTCCAGACAGCGAGAGCGAATAGCTGGTGGAATCTCTTCCGGCAGCCGGGTGGTGGCACCAACCAAGCGGAAATCGGCCGGCAGCCCCTGCTGAAAAATGTCGTGAATATGTTGGGGGATGTTGTTATCTTCGGAGCTGTAGTAGGCGCTCTCCAGGAAGACCTTACGATCCTCCAACACCTTCAGCAGCTTATTCATCTGTACCGGATGAAGTTCGCCAATCTCGTCGATGAATAGCACCCCGCCGTGAGCTTTGGTCACTGCCCCCGGCTTGGGCTGAGGGATTCCGGCCACACCCATTGCCCCTGCTCCTTGATAGATCGGATCATGAACTGAACCGATAATCGGATCGGCGATGCCCCTCTCGTCGAAGCGAGCTGTGGTCGCATCCACCTCGATGAACTTAGCATCCGGACAAAAAGGCGAACCTGATGTTCGCTTTGCCTCCTCCAACACCAGCCTGGCGGCCGCTGTCTTGCCGATACCCGGCGGGCCATAGATGATCACATGCTGTGGATTACGACTGCACAGGGCGGCCCGCAGCGCTTTTAGCCCTTCTGCCTGCCCGACGATGTCCTCGAACTTGGCCGGGCGGGTCTTTTCTGATAGCGGCTCGGTGAGGGAGATCTGACGTAGACGCTGTAGCTTATCCAGTTCCTTGCGCGATTCCTTTTCCACTGCCACTCGGTTGCCCTGCTGAGTCTTGAGCAGATTCCAGAAATAGAGTCCGATCACGATAGCAAAGAAGACTTGCACAACCGCAAAAGCACTTGAGAGACCCATTACCCCACCGTCCTTACTCTTTACAGTCATCAGTTAGTATTGACGAAGGGGGCAACGCCTATCCTACATTTTCCTGTATAATTGGCAGACCTCTCGCTGCCATCTCCAGCTTTTTCCCCGATCCTGTTTTCCTGTCCACCCGTCTCACTCTTTGCCATGAAAAGGGCTGCGGAATAATCCGCAGCCTTTGGTGTCTATTAGGCAGTGTCCTGCTTCTTCTTACGCTGGCCGGCAATCAATAGCGGTGGCTCCTGATTGAGGATGGACTCGCGGGTGACCACACACTTCTTGATATCGGTGCGAGAAGGAATGTCATACATCACTTCCAACATGGTCTTTTCCATGATCGCCCTCAGTCCCCGGGCACCGGTATTGCGCTTGATCGCCTCAACCGCGATTTCATGCAAAGCGTCATCCTTGAACTCCAGCGAGACACCATCCATCTCGAAGATACGCTGATATTGTTTGGTAAGCGCGTTCTTCGGCTCGGTGAGCACCCGAATAAGCGCGTCGACATCCAGGTTGTCCAGAGTGGCAATTACCGGTATGCGGCCGACAAATTCCGGAATCAGGCCGAACTTGAGCAGATCGCCAGGCAAAATATGGCGCAAAATCTCGCCCACATTCTGTTCCTGTTTTCCCTGCACATCAGCTCCGAAACCCATCACCTTGTGACCGATACGGTTTTGGATGATCTTATCCACACCATCAAAGGCACCACCACAGATGAACAGAATATTGGTAGTGTCAATTTGGATGAACTCCTGATGAGGATGTTTTCTTCCTCCCTGTGGCGGCACGCTGGCCACAGTACCCTCCAAGATCTTCAGCAAGGCTTGTTGTACGCCCTCCCCGGAGACATCGCGGGTGATAGACGGATTCTCAGACTTGCGAGCGATCTTATCCACCTCGTCGATATAGACGATGCCCTTTTCGGCCCGCTCCACATCATAATCTGCGGCCTGGATCAGCTTCAAGAGAATGTTCTCCACGTCTTCGCCTACATAGCCAGCTTCCGTGAGGGAAGTAGCATCGGCGATAGCGAACGGAACATTGAGCACCCGTGCCAGATTCTGCGCCAGGTAGGTCTTTCCCACTCCAGTCGGTCCGACCAGCAGAATGTTACTCTTCTGCAACTCCACCTCGTCACCCCGGGACGAGCCGGCATAAATGCGCTTGTAGTGGTTGTATACCGCAACGGAGAGAATCTTCTTGGCTTCTTCCTGTCCCACAACCCATTCATCCAGGATCTCCTTGATCTCCCGAGGCTTGGGGATTTCCTTCAGATCCATCTCAGCATCCTGATGCGTCTCCTCTTCGACAATCTCCATGCACAACTCGATGCACTCATCGCAGATGTAGACGCCCGGGCCGGCCACCAACTTTTTCACCTGATCCTGAGACTTGCCGCAGAACGAGCACTTGACGACATTCTTATCGTCGAACTTAAGCATGTTTCACCTACTTTCCAGGCCTACTTGTGACGGACCAATACCTCGTCGATCAGACCATACTGCATTGCATCTTCGGCATCCATCCAGAAATCCCGGTCGAAATCACGGGCGATCTTCTCCACCGGCTGCCCAGCGTGTTCCACATAGATCTTAATGATGCGATCCCTGAGACGCAGGATCTCCTTAGCTTGTATTTCGATGTCTCTAGCCTGCCCCTGAGCACCACCGTGAGGCTGATGGATCATCACCCGCGCATTCGGCAATGCTAGACGCTTCTTCTTGGCGCCTGCCGCCAACAAAACGGAAGCCATGCTGGCCGCCATACCTACACAGATGGTGCGCACATCCGGTTTGACGTATTGCATCGTATCGTAGATAGCCATACCTGCGTCAATGGATCCTCCAGGGCTGTTGATGTAAATACTGATATCCTTTTCCGGATCCTCGCCCTCCAAATGCAGCAACTGGGCGACCACCAAATTGGCGACGTGATCGTCAATAGGCGTCCCCAACATGATGATGCGCTCCTTCAACAGGCGGGAATAAATGTCGTAGCTGCGTTCCCCGCGGCTGGTCTGTTCAATGACTATCGGGATCAAGCTCATCTGGACAACCTCCCAGCTTTAGATTCGGGCAGGCCAAGCTTTCCAACTTGGCCTGCTGCTTGCTTCTATTCTACTGCAAGTAGATGTTACTCGCCAACTTCTTTGTTGTCGTTTTGTTCCACCGGCTCAGCCGGAGCTATCGGCTTGGCCGCCGTCACCAACTGCTCAATCGCCCTTTCAGTAGCTATGCTATCCCGCAATGACTGCAACTGGTCCCTCGCCTCTAACGAGCTCTGTATCTCTGCAATATCCTGCTGATACAGCTCTGCCATCTCCTGCAACTTCTGCGCCAAATCCTGATCGGAGACGCTGATCCCCATAGTCTCGGTCAGCTTTTTTAGCACCAAACGGGTCTTCACCCGATCTCTAGCTGTCTCCTGGTAGTCCGCACGAATAGCATCGATCCTGCCACCAATATATTCGCGGGCAAACTCCTGCGGGAACCCTTGGCGGGCCAAATTGTAGCTCAATTCCTCAATCATCTCATCGACCTCGCGGGTGATCATCACCTCGGGGATGTCAACGCTGGCATTCTCCACTACTGCCTCAATTACATTGGCCTCAAAAGCGCTTTGCTCGCGCTCTGATGCAGCCTTTTCTAGCTTATTCTGCGTATCGAGCCGCAATTCCTCCACCGTTTCATGCTCGCTGACCTCGGCGGCGAAATCATCATCCAAGGCTGGAATTTCCTT
>CAYVCY010000054.1:0-12221 GCA_964450265.1 uncultured Clostridia bacterium
TGTCACATCAGCGGCGGCGGCGGCGGCGAATTGCCTTCAGTTCCGCCTCCATGGCGCGCTGTAGGGGCTCTGCTGGCAGTTGCAGCATCTCTCGAAACGCCAGGGATAGCTCCTCCACGACGGCTCGCTTCCAAGGGGTGAAGGCCGGGTCGTAGGTGAGGGCAAAGGCCAGGATGCGGCCGGCATCCTCGGCTATGTCGCCTGGGCGGGCGTCCTCGAAATCCACTCCGTAGACCCGACCATCGCAAAGGAGAAAGTTGCGCAGGTTGACGTCGCCCATGATTGTAGCGTGGCCAAAGCTATCCGCGGTGATCCGATAGAACCGCCGCAGCCAGGCGGCCAGCTGCTGGGCAAGCGGCCGCACTGCGCCCTGCAGTATGTGCGGGCTGAGGGGTAGGCGCTGCTCCGCACCCTCCAGATAGTCCACCAGGGTTTCTCCGGCGATGTATTGCATCACCAGGTAGCGGGGTTTCGCCAGCAGCAGCTGGGGCACGGCCAGCCCCCGTTGGTGCAGCAGCGCCTGTAGACCCGCCTCACGGCTCAGATCCGCAGTTTGTTCTCCAGCCCGCTTCACCACCAGCTCACATTCCGTCCCATCGACCTTGTGTGCCCGCACCAGGCAGACCTGGTTCCGCTTGCTGCGGAACTGCCGCATCACCTGATAGCTGCAGATCCCCAGTTGCTCCCAATCAGCTGGGTCCAGCAGTCCCTCAAAGGGAGCCAATCTTGATCTCCGCCTTCTTGCCCGGCTGATAGCCATCCAGCTCCGCCACCACAGCCCGCACCGCGTTATAGAGGATGCTCTGCACAAAGGGCACCATCTCGATCGGCTGCCCGTCGATGGAAAGTTCCACCTTCTGCTGCTCGGCCACCAGGCGGCAGTCGCTGCGCTGGGCGTCCCCCTTGAGGATGCGAGCGGCCAGCTGCAGACAATCCTGCCCGCAGGCGGCGCAACACTCCCCAGGGAAGTGGGGCAGCCGTTCAAACACCTTCTCTTCAATCAGGTCGCAGAGTTCGGTCACCTGGGTGAGCGCGCTCAGCGCAGGCAATCCCCGATACTGATCCATGGTGTCGGAAATGCGGCCGGAAATGGCGAAGGTCAGGTCGTCCAGCCGCTCGTCCACCTGTTCCAGCGAATGCCCCGTGACGATCTTAGGAATAGGTCCTTCGGCAAAGCCCTCGATGATCACAAAATCCTGGTTGTAGAAGCGGAGCAGCTGCTCCAGGGGCAGCCGGGTGGGGTAGAGCACATCTGTTTCAGCCAGCCCCCAAGCGGTAACCAGCTGGGATCCGGCCTGGCGATGGCGGGCGGTGTTGGTGGACGGGCTATCGATGGCAAAGGCCTCGAAGTGGATGTCCTTAATGCTGCCCACGGTATATCGCCGCCGTCGCAGCTCTTTGATGATCTCTTCTATGGTAGTCGTCTTTCCAGACTTAGTGATGCCGGAAACTGAGAAAACACGCATGCTGTTGTTCACCTCCGTATGGATTCTTCGCCAGCGCTCGGAATGGCAGGTGGAGTAGGAATGACAGATCGATGTATAGATCCCTTGTGCTACCTAGCGCAACGCAATCAACGCCGTCACACTCACCGCAATGCTGCCCAACATCCAGGCGTAGTCCGCTGCATTCAGTTGCAGCGTGCGGTGGCTGGTGCGGGTGGGGAAGGCGCGGAAGGCGCGCATTTCCATGGCCAACGACAGCTGCTCCGCCCGGATCACCGTGCTGACCATCACCGGCATCAGCAGGTACGAATAGAGCTGCAGGCGCTTCTGTAGCGGCAGAGCCTCTGGCTCGATGCCCCTCAGCTGCAGCGCGATCAGCGAGTCGCGCACCTCCTCGCCCAACATGGGCAAAAAACGCGCCGCCAGCGAGACCATAAAGGCAATCTCGTAGGGCAATTTCCACTGGATCAGCCCCTGCACTACATCGCGGGAGTTGGATGTGGTCATGATGCTGGCGGCCACCACCACAATCAGCAGCCGGCAGAGCATGGCCAACCCCTTCAATAATCCTCCGCTGCTGAGCAGGGTCATCGAGCCGATGGAGAGCAGGGGCATGCCACCGGAAGAAAACACGCTCTGCATCAACACAATCGGAATGAACAGCCACAGCATTCGCCGCCAGCGCCGAGCCGCTCCGCCAGGGTTGCCCCCTAGCAGGGCGGCCAACAGCCACGACGCGCCGGCCACACCCAGCAGTACCCAGGGGTTGGTAACAAACACCCCCAGGGAAGAGATGGATAGCACGATCACCAGCTTGGTCCTGGGATCAAGGCGCGACCCGTTCATCGGCCACCACCCTCCCTTCCTGCAACCTGATCACCCTTTGGGCATGCTGTTGCAAAAAATGATCATCGTGGGTGATCACCGCCATGCCAATTCCCTCCGCCATTAACTCGTGCAGCATTTGGGACAATCCTGCCCGCCGCTCCTGGTCTAGGCTGCTGGTGGGCTCGTCTAAAATCAGATAGCGGGCCCGCTGCAGCATAATCGCTGCCAGCACCAGCCGCTGTTTCTCCCCGCGGCTCAAACGGAAGGGCAGCTTGTCTTCCAAGCCGGCGAGCTGAAACCGGGTCAGCACCTGTTCCACCCTCCGCCGCACCGATTCCACATCTTCGCCCCGCAGCTGCAGCGGCCAACTCAATTCCTCCCGCACCGTCAGCGCAAACAGCTGTTGATCCGGGTTCTGAAACAGGTAGCCAATCATCTGCCCAATGCTTCCCAGGCTGAGGCTCCGGCTGTCCTCGCCCAGAATGCGCACGCTGCCCCCGGTGGGGTGCAGGATGCCACAGAGCAGCTTGCCCAACGTGGTCTTGCCGCTGCCGTTTGCGCCCACAATGGCCGCGAATTCCCCCTGACACAACGTCAGATTGAGCCCCTCAAACAGCGGGGGAGCCTGGGGATAGCAGAAACTGACGTCCCGAGCCACAATCACCGATTTGCATTCGCTCATAGTTCACCCCGAAAAGGCTGCAGCCGCCGCTCCTTCAGCACCAGCACCCGATCTGCCACATCTAAGTTGGACCAATCGTGCTCCACCATCACTATCGCTTTGCCGGCGTCCCTCAGCTGCCACATAATCTGCTTCAACGCGTCGCGACCTGTCCGATCCAGCTGCGAGAAGGCCTCGTCCAAAATCAGCGCTTGCGGGTTCATGGCCAACACGGCAGCCAAGGCCACCCGCTGCTTCTCCCCTCCCGAGAGCTGATGGGGATGGCAGAGCCGCTGCTCGCTCATACCCACCAACTGCAGGCACTGTTCAATCCGCTCCCCAATTTCCGGTGGCGGCAGGCAGAGATTCTCCAGCCCAAAGGCTACCTCGTCCTCCACCGTAGGCATGAACAGCTGCATATCCGGATCCTGAAACACAGCCCCCACCCTTTGAGCCAGGGTGGGAAGGTTGCTATCTGTGGTCAGCAGGTCGTCCACCCACACCTGACCGCTGATCTGCCCCTGGATCAGGTGGGGAATGATTCCGGCCAGGCAATGACAGAGGGTGCTCTTTCCGGCCCCGCTCTTGCCCACCAGCGCCACTACTTCCCCCGAGAAGACTTGCAGATCGACCTGCTCAAACAGGGGAGGGGACTGGTTGCTGTAGCCGAAGGACAACTGCTTGGCCTCAATCAGTGGTTTCATTTTACCTGAATCTCGCTCACAAACTTGCACCAACGCTGGGCGTAGGTATCCTGACGAATGACCACCTGGAAGGGGCCGGTCCCGCCCGATGCCTTAGTGCCCAAGGAATCGCCTCCCCGTTGGTAGACCAAGTAGACGTTTTCATCCTGCAGCACTTCGCCGCCAGTGAGGGCCACCGCATAACCATCCGCCGCCTTCACCGTTACCAGACTGCTCTCGTCAAGGGACACCCCTTGTGCGGCGAGTAAGGCTTTCAGTGGAACGCCCTTAAACACCTGATCGCTGTCCGGCGCATCGCTGCTCCGCTGCACCACCGCAAATTCCTCCGCCGGCAGCTCCTGCACCTGCTGCATGCTGAAAGTGACCGAGTTGTCGTCGGCCCAAGTTACTTGCAGTGTAGCGTTGGCCTGTGCTTCCCGCAGCGCGACGCTCTCCCGCCAGTTCATGTATCCCGTGATGGCAATCACCACCACCAACAGCCCCACCATGCCGATCAAGATCCTCTTCATCCGCTCATCCTCCTCGCAAGCAAAAATGGGGACAGTCCCCGTTTTTTGGCATTTTGCACTATCTTACGATGTACGGCACCACAAGATCCTCCGCCCGGGCCTGCCCGTGGCTGCCGCCGTCGCCTTCGGCGTGCATGCCGTGGTCGGCCACCACGATGATGGTGCCGTCCCACTCTGTGGCCAACGCCTGCAGGTAGGAATCCACCTGCTGAATCTTCTGCAGTGTCTGCTCGGCCAGCGGTCCGTACTCGTGGCCGGCATCGTCGATGCCGTGGAAATGCACCATCAGCAGATCCGGCTGTTCGGCAATGGCCTGCAACCCGGAGGTAAACACCTCGTCATCGGTGCCATGCTGCTGGTTCTGATCCAGGTTGAGACGCGGCTCCACCTCGGTGTCCAGAATCTGAATGTTGCCTTCCACCAGGATGGCCTTCTTACCCAGTTCCACCGCCCGCCCGAAAATGCTGGGCACATTCAAGCCCCGCTGGCTGCGCGAGTGCACCCCATTCACAGCTGGAGGCTGTCCGGTGATCATGGCGGCAAACCCGGCGTTGGTCACCGGCTGGTAGACGCTGAGCGCCTGCTCTGCCGGCGGCAACGACTGCAGGTAGGGTGCCATTTCGGTCTCTATGGCCCGGCGATACTGCCGGTAGCTAAGCCCGTCCAAGAAGGCGATCATCACCTTCTCGTCGTTTTCCAGCCGTTGCACCGTGTGATCAAAGGTCTGCATGATGGACAGTTCCGGCGCGTTGAACATCATCGCCCGCACCTTTTTTACCGTTTGGGTGCGGTCACCGGGCACCACATAGTTCACAGAGTCCCCGCCCACCTCCAGATAACCTCCCAGGGACATATCCACCATCTCGAAGGCGCCACTCTCGCCCATCACTGCCAGGTTTTTCGGATTCTGCAGCTCAACCCGCTTTAGCAGCTGGTCGAGACCCAGCATCCGCTTGAAGACCACTGCGGACGAGCTGATTCTCTGTCCCTGATGCTCCACTGTGGCGGTGCCATCCACTATCCGCACCAGCGACAGCTCGTCGTTGAGCAGCTGCCCCACGGTGAAGTTGTCCAGGTTCTCCTCGGCGGTGATAATGTTTATGCCCCGGTCCCAAGAGAATCCTTCGGCCACCACAATGATATCCTGCAGGTGCTTGATGTTGCTGCTCACCGGATGGTTGGGATTTATCGCATGCCAACCGTGCTCTGCCGAATAGGCGATGTATGCGCCCTCCAGCTGGCTCAGTTCGGCGGCCACCCCGTCCACTCCCCGCAGCACCACCTTGTTTTCATCCGCTAGCGGCTCCGCCAGTTGCAGCAGTGACTGCAAAGGAATCGCCTTGATAGATCCCGGTTCCAACGAAACCGTCTCCAACGGCAAGCCGAACACCTGCACCGCTCCCGCCACATCGCCAACAATCGTCAGCGCCGTACTAGGCAGGTTTGCACCCTTCCGAATACCATGGCTCTGCCCCAGCCAAAAGCCGGCACCCAGCATCGCCACCAGCGCCACAACTGCCATTATCCTCTTCATAGCCACTCACCCCTCCTCTCCACCGATACAAAAGGGACGGTTCTTTTTGTGTCGCTTCATCTCCGAAACAGCGGGGACGGTTCTTTTTGTGTCGCTTCATCTAAGCTGAAGAATTGTCATTCTCGATGACGCCTAAACCCATCAACCCCGTCTGCCGCAGCTTGTGTACCATGGCATAGGCAATCAGACCACCCAGCCCTCCAGATAAAGCAGCGGTGCTTAAGCTGAGCAGCAACGGAATCCAGGGCAGGCGGAAAAACACCAGGTTGACCAAATAACTGCCGCAGATGTTGGCCATCATCCCGGCGGTAAAGAAGGCGAGGGAGCTGCCCCGCCAACGGCCGCCTGGCAGGAACACCAGATCCACAGCCAACCCCGGTGCCAGATAGGTCAGGAAGCTGACGATGCCGTGGGTGCCATAGAGGCCTAGCGCGACGATCAGAATCGCCTGCACCAGGCTGATCAGCGTCCCCGCGCCTCGGCGATCCACCAGACCAGCCCCCAGCACAATCCACAGCATATAGAAGCCTCCGGCCAACACCCCGCCGGGAATCATCAGCGGCCCGGTGATCATGTGGGCCAGCGGAACCACCACTGGCTTGGAGGCCACCCCCAGGGCGGCCACCAAAGCCAGAATGATCAACTGAAACAGCGAAAAACGCCTCAGTGCGCGGCTAATCATCTTTGCCCACGCTACTTGAGCGTGATCTTGCTCAGTTGCTTAATCCAGAAGTTAGAGCGCTGGCTGGCCACCACCAACTGGGCCGGCCCATCATCTGCCGGCAGCGGCTCTCCGTTCAGTTCCAGTCCAATAATGGTCCCTTCGTCGGTGACCATCTCTTTGTCCAAGTCCACCGAGTATCCGTCAGCCGATTCAGCGGTCACCCCTTCAAAAGCGGTCAACTCCAGATAATCCAGGGCGGCTGACAGGGCCACGCCCTTCCACTGCTGCGTCTCTTCCGTGCCATCTTTGCGCGCCTTGGTGGCTTCGATTCCCACCAGCTCCAAATCGTCTGCGTGGGTCAGCTCCACAGTGCTGCCGTCTGCTTTCACAAAGGTGACTGCCCACTGCAGCAGATCATCGCCAGGCTGCTGCTCATCGGGATCGGGAGTCGGTGCCGGCTGCTGGCAGGCGGTGAAAACCAAGGCGGTTACCAACAGCAAAATCGCAATGGATATACTCTTCTTCATTATTCGATGTCTCCTCCTTGTTTGGTCGTAGAGCGGAACAAAAAGAACCGTCCCTGCTGGTCCGAATCAAAAAGAACCGTCCCTTCTGTGTCGCTGCTTCCCCGCTACTTGGCCTCGATGCTTAGCAAACCCTTGACGCTGCTGCTCTTGGGCAGCTGGCTGAAGCTGACCCGGACAACATCATCCTTGATGTAAACCAGCCCATCGGTTGCGTCCGCCGCCTCGATTTCCACCGTATAGTCATCGCTCGCCTTAAGAATATAGCCCTCGTCTGATTGCACCCCCAGCTGCTCCAGGATGGCGGTCAGCGGTATGCCGGAGATGTCCTCCACCGTCTTCTGTTCCCAGGCCTCGCCCGCATGCACAAAGGAGACCAAAGCCGTGTCCTCCACAGCCATCCATAGAAGCTGCTTCACATGCATGCCTTTGGGCAGGTCGGGAGAGAGGAACAATGGGGCCGCTTCGCCAGTATGCTTCAGATAGCCCTGGCGCAGAGTAGCTACTTGCTCGTTCTTCTCGAAGCCATCGGCTGCGCACAGGGCAGCAGTGCCTTCGGTGGCGGCAATGCCCAGTTCGGCGAACAGCTCGTCCACCTTCACCGCTTGGTCAATGCTCTCGTAATAGGTGTAGTCATAGTGGGGCACCAAGCTGATCGCTGTCTCGATGAACACAATTCTAGTTGCGTCGGTCTCTGCAATCGCTCCGCTGCCTCCGCCGCTGATCTCCAGGCTGGCCAGCCCTCTCAGCCAATACATGGAGCGCTGATTCGGCACGATCAACCGAATGGGGCCGCTTTCCTCAAAGAGCGGCTCTCCGTCGTACTCATAGGCCAGGATCACTTCGCCCTGCAGAATCTCGCCCGGCAGTTCCATGGCATAGCCATCGTTGGCCACCGCACGGATGCTCTGTAGACCCTGTTGCTCCACGCCCCAATCTTCCAGCAAGTCCGCCAACAGCACACCCTTTACCGCGTGGGTGGCCTCTTCGCCCGAGGAGCTGATACCCAGCGCCTCAGTCTCGTACGGCTCCATCGCCTTCAGATCGGCCACGGTGATCTCCTCATCGCCATCCGGCAGGCCAACAAAGGCAATGACGCCTTCTTCCTCCTGTCCATTGGGCTCTTCAACCACCGGCGGAGTGGAGCACCCCGCAAGCAGCAAGCCGAGCATGCTCACCGTCAACAGATAAACTAACGCTCTCTTGGTCAATCTCACGATTATCAATCCTCCCGTTCTAATTTTAGGTAGTTATCTAGGCATTTGTTTACCGCATCCAAGGCACCCCGGCTGGTTACCGTGGCGCCGGTGATGGCCACCACTTCCTCTGGCGTCTTAGCGGCCATCTTCGCCAGGCGCAGCCGGCTGTCCGCGCTCTTGCCAACAAATCTCTCCAGAAACCAATCCTCGGTAACATACCCACCGTAATCCTCTGTCTCCTGCTGCGACAGCACCTGCACCCGGCTGATCACCTTGGCTTTGAGATCGATATCCACCTGAAATTGCATCGGCCCTTTAAAGCCCTGGCTAGTGGCGATCTGCACCAGACGCCGGTTTGACCCTGCTTCCGCCAGATAGACTGCGACGATGTGATCACCTTCGTATTGTCCCAGTCGTTGCGCTTTCTCGCCCTGCTCCAACTCAAAAGGCAACTTTGGACGGGGATAGAACAACGTCAAACAGATGGCGATTGCGATGCAGAGCAGAAGTACTCCCCGCGCCAGAGCAGGCAATTTTCCACGCAAACCAAAACCTCCTTTCCAAATAGCACACGTGCTCTGAAAAGGAGGCGCAAGGCAAACGGACGCCAAGCCTAGCCAGCCCAAGCGTCAGCGGCCGCAGTTCACTCCTTTCCAGACGGGAGGCGACCGGGTTTCCCCTGCCACCCTAACGGTCTTCCTTCCATAGACAACATCCTTAGGACTGGAAGACTCGGAGATAATTGTGGTCGCTATTTAATTAACCACCCGAGGGCAAGATCCCTGCAACCCGGCCAAAATCACATATCACTCTCGGCGAGGCGAAAAGCCTTTCCACCCCTTCACCAGGGCCGGCTCCGCAAGGGAAATGCCTGCTCCCTGTCGTATTCTATCTTTAATAAGACTCGCGTAGATTCCCAGACTACCCACACAAAACGCCAACACAGCATGTTCGGGTTCCTGCGAGCTTAATTATCTGCTTGTACCTTCAGCAACAAACAGTATGTACCGAAAATGTACCGAAAAGGAGGGATTCCCAATGTCCAAACAATACGTGCGCTTCTCCCTGGACGGCAGCACCTGCTACGGGCTGCTGCACGGCGACCAGATTGCCGTCATTCAGGGCGACATCTTCGGCGCACATCAATTGACCGACCGCATTGTCCCGCTCAGCAGCATCACCCTGCTCACCCCTTGCCAACCCAGCAGCATCGTCTGTGTGGGACTGAACTACCGCCAGCACGCCCTGGAGCTGGGCATGCAGCTGCCCAGCGAGCCGATCATCTTCCTCAAGCCGCACACCTCCCTGTTGCCGCACCGGGGAGACATCGTCTATTGGCCGATGGTGGGGCAGCTGGACTACGAGGCCGAGCTGACCATCGTCATCGGTCAGCGCTGTCATCAGGTGCGCGAAGCGGATGCCATGCAGTACGTCTTTGGCTACACCATTGCCAACGACGTTACCGCCCGCGATCTGCAGCGCAAAGATGGTCAGTGGACTCGCGCCAAGTCCTTCGACACCTTCTGCCCCCTGGGCCCGAGCATCGTTACCGGCATAGATGCCAGCAACCTGCGCCTGAAGGCCATACTAAACGGCCAGGTGAAGCAGGACGGCAGCACCTCAGACCTGATCTTCACCATTCCCCAGCTGGTCAGCTTCGTCTCGCAGGTGATCACCCTGCACCCTGGCGATGTCATCCTCACCGGCACCCCTTCCGGCATCGGTCCCATGCAGGTGGGCGATGAAATACGGATCGAGATAGAGGGCCTGGGTGCCCTGACCAACCGCGTGGTGGCACCGTAAAGGAGAGCAGGCAATACCGTGGTAACATCCCTTGAAGGAGGCCGGGCGTCGATGAGCATGAGGAATATAGTGGTCGTTAAGCATGACGAAAGATGGCCGGAAATGTTCCAGCAGGAAGCGGAGCGACTGCGGGCCGTCTTTGGGCCGCTGTTGGTGGACATCCACCACATCGGCAGCACCTCCGTGACGGGCCTGAAAGCAAAGCCGATCATAGACATGATGCCGTTGGTCAAAGACATCATACAGGTAGACCAACTGAACGAGCAGATGAGCGCCTTGGGCTACAAGGGCTTTGGCGAATGGGGCATTCCCGGCCGCCGCTACTTCCATAAAGGTGGGGACGAGCACCGCACGCACAACGTGCATGTCTTTCAGGCAGATCACCGCGAGGCCGTAGACCGCCACTTGGCCTTTCGGGATTATCTGCGCGCCCATCCGGGCACAGCCAAGGAATACGGCGAACTGAAGGCCCGCCTGGCCCAGCAGTTCCCCGACGATATCTATGGCTACATGGAGGGCAAGGACAGCTTCGTGAAAGAGGTGGAACGGAAGGCGCTAGAGTGGTATCGCGACCAACAAAGATAACCAGCAGGCAAACAGCCAGCGGTGCGAAAGCTCCCTCCCGCACCGCTGATGATCCAAACCTACATTTCTGACCTGGCGGGCTGTTCCCGCTTCACCCTAACCTGTTGCAGTCCCTGTTCTTGGCTCAGTGCCACATGCAAAGCGTCTTCGCCGGATCTGATCAGTTCCACCTCTCGCCCGGTCAGCAACTGTCGTCCTAACTCTGTCAACCGCCTTTGCTGGCGGTCTGACTGACCAGTCCTATCCCGGTAGGGGCTGTACGAGAGCGGTGGAAGGTCAAAGATCTTGAACTCTGCAGAGACTTTCTCATTCAGCACCAGTTCGGCAGCCTGTTCCAAAGCAGTGTAGTCCACTATCCTAAATGGTCTTACATCCTTTTTTGCCACCTGCAACAGCATGAACTGCCCCTTGCTCTTCACAATCTTGCCTAGGTTAGCCTGCTGGTCTGCCACCCACTGATCCAGCATGGGGTTAAGCTTTGCCTCCAGCCGTCGGTGTTGCTCCATCAGCACATCCCGTTCTCGCCAATCCAGATCTAGCAAATCGGGAGCCTTCAACTCTGCCCCGCAGATGTTGCAACGAAATGAATGGGGAAGGATAAACGGTATCCAGCAGAAAAAAAATCCATAGGGAATGAACAACAGCACAACACAGACGATTACCCTCAGCCCCGTAGATGATGTTCTAGCCAGGCTATCGCTTTTGCATTCCGGACAAAGCTTCATTTCCTCAGTCCTCTACGATGATGTTAGTTAATTATATCATAGCGTCTTAGGGGTTATCACCAGCAATAAGACTTACTCCCAGTTTCTGCACAGTAATACATTTGAGACAGCTGTAGATACCCATGCTAGGAATGCATGGTAGGATGACAATAGCGCTCGCAGTCTGAAATCCGAACCACTCATTGGCAGTATACATCCCCTAACGGATAGCTTGAGCAAATGTCCGCGCTGGGCTGCGAACAGCCGGGCAGGCAAACTGATGAAAGCGAGGATAAGGCGGTGTTCAGAGAAATGAGACGAGCTAAGCAGTTGTTGTCAGCCGACGATACCCGAGCTGTGATGGACAGATGTACCAATGGCACCCTGGCTTGCCTGGGTGACAATGGCTACCCCTATGCGGTCCCCCTCAGCTACGTCTACCTGAATGGCAGGATCTATTTTCATTCAGCCAAGGCCGGACACAAGATTGACGCCATCATCAAGAACCCCAAGGCCTCCTTTTCGGTAGTGGATGAAGACAAAATCGTCAGTGAGCAATACACCACCTACTTCCGCAGCGTGATTGCCTTTGGCAAGGCTCGAATTGCAGAGGGTGATGAATGGGTAGAGGCGTTTAGTGCTTTAATTGAGAAGTATGCGGCGGACCAGCCGGAAGAAGCCAAGCATAAGGCAGTAGCCGGATGCACACGTTCGCACATAGTGGCCATCGACATAGAGCACATCTCTGGCAAGGAAGCCGTTGAACTGGTCAAGGCTGGAGAATAATATAAATTAACTAACTCAACAAGAATAGCTGTCCTGACCGTTCCCCCTTTTTGTTCGCGCTACCGTCGGCTTAAGATGATGTAAAGAGAGGTGAGCAAAATGGACCTAATTGTTGAGTGGCAAGCAGCGGTGGCTGCCTGGCTGCATGAGCCGGTGGAGATCGCTGACATAGAGGAAATCCGGGACTGGTCCAGTTCCCGTGTCCTGCGTATCACGGCTAAAGCGGGCGCTGCCAACCATACACTTTATGCCAAGCTGGCCCGGGAGGGGCTGGC
>CAYVCY010000055.1:0-12184 GCA_964450265.1 uncultured Clostridia bacterium
CCCGCTCCACCGGTTGGACCTGCCCTGGCTCAAACTGGCATCAACATGATGGGGTTCTTGAAGGAGTTTAATGAACGCACATCCAAGCAGATGGGAATGATTATCCCGGTAGAGATTTCTGTCTACCAAGATCGGTCGTTCACGTTCATTATGAAGAGCCCTCCGGCAGCCGTTCTGTTGAAAAAGGCTGTTGGCATTGAGTCCGGCTCAGGTGAACCCAACCGTAACAAGGTTGCTAAGGTCACTCGGGATCAGGTGCGGGAGATCGCCCAAACCAAGATGCCCGATTTGAATGCAGCCTCTGTGGAAGCGGCCATGCGCATGATCGAGGGCACTGCCCGTAGCATGGGAATCACAGTCGTCGATTAGTTGAATATGTTCACCCAGGGTGAACAATCAGCTCTTTAGGAGCATTGTGGGAGGGTTTTCCCGCTACTACCACAGGAGGTGCAAAATATGCCTAAACGCGGCAAGAAGTATCAAGACGCTCTTAAGCAGTTTGACCGGATGCAGCTTTATGAAGTGCGTGAGGCGGTAGACCTGGTTAAGCAGATAGCCCCGGCCAAGTTTGATGAGACCGTGGAAGCAGCCATCAAGCTAGGAGTTAACCCCAAGCATGCCGATCAACAGGTGCGTGGCGCTGTGGTGTTGCCCCACGGCACCGGTAAATCGGTGCGGGTGCTGGTGTTCGCCAAGGGCGATCGGGCTAGTGAAGCAGAGGCAGCCGGTGCAGATGTGGTCGGTGCCGAAGATGTAATCTCCCGCATTCAGGAAGGCTGGCTGGATTTTGACGTAGCCATCGCCACCCCTGATATGATGGGTCTGGTCGGTCGCTTGGGTCGCGTTTTAGGACCCAGAGGCCTGATGCCTAACCCCAAGACTGGTACAGTAACCATGGATGTGGCCAAAGCTGTGCAGGACAGCAAGGCTGGTAAGATCGAATATCGTGTTGACCGGGCTGGCATTGTGCACGCCCCGATCGGCAAGGTTTCCTTCTCTGCAGAAAATCTGCAACAGAACTTCCAGGCGCTGTTCGATGCCTTGATCAAGGCGAAGCCGTCGGGCGCTAAGGGTCAGTACGTGCGCACCATCACCCTATCCTCTACGATGGGTCCTGGAATCCGCATCAGTCCGGCTCGTGCCTCCGCGCCTACCGTCTAGCAGGCGGCAGACATTCTTGCTGTTTGCGCTGTACGCGATGTACTAGGTACGATGTACGAGGTACACGTTGTACTAGGTGTTGACAGGCTTGCTCTTTATTGATATAGTGCATTTTGTGCCGTAGACAGCAGGCGCCCTTTGGGGCTTAAACCATTGCCTGCCGAGGCGAAGTCTAGCCAGTAAACTGATTTTGTTTGCTTGGGCCTTCGCATGTCTGCGGAGGCCTTTTTAAGTTTCCCAAGAGCTCTGCTAAGGAGGTGGGAATGATGAGCATTAGTCGCGAGACAAAAGAAGCAGCTGTTGCCGAGTTGATCGAGAAGTTGAGCCAAGCAAAGGGTGTGGTTCTGGCTAACCACCAAGGCATCAACGTAAACAAGATCAACGAACTGCGCAGCCAGTTGCGTCAGTCGGGCGTTGAGCTGAAGGTGGTCAAGAACACCCTGGCCAAGCGTGCCGCTGATCAGTTGGGAATTGCTGAACTGCATCAGTACCTGGAAGGACCGACCGTCCTGGCGATCAGCGTGACGGATCCGGTAGCGCCAGCAAAAAGCGTGTCTGAATTCGCCAAGGCCAACAAGGCCCTGGAGATCAAGGCCGGTCTGGTGGAAGGCAAAGTGATCTCTATGGATGGCGTGCAGGCTTTAGCCGATCTGCCGTCACGGGAAGTGTTGATTGCCCAGGTGGTAGGCACAATGGCAGCGCCGTTGTCTGGCTTCCTCAACGTCCTGCAAGGACCGATCCGCAAGTTCGGTTATGCCTTGGAGGCCGTGCGCAAGCAGAAGGAAGAAGCTTAGGTTTTCAGAGATCTTGAACGAATGTTTAATTGAGGAGGGTCTATTCAATGAATAAGGAACAAATCCTAGAAGCCGTCAAGGGCATGACCGTGCTCGAGTTGTCTGAGTTGATCAAGGCCATGGAAGAGGAGTTTGGCGTCAGTGCATCTGCACCGATGGCGATGGCAATGCCTGCCGGCGGCGCTGCTGCTCCTGCTGCTGAAGAAGAAGAGCAGACTGAGTTTGACGTGATCATCACCGCCCCTGGTGACAAGAAGGTCAACGTAATCAAGGCTGTCCGCGAGATCACCGGTCTGGGTCTGGTTGAGTCCAAGGCTGTGGTCGATGGCGCTCCGAAGGCTGTCAAGGAGAAGGTCAGCAAGGAAGAGGCTGAGTCCCTGAAGGCCAAGTTAGAAGCAGCCGGTGCTAGCGTCGAAATTAAGTAGGAACCACCAAAACAGCAAACAAAAAGCACCTGCGCTGCAGGTGCTTTTGCTTTTGCGATTACTGAACGTCAACGGACAATTGCTTTAGGCAAGTGCCACATATGTTCTTGCCACGGTAATTAACCAAGCCTTCTGCGTTCCCGCAGAAGATACAACCGGGCTCATATTTCTTGAGGATGATCTTCTCGGCGTCGACGTAGATCTCCAAAGAGTCCTTTTCATCGATACCCAAAGTGCGACGCAGCTCGATCGGGATTACTACGCGACCTAGCTCGTCCACCTTGCGAACAATACCAGTAGACTTCATCTTTCTCTCCCTCCTTTGCGACAAGGTTCGACAAATACCCCCAAAGCCACTATACCAACTATACCAATAGCTGTCAACAAAATTGTATACAAGATTCCTCCAACGCAGGTCCAACTATCAGCATGCATTTGCTGCAAGCATATTCTTGCATCATCTATATTGACCATAATAACACTTCTCATTTACTTGTCAATAACTGAATTGTAGTTACCCGGCAATACTTTCCAGACTTCTCCTGTCGGGTCCTCTTGTCAGAGCCCGGCTGGGAAGCACGCCTCTCGCTAAGGGTGTCTAGAATTACACGAAGGCGATTTGCTTCTTTCATGTTTAAATATTGCTCTCCCATCATAGGGACATTATCGCTGTCCCGTACAGGGTGACAATATCGCTGTCCTACGACACAGGTCGCGCCGCCGATTTGACTTTCGCCGTCCGCGATGGTACACTTTAGGCTAAATTCATATGGACAGTGGCGATGAAAGAAAGAGTAGTTGCTATGTGCGTTCTAGCAGAGAGCCGGATCAGGTGAAAGCCGGTGAGCGCGCAGGTGGCGAAGATGGCTCTGGAGCCGGGTAGACGAGTGCCCATTTCCTGGCGCACCAGGCTACCCCGCCGTCAGGCGATACCAGCAGGCTGATACAGCCGATGAGGCCGGATTGCCGGCGAAACAGGGTGGTACCACGGACCCCCGTCCCTGACTTGGGATGGGGGCTTTTTGTCGCCCGTTTCAGCATCTTTATTCATGCAATGCAAGGAGGAGAGAAGATTGAGCAAACCTACCTATTATTTGACTACGCCCCTTTACTATACCAGCGGACAGCTGCATGTCGGGCACGCCTATACTACCGTGGTAGCCGATGCTTTGGCCCGCTACAAGGAGTTAAGAGGTTACGACGTCTGCTTCCTGACTGGTACTGACGAACACGGACTAAAAGTACAGAAGAATGCAGAAGCTGCCGGTAAGGCACCCCAACAGTTTGTGGATGAATTGGTCGTGAACATCAAGGACCTTTGGCGCCTGTTGGACGTGGAGTACGACATCTTCATTCGCACCAGCGATCCGATGCATAAACAGGCAGTTGAGAAGATATTCACCCATCTATATGAGCAAGGTGATATCTACAAGGGGGAGTATCAGGGCCTGTACTGTGTGCCTTGCGAGGCCTTTTGGACCGAGTTGCAGCTTAAGGACGGCAAGTGTCCTGACTGTGGGCGGGAAGTACAGATGGTCACCGAAGATAGTTACTTCTTCCGCCTGTCCAAATATCAGGATCGCTTGCTGAAACATATCCAGCAACATCCAGAGTTCATTCAGCCGGCGTCCCGCAGGAATGAGATGATCAACAACTTCCTCAAGCCAGGCTTGGAGGATCTGGCGGTCTCGCGCAATACCTTCAGCTGGGGGATCCCAGTACCCTTCGACCGAGAGCATGTGATCTACGTCTGGATAGATGCCTTAAGCAACTACATCACTGCTTTGGGCTATGGCCACTCGGACGAACGATTTCAACGCTATTGGCCGGCAGACCTACATCTGATGGGCAAGGAAATCGTGCGCTTCCACACCATCATTTGGCCCATCCTGTTGATGGCCTTGGATCTCCCGTTGCCTAAGCAGGTCTTCGGCCATGGCTGGCTGCTCTCCGACAGCGACAAGATGTCCAAATCGAAAGGCAACGTGGTAGATCCCTATCTCTTGGTTGATCGCTACGGCTCCGACGCTCTCCGCTACTACTTGCTGAGAGAGGTAAACTTTGGCGCCGACGGCAATTACAACGAAGAGCTGTTCGTCAACCGCATCAATGCTGACCTAGCCAATGATTTGGGCAACCTGCTCAGCCGCACAGTGGCCATGATCGAGCGCTATCAGGAGGGAGTGTTGCAGCCGGCTGCTGCCGCTACCCCGCATGATCAATCCCTCCTGGCAGTGGCAGCTTGCACCCGGGCCGAGGTGGAGAAGGCCATGGATGATCTGCGTTTTAACCTTGGCTTAGAGGCGATCATGAACTTGGTCAAGCGGGCTAACAAGTACATCGATGAAACCACGCCTTGGATTCTTGCCAAGCAGCCAGAATCCCGGAAACAGTTGAATACTGTGCTCTACAATTTGGCCGATTGCCTGCGCTTGGTGGCCACCTTGCTGCAGCCATTTATGCCCCGCACGCCAGACAAGATTGGGGCTCAATTGGGTATAGATAAAGGTGCGTTCACTGCCTGGGAAACAGCAACCCCTGGTTTGACCCCGTCTGGGCTGAAAGTGCAGAAAAAAGAAGCCATCTTCCCTCGTATTGACCTGAGCCTGTTGCAGGAAGAAAAAGCTCCGGCCAAGCAGCCCCTCGACCCGCCACTAGCTGAGCAGATCGATATCGATTACTTCAGCAAGGTAGATCTACGGGTGGTCGAGGTGCTCGAGGCAGAATCGGTTCCAAGAACTGATCGCCTGCTCAAGCTGAAGGTGGCTCTGGGCGACCAGGAACGCACCATTGTAGCTGGAATCGCCCAGCATTATCAGCCTGGTGATCTGGTCGGCAAACAGGTGGTGATCGTGGCCAACTTGAAGCCGGCTAAACTTAGGGGGATAGAGTCGCAAGGAATGGTGTTGGCTGCCAGCGATAGTCGCACCCTCGCCCTGCTCACCCCAGAGAACAAAATCGACAACGGCAGCAAAGCAAAGTAAAGTGCTGTAGATCCTAGCGGTGATCGGTGCTGCGGTGGGGCAAAGGCGATCTCGACTGCTCAGAATGATGCTGCTTGCCCCAAGCAGCATCGGCGCTGCTGCCAAGGAGGTGCCCTTTGTTAATAGATTCGCACGCCCATTTGAATAACCCTAGCCTAGCGGCGAAGGTGCCACAGGTCTTGCAGGCAGCCCAGGCCGCTGGGGTGCAACAGATCGTCAACGTCGGTTATGACCTGGATTCATCGGTGTTGGCTGTGCAACAGGCAGCCGAGCATCCGATGCTGGTGGCTGCCGTAGGCCTGCATCCCCACGATGCCAGACTCTGGACTAGCGAAATGAGTGCTCGGCTAGAAGAATTGTCCAGATCCCCTCAGGTGGTGGCTTGGGGCGAGATCGGGCTGGACTACCATTACGACAATTCCCCCCGCCAGGCGCAACAGCGGGTCTTTAGCATCCAACTGGAGCTAGCCAAGTCGCAGCAGTTGCCGGTGATCATCCATGATCGGGAGGCACACGCCGATCTGCTGCGCATTCTGCGCCAGCATGCTCCCTATCCCCAGGGCGGAGTGATGCACTGCTATTCCGGCAGCGCAGAGATGCTGATGGACTTCCTGAAGCTCGGTTTCTACATCTCTTTTGCCGGTCCGATCACCTTTAAAAACGCCAGAAAGTCGGTAGAGGCGGCCGCTCAGGTGCCGCCGGACCGCCTGCTGGTAGAGACCGATGCCCCTTATCTAGCTCCCGTGCCCTATCGCGGCAAGGAAAACCACCCGGGGCTGGTCGCCCTGGTGGCTCGGCGGTTGGCCGAGATCCGGGGGATGGAATATCAACTGCTGGCCGAGGCGGTAGGCCAAAATGCCAGAGCCCTGTTCCGTCTGCCGACAGCGCGAGCGTCCGATGATCAATCTGTGTAGCCCCAAGTCGGTGAAGCAGCTGTTGGCGGCGCACGGGCTTAAGCCCAGTAAGAGTTTGGGGCAGAATTTCTTGATCGATGGCAACTATTTGGACAAGATCGTGACTGAAGCGGCAGTCTCCATTGAGGATACCGTCGTAGAAATCGGTCCCGGCCTGGGGGTCCTTACCCGCGCACTGGCTGAGCGGGCGGGCAGCGTGCTGGCCATCGAAAAGGACCGACGGCTACAGCCAGTTCTGGCCGAGGTGTTGTCTGGACTGTCGGTAAAGCTGCTGTTCGAGGATGCGCTGCAGGTAGACTACCCAGCACTCCTGGCAGGTGCGCCTCACCCCAAAGTGGTGGCCAATTTGCCCTATTACATCACCACTCCGCTGATCGTCAATCTGTTGCTCAGTGGCATCCCCTGGGAATGCTTAGTCTTCTTGGTGCAGCGGGAGTTGATGGAACGCATTGCCGCCAAGCCGGGCGATAAGTCATACGGCTTGCTCAGCATCATCATTCAGTTCTTCTCTACGCCCAAGTTGATCGCCACGGTGCCCGCCAGCGCTTTCTATCCGGCACCCAAGGTGGAGTCAGCCGTGGTTCAGCTGCGGCCGCTAGACGTTTCATCCCACGGGCTCCGTGCCGACGTGCAGCAGTTGGTACTGGTGGCCAAAGCGGCTTTGGGACAGCGGCGAAAGACGTTGCTCAACGCGCTGACTTCGAACCTGGCTCTGCCCCGGGATGAAGTGCAGCAAGCTATCGCCGATCTAGGATGGTCATCGGCTCGTCGAGGTGAGACCCTCTCTGTGCCTGAGTTGGTGGCCCTGACCAACGAGCTCAAAATGCGTGGCGCCTTTTGAGTAGCTCATCAGCGTGGCAGCTCTTGACGCGGATCATCGTCAGCCTGCCACCTGTTGATCCGAATCAAAGAGCACGGAGCTTCTTAGTCCGCTGCTGCCAGTCGGCCGCTAAGGTAGCTTTCAGAGATTGCTTCAGGGAGGAGGGGCCATATGCAGTTTCATAGTCCAAGCAAAGGAAACCTGGCGCTGGAGCAGGTAGTAGACGAGCTAATTCGCTTTGTGGCGGAGCAACCTGACTCTACTTACCGGTTGCTCATCGGCACCGATTCCCAGACCACTGGCTCCCACACTCACTTTGTCACTGCGATAGTGGTGCATCGGGTGGGTAAAGGCGGCAGATACTATGTCTATGATCGCTTCGAGCGGCCGATCTCCAGCCTACGTCAGAAGCTCTCCCGTGAAACCAGTCAGAGTTTGGAAGTGATCATTCAGCTGAAGGAGCTGCTGCTCGCCCGGGAAGTGCTCTCCCAGTTTGAGTTGGAGATCCATCTGGATGCAGGCACTGCCGGAGCAACCCGTGAGTTGATCCGTGACTTGGTGGGTATGGTGATGGCCAATGGCTTCACCGCGCGGATTAAGCCGGATTCTGTTGCTGCCAGCAAAGTGGCCGACAAATACACCCGCTGAGCAGCCGCCAGACTGACGTGGGTGCTGCTGGGTGCGTTTTACCTTGGCAACTGGCCCGATGTTGATGTATACAACGAATTCGACGAATTTGCCTTGACAGGTTTTTGTCTCCATTGCTATAATATTTGGCTCCCTTTGACAACACAACCATCCTGTGCTATAATGGACAAGGAGAGATGTAAAGAGAGGTGGTTGTCTTTTGGCGGCAAGAAACGCGTTGTCTGAGATCCGTCGAGATCTGGAATCCCATATTGGTGAACAAATCTGGTTAAAAGCAAATCGTGGCCGACGCAAGACCATCATCCGCGAGGGAGTGCTGGAAAGCATCTACCCGTATCATTTTTTGATCAAGCTGAATGACGAAAAGCATGCGGTGAAGATCATCTCAGTCAGTTATGCTGATGTTCTTACCCAGTCGGTAGAGCTTTCCATCGGTCAGCCCGATAAAATTGCCACCAATGATTGACATTCTCTGACCCTCAAGCATCGCTTGAGGGTCGTTTTTTTTGCGCAGACGCGTTCCTCTTTCCTGCCATTCTGAGCGCACTCTTCAGAGTGCAGCGAAGAATCTAGACCAGTCCCGCCTCCTCAGAGTGCAGCGGAGACTCTAAACTCTTCGACAAGCTCAGGGTGGCAAAAAGAGCAGCGCCGCTTCATCAGTTCGCGTCCGAGCGTGCGATCCGCTGGATTGCATATCTTTCCAGTCTTTGGGGAAGATAGTTCAGTGACACGTCTGACGCGCTTTTCCTATGCAATATGTTTTCCTGTTTATGCAAGTAATGGTTCGAGCAAGCTGATAGCTTAGGGGAGAAGGACACAAGTGCAAGTCCCCAGGACTTGCTAGGGGGTATCTGTGTTTGAGAGACGCCACGGGAAGACTAGTGATCATCGGCGGAGCAGAAGATAAGGAGCAAGATTGTGCGATCCTGAGGGAAGTGGTTGAATTGGCCGGTGGAAGGTCAGCTCGTCTGTTGGTGTTGACGGCAGCCACCGGACAACCTGGCGAGGTGGGCAACGAGTATCGTCAGATCTTTCAGCAGTTGGGGGCGGCAGAGGTGGGAGTGCTGGATGTGGCTACCCGTCTGCAGGCCGAGGACAGCATGTTAGCCCGTTTGTTGGCCGATGCCAGTGGCATCTTCTTCACCGGAGGCGACCAACTGCGCATTACCAGCGTTATCGGTGGTACTCATCTTTATCACCAGCTGCATCATGCTTACCAGCAGGGGGCGGTGATCGCCGGAACCAGCGCCGGAGCCTCAGTGATGAGCTCGACTATGATTGTGCAAGGTCCGGGAGAAGAGCAGCCTCGCCCTCTGTCTGCAAGACTAGCTCCTGGGTTGGGTTTGGTTCCAGATGTGGTCATCGATCAGCATTTCGCTCAGCGGGGCAGGCTAGGTCGCTTGCTAGCCGCCGTAGCCCAGAATCCTTACATACTAGGCATAGGTATCGATGAAAACACAGCCATGTCAGTGGATGGGGACCAGTTCACTGTGCTGGGCACAGGCACGGTCGTTGTTTTGGATGGCAGAGAGATCACCTTCAGCAATACCTCAGAAGCCAGCCCAGCCGAGGCGCTGGCGCTCACTGACGTCAAGTTGCACGTGCTGCCAGCTGGACATGGCTTCAATTTGCGGTCGCGGCGCCCCATTGCTGGAGCGCAGACCGCAGGTCACTAAGGAGGCAGACATTAGTGAAAACCTTGGAGTTGCGTACCTTCCCAGGGCGCAACGTTTATATCCACCGTCCCGCTGCGCGAGCTTTGATCGATCTCGGGGACTTATGCGGCAAAGAAAGCCTCGCAGCGCCTGGGTTTAACCGACGGCTGTTGGCTACGCTGCCAGGGTTAGCGGAACACGCCTGCGCTGGTCCGGGAGGGTTCATCCACAGGTTGACATCTGGCACCTACTTCGGGCACATATTGGAACATGTGATCTTGGAGATGCAGTCGCTATTGCAGTTGCGCTGCAGATATGGCAAGACGATGGGCACCGATTTGCCAGCTGTTTATGAGGTGATCTTCGAGTGTCCGGCGCAGAGCATTGCTCAGCCACTGGTTGATGCAGGGATAGATCTGATCACCGCATTGCTGAACCAGGAATCCTTTGATCTGTCCAGCCACTTGACCAGGCTGCAGCAGCACTTGGCCAAGCACGAACTAGGCCCTAGTACCCGGGCTCTAGCGGAAGCGGCCAAACGCCGAGGGATCAGTGTCACCCGTATTGGTTCAGGCAGCCTGCTCAGGCTGGGCAGCGGATGCTATGCTAAACGAGTGCAAGCTACCCTCACCAGTCAGACTAGCTGCATTGCTGCTGACATAGCGGGCGATAAGTCGCTGACCAAGCTGCTGCTCGGCCAGGCAGGCATTTCTGTCCCTCGCGGGGAAAAGCTGCGTTCCACAGAGGCAGAGCAAGCTGTAGCTGTCTGGCAACGCCTAGGGCGTCCGGTGGTGATCAAGCCTTGCGACGGGAATCAGGGGAAAGGGGTTTCGCTTAACCTGAACTCCCCTCAGGAGATCAAAGAAGCCTGCGCCATCGCTGCCAACTACAGCAGCGAGTTGTTGGTGGAGGAGTATATTGCTGGGCGTCACTACCGGTTGTTGGTGGTGGGTGAGCGACTAGTTGCTGCCTCCGAACGCATACCGGCCCATGTGGTCGGGAACGGACACTGCAGCGTAAGAGCTCTAGTAGCACAGGCCAATCGCGATCCGCAGCGTGGAATGGAGCACGAAAAGCCACTCACAAAGATAGCGATCGACGACGTCGCGCTCTCGGTGCTGGCCAGGCAGGGATTGCAGCCGGACAGTGTACCCCCATTGGGACAAACCGTTTGGCTGCGAGATAACGCCAATCTCAGCACTGGCGGTACCGCCGTAGATGTGACCGCCGAGGTGCATTCAGAGCTGGCCGCAGCGATGGTGCGCGCGGTACGCTTGTTGGGTTTGGATGTGGCGGGAGTGGATCTGGTCTCCCAAAGCATTGCCGAGCCGATGAATGCAGGCAGCGCGATCATCGAGATTAACGCCGCCCCCGGCATTCGCATGCATCATTATCCAGTGCAAGGACAGGCGCAGGATGTAGGAGACGCGATCATCGCAAGCCTTTTCCCCGCAGGGGCGCAAAGCGAGATTCCCATTGTGGCCGTCACCGGCACCAATGGCAAGACAACCACCAGTAGATTGATCGCCCATGTGTTGCGGCGCAGCTATCAGACTGTGGGACTATGCAGCACTGAGGGCATATTCATCAACGATGAGTGCATCGTCGAGGGCGACACCACCGGCCCCTGGAGCAGCAATGTGGTGCTCCAGGATCCTGGGGTTGAGGTGGCGGTGCTGGAGGTGGCCCGTGGAGGATTGCTGCGAGGGGGGCTGGCCTATGATCAGGCTGACGTGGCCTTGTTGACCAATATCTCTGAGGACCATCTCGGCCAGGATAATCTGAACAGCATCGAAGATTTGGTATGGGTCAAGTCATTAGTGTTGGAGGCGGTGCGTCCAGATGGCTATGCCGTGCTCAACGCGGACGACGACAGCTTGCAGCAAGTGCAATCGCAGCTTAGAAGTCGTTGTATCCTGTTCAGCCTGCAGGCTGATAACTTGCAGGTACGAAGACATTTGGGGGCCGGCGGCAGGGCCGTGTTTCTGAAAGATGACTGGATCTGTCTGGCAGCAGGTAACACTCTAGAGCCGCTGCTTCCTGTGGGGGATGTCCCCATTTCCTGGGGTGGCAAAGCCCTGTACAATGTGGCCAACGCGTTATCAGCCGTCGCTGCCCTCTGGGGGATGGCGGTGGATAAAGCAGCGATCAAGCGTGGCCTCTCCACCTTCCGGCCGATCGAGCACAATCCCGGGAGACAGAACCTGTTGCAGGTAGCCGGACGCCAAGTGATGGTGGACTACGCCCACAATCTGGCCGGTGTGGAGCAGCTCTGCGCGTTTGTACGCCAACTCTCTTCCGGAAAGTTGATTGGGGTGATCGCAGTGCCTGGAGACCGCCGCTCGTCCACGATTTTTCGGGTAGGGCAGGCAGCCGGACGAGGTTTTGATCAGGTGTTGATCAAAGAGGATCGGGATCGGCGGGGCCGGGCACTGGGAGAGGTGGCCGAGATATTGCGCGAAGGGGTTAGCTCGGTCGGCCTTCCGGCAGGGATGATCGGCGTCTATCTGGAAGAACAGGATGCGCTGCGGGCAGCACTTATGGCCGCCCAGCCCGAGGACCTGATTGTGGTGTTGTATGAGGATCTGCAGTTTACTACCGGCTGTTTGAGGCAGCTTGAGCGAGAGCTAGGCCAAATCGGCCAGCCTGCTTATGTGGTCGCCGGCGGCTCCTTTGAATCAATCTAAGCACACACTCAAGAGAGGCGCCAGCAGCGCCTCTCTTGAGTGTGACAGAGGGACGGATCTTTTGTCACACGGGTGTGACAAAAGATCCGTCCCTCT
>CAYVCY010000056.1:0-11994 GCA_964450265.1 uncultured Clostridia bacterium
ACCACAGTTAACCAAACACTGGATGGTTTTCTACCCACGGAACTCGCCGCAAAAAAGAACAAGCCCGGTAGCCGTACCGGCCACCGGGCTTGGATCATGGCAATACTAAATTACTCGATAGTCACACTCTTGGCTAGGTTGCGCGGTTTATCTACGTCACAACCGCGAGCAACGGCCGCGTAATAAGCCAACAGCTGCAGCGGCACCACGGCCAAGATGGGCGCCAGCATCGGATGCACCTTTGGCAATGGCAAGCGCCGATGAGCCAAGCGCTTTGCCTCTTCACCAGAGGCGGTATCTACCACCACGGTAAAGGCATCACGCGCCAATACCTCTTCGATGTTGCTAGCCATCTTATCCTGCAGGGCAGGCTGGGTGAGCAGACACACTACCGGGGTACCATCGGTGATCAAGGCCAGCGTGCCATGCTTCAGCTCGCCGGCTGCCAGTGCCTCGGCATGGATGTAGGAGATTTCCTTTAACTTCAGGGCTGCCTCCAAGGCGACGGCGTAGTCAAGACCTCGTCCGATGAAAAAGACGTTGTCATGCTTCGCAATCTCTTCCGCCAATTCCCTGATCGTATCCACATCGACTAGCGCCGCCTGCACCTGATCCGGCAGAGCACGCAACCCTTTGGCGATATCCCTCAACACCCCTGGCTCACAGCTCTTCCGCAGCTCCGCCAAGTGGATGGCCAGCAGCATCAGCGTAACCAGCTGAGTAGTATAAGCTTTGGTGGAAGCGACGGCAATCTCGGGGCCGGCCCAGGTAGCCATCACCGCATCGGCCTCTCTAGCTACGCTAGAGCCGACCACGTTGGTGATCGCCCATACGGGGCAGCCCTGCCGCTTCGCCTCCCGCAGGGCAGCTAGGGTATCGGCAGTCTCGCCAGATTGGCTGATCACCAACACCACCGTCTGGTGATCCAACAGCGGTTCCCGATAGCGGAACTCGGACGCTAAATCCACTTCCACCTTCAAGCGGGCCAAGCGCTCGATAGCCAGTTTGCCGATCATGCCGGCGTGATATGAGGTCCCACAGGCCACTATATACAACCGATTGATGCGCGAGAGCGCCTCTTCGGTCAAGCCCAATTCCGGCAGACTGACCTCTCGCCCGGGGTCAGTCCCAAGACGCCCGGTGAAGGTGTCGCGCAGCGCTTTCGGCTGCTCGAAGATCTCCTTCAACATAAAATGATCATAACCACCCTTTTCTGCCGCGATCGGGTCCCAGGTGACATGATAGACCGACTTCTCGATCGGCTGCCCGTCGACCTTGACGGTGACGTCGTCCCGGGTGAGCACCGCCATCTCACCGTCCTCCAGCAGATAGATATCGCGGGTATAGGGCAGCAGGGCCGGGATGTCAGAGGCGAGATAGCTCTCCCCGTCGCCGAGACCGACCACCAGAGGGCTATCTTTGCGATAGGCATAGATCACGTCAGGATGCAAAGCCGAGACTAAAGCCAGAGCAAAAGCGCCGCGCAGGCGGCCGATAGCTTGCCTGAACGCCTGCTCCAAGTCGCCCTGATAGTAGGCCGCAATCAGATGAGGGATAACTTCTGTATCTGTCTCCGACCGGAAGCTGACTCCGCGCTCGGTCAGCCAGCTGCGCAGCTCGCGGTAGTTTTCCACGATCCCATTGTGCACCACATAGAACTGGTCGTTAGTGTCGGCATGGGGGTGACTGTTTTCGTCCGATGGCCGACCGTGGCTGGCCCAGCGCGTGTGCCCAACCCCCACTCGGCCTGCCCATCGGGGCTCCGGTAGCTGCTGCTCCAAGGCGGCCAAACGGCCGACAGCTTTTTGCATCTTGGCCTGTTCTTCTTCCAGAATGACCACTCCGGCAGAGTCGTAACCACGATACTCCAGCCGGTGTAAGCCATCAAGAATTACGGGTAGCGCTTGCCGCCCCCCGATATATCCAACTATGCCACACATAGGCTTGTTTTTTCGCTCCTTCATTTGCGCGGCAGAAAGATCGATCAGAAACCGCCGAAGATCATTCTAAGTGCCTAGACAAACTTGGCAGAAGCTCTCTGAAGCGGGTAGAACCCGTAGACAGGGGTCCGCTTCAGACTTTCAGCTGCCCCAGAATGATCAGCAGAGCATCTTCAGTAGTTTCCAAATCTCCTGCGTCGCATCTATTTGTTGCCTGCAGTGGGCGCTTTGTCCTGAGAATCGCTTCCCAGCTTTGACGCACACCTTACGGATCAGGCACGCCGAGGGGTATATCCGCCGAATGATTCGATAGAACCCCTTCCTCGTCAACTCCCTCGTCGAGAGTCCTGGCGCTTTGCGTTCTTCTTTTCCTCTAACCCCTCCTCTCCCAGGCTGATCGGAACTCAACCTCACCTCCTTTCAATCTCCTTAGGTTACTTGGGGACTGGAGACGGATGTCTTGCTAGTTCCTGGCGATGTCAGGCTGCGAATTCAGCCTTGCAGCACCGCCACCACCAGCTGCGCCATCCGATGCGCCTGCTGTTCGGTCGTCGCCTCCACCATCACCCGAATCACCGGCTCTGTGCCGGAAGGGCGGACCAGGATGCGGCCTGTTTCACCGAGGGTCTGCTGCGCCTGCAAGATGGCCGCCTGTACCGACGGCTGCTCGACGATCGAGCGGTCGTCTACTGGCACGTTCTTCAACACTTGTGGCAGTGGCTGAACTATGCTAGCCAGATCGGCCAGTGACCGCCTGGTTGTAGTCACAATCTGCGCCAGCTGCAAGGCGGTCAGCAACCCATCACCGGTGGTGCTATGCTCAGAGAAGATGATATGGCCGGACTGCTCTCCACCTAACACCGCTCCGGTCTCCTGCATCATAGCCAGGACATAACGGTCGCCGACATCGGAGCGCAGCATCTCGATCTGCTGTTCCTTCATGGCCAGCTCAAGCCCTAGATTGCTCATCGTTGTCGCCACCAATCGGTGATGCTGCAATCGCCCTTGTTGTTTCAGATTGACGGCGCAGATAGCCATGATCGCATCGCCGTTGACGATGTCACCCTGATCGTCGACCGCCAATAGGCGGTCAGCATCCCCGTCAAAGGCCAGTCCCAAATCGGCATGCTCTGCCCGGACAGCCCTACACAGTCCGTCCATATGGGTGGAGCCCGAGTCACGATTTATGTTTAGCCCATCAGGATTGATATTGATCGCTTTCACGTCGGCACCAAGCTGACGAAAGAGCAGCGGAGCCATTCGGTAAGCTGCCCCGTTGGCGCAATCGAGCACCACACGCAGACCTGCCAAGGGATGGCTGGCCAAGTTCTTCAGGTATTGCAGGTAGTCCGCCTGCCAACCTACCACTTCATGCGCTCGCCCCACCTGGTCGCCTTGTGGCCGCGGCAACAACTCTGGCTGGTCTAGATAGCTCTCAATCTCCGCCTCCAACCCGTCGGGCAATTTGTGCCCCGACTGGGAGAAAAACTTGATACCGTTATCTGAAGCGGGGTTGTGGGATGCCGAGATCATTACCCCGGCATCCATATCCTGATGCGCTGTCAGCCAGGCTACCGCAGGTGTAGGCACCACTTCCACCCGGTAGGCATGAGCACCTACCGACAGGATGCCGCTGATCAATGCCGCCTCCAGCAGATCACCAGAAAGCCTGGTATCCTTGCCCACCAGGATACGCGCGGTGCAGCTGTCTGCGCGATGTTTGGTGAGCACATAGGCGCCTGCCCTCCCTAACTGGAAGGCCAGCTCTGGGGTAAGCTCGGTATTTGCCTTGCCCCGCACGCCATCGGTTCCAAATCTTCGTCTCATCGATAGTCCCCTTCTCAGCATGATCGCTGTTTGAGCTAACGAAACCTACTACTCATAGTATGCTCAACCCATAGCCGCTATCAGTAATGGGCGACTCTCCTCTAGCCAGTATATGATTGGCGGACTGTTTTGTTAGTCTTCCGGAACAGGAGTCAACGATACCTGCACCTTCACCTGTTCTTCTGACGCTGCCAATACCCCTTCAGGGAACAGCAAGGCCAACGTCAGCTCGCTATCCTCAGTTAATTGGCTGAGGTCAATCGCCGCCGTGGAGATAAGCTCCAACGATTCCAATGACTCGGGCCGGCCGTAGACCGTAATTTGTTCTGGCAGGAGGGTGAATTCTACAGACTGCCACCCAGGTGCCAGTTCCCCTTTAGTATCTACCATAATCGGCAGCTGTCTGCCATTGTAGCGATGCAAGGTGACCTCCACCGCCCCGGGGTTCACTTGCGTTGCGGCGATCTCTTGACCGGCCACATCACGCAGAATCACCGGCAGGCTCAGCTGTGCTCCATCCTGAACCTGTTGCCAGTTGGTCTGCACAAATGCCTCTCGCACCCGCTCAACTTGAGATCGGATGCCGGTAACGCGCACGTAATTGACAGGCGACTCCGCGATCAACAACTGCTGATTGTGGATCACCCGATCCCCTTCCACCCGTAGTCCGACGTCCACAGTGAGCAATTGTTCCAACTGTACCTCCAAACGGGATGGGCTGGAAGTGGCGGTGAACCCAACCGGAACCACCAAGCTGACGGCATATTGTCCGGTTCCTGCCCTGGCAGTAGAGAGATCCAAATAGGCAGCCACAGCCTCTTTGGTCACCGCCTCGGTCTCCCCAGGCAGGCCTCGAATAGTCACTGTTACGGTCTTGGGCAGATCATTGATCACCTGCAAGTCGGTGGCAACGTTGCGCACCTCCAGCAAGACATCGGCAAAGGCCTTGCTTACCTCTACCGGAGCAGCCAAGTTGGCCGTCTTCACATAGGACCAGAGCAGAATAGCTAGTGCTGCCGCCAAGATGTGACTGGTGATGTTGTGGCGAAAGAGATCATTCTGCATGCTTGACCAACCTCCTGTTCCACAGTGAAGTCACCTTCTGGGCGATCAACTCTTCCTTCAACTTCTGCTGCAGGGTCTTGGCGTCCAGATGTCGATTGATTTGGCCCTCTATGGCCACGGAGATGGTCCCGGTTTCCTCGGAGACGATCACTGCTACGGCGTCAGTTTCCTCGGTAACGCCGATGGCGGCACGGTGACGGGTGCCCAGCTCCTTATCCAAAAAAGGGTTGCTGGACAAGGGCAGATAGCACCCTGCCGCTAGGATTCTTCCCCGGCGGAGGATAACAGCGCCGTCATGCAAGGGAGTATTCGGTATGAAGGTGTTTGTGAGCAGCTCGCTGCTGATCAGGGCGTCTATGGAAGTGCCAGTCTCAGCATACTCGCTCAGTCCGGTCTCCCTCTCCCAGACGACCAAGGCGCCGATTTTGTTCTTACTGAGGATGCTTACACTGGCTACCAGATGGGAGATGGCCTCCTCAATGCCTTCATCCTCGTCAGGGGAGAAGGAGATGCGCTGCCCAAACAGGCGAGTGCGGCCTAGTTGCTCCAAAGCCCGACGCAGCTCTGGCCAAAAAACGATAGGCACAGCGATCAACCCGGCTGCGATAGTCTGAGTCAACAACCAGTTGATTGTGTTTAAATCTAGATACCCGCTAACTACGGTAGCCAACAGCAGCAATAACAAGCCTTTGATTAACTGAACTGCTCTGGTATCCCTGATCAGCACGATCAAGCGGTAGATCACAAAATAGACTATCGCTATGTCTAGGATATCCAACAGGTTGATCTGCTGTATTGCCTCGGCTATTCTGGAAAACAAGCCCTTCACCCCCAGACCACGGACGTCGCAGTTTACTTATCTGACCCGCAGGTCGCTTCTAGTATAATCCATCGTTGTTGTCAGAAACAGCTGGTTGGTGTCGAAGACGAATAGATTAGGTTTTCCTCGCCGAAAGCACCGCTGCTGAGCAAAGAAACCGGGCTACCCCGGTTTCAAACAGGTGCAACCCGGCCCCTAATAATCTATTTGCGGAGAGCCCTAAGCAGACTATTCCAGAAGCCTTTATGTTCCTCCGCCACTTCTGTGGCTTTAGGCGGACTGGCTTCGTTGGTAGGCTGGATCGGTTCCTGGGATGACTCCAGGATGGCTTCCACCAATTCTGGTCGGTCTGCCGCTTCCCGGCGCAGCAACTCCTGAACCTGCTCTTGCTGCAGCAGGGATGCAAAACGCGCAAATACATCGGCGTGCTCGCTGTTCAGTTGCTCCAGCATGGACAGGGCCTGCTCATGTTGCCCTAAGACCAACCTACTGACGGCAGAGACGAGCTTTACATCTGGGTTGTCCTTAATCTCATCGGTGACCAGTTGCAGAGCTTGCTGGTAATCACCTTGCTCCAGATGGATGAGCATGATATTCAATCGCACCATCAAAGCGTCCGGTTCAATCAACAGCGCTTGGTGCCAGGCCTCCAGACTCTCTTTCCACTGGCCGAGCGCAGCATAGTGCGAACCCCTAGCCACAAACACAGGCAAGTAATCTGGTTGTCGCTGCAATGCCTGTGCCCAATACTCCTCGGCTCGCTGCATCAGCCCATTTTGAGCATATGTGAGGCCGATATTGTAGAGAGGATGGGGAGACTGCGGGTGATCCTGGGCTGCCTGTTCCCAGTGCTGTACCCCTTGTTCTATCCTGCCTTTCTTCACGCAGGCTTCTCCCAGATTAAGACGAATATCCAGGTCTTGCGGATCCAGCTCCGCCGCCTTTTCCAAGTGATGGATAGCCGCTTCAGCCTCGCCCATGCGCAGGTTAGCAATGCCGATGTTAAAACGCACCGGAGCATCGTCATGACCGTTCTTGACCAGGTTCAATCCGGTTTCTACAGCCAGGGAATAGTCACCGCTATCCAGTGCTACAGCGCAAACGTTGATTGCCGCCCGCGGGTCGTCCGGATTTAGTTCGGCAGATTCCAGCCATTCCTGTTTAGCTTTGGCAAGCTCGCCTTTGGCCAGATGGATCTCTGCCAGGGCATTCTTCACCAAAAAGTTATTAGGAATTATCTTGTTGGCGCGATTGAGCTCCATCGCCGCAGCATCCCACATACCTTTCATACCGTATACCTTGCCGATGAAATAGTGGGCCATCCCATTTAGCTTATGGGTGTTGCGCTTGTCTAACTCCAACACCCGCTTCCAGCTGGCCAACGCATCATCCGCTAAGCCCTTCTCTCCCTGAGCAATTCCTAGCACGTAATGGGAAAGAACGCTCTTCGGCGCCAGAGAGGTAGCCTGTTTCAGGTGTTCCAACGCCCCATCGATGTCCTGCTGATTAAACAGGGCCACTCCCAAGTCGTGATGAGCGGTGGCATTGTTTGGGTTCTCTTGCAGGGCCTTTTGGCAAAGCTCGATAATCTTCTCCATACTTGGCGGTTGCTGATCGGTCATATCTATCACCCCTTGAAAATTAAGCTGCGCGATTAGAACAATTGGCAGGATCCAACCTGGATCCTGCCAATTTGATGCAAGCGACAGAGCCCATATCTTAGTATTGGCCAGACAGGAACGATTATCCTTCTTCTGACCTACCTAAACAGCAACCATCTGCCGATATCTTCCCAAAGCTCCGCCAGGGCCAGTTTCAATCGCACAGTGCCCGATGACTTCTGCTCCACCACTGTTCCAGAAACGACGCCCGCCCCGAGCAAGGAGAACCGGCCGTCAACCACTTGCACATCCCCTAGCACCTGACCCTGTACCAGCAGATCGCTCTGGTAGACGGTGATATTCCCGCGCACCACCGCGTCAGCAGGGACGACGAACTTTCCCTCCTCATGGATAATCACTGCCTGTCGATCCTGGCAGATCAACTGCGGGTTCTGCAGGGTATCCGAGAAGTAAATGGGGGATGCCAACAGCAGCAGGATCACCGCCGCGACTGAAAACAGCCTTCCCATCGGACGGCCCACCTTTCTCGGCAGCCGCTGCAACACGTCCGCGGTGAAGCCTGCCGGCGCCTGAACTACTGAAACGGCGCGAAGTAGAGCCACGGTCTTTGTCAGCGACGCCTCCGTCTCACGACAGAGGCCACACTCGCCTAGGTGCTGCTGCAACTGCTGCTGGCATCGCTGCTCGAGCTGTTCATCCTGCATCTGATGCAGCAAGTGCGTGGCTTGATAGCACTCCATTAGCAATCTGCCTCCCATAAATGACGTTGTTCTAGCAATTTCATCCGCAGCGCTTCCCTAGCGCGGAAGAGGCGAGTCTTGACCGTACTCACAGGCACCCGCAGGACTTCGGCGATCTCCTGATAGCTCAGATCCTGACCGTGGCGCAGCAAAATCACGTTGCGATAATTCTCAGGCAACTGGTCTATCAGGCTCACCAGGTAGTCGTTCAGCTCGCCCTGTTCCTGCAGCAATTCTGGACCAGGGCGTTGATCAGCCAGTTGCATGAACCAACCCTCTTCCTTGTCGATGGGAGCATCTAACGAAATTATGTCCTTTCTCTTGCGCAAGCAATCGATCGCCAGGTTGTTAGCAATGCGATATAGCCACGGCTTGAATGGTTGCCCCAGCTTGAAGTTATGCAGATTGCGGTATACGCGTAGGAAAGTCTCTTGTGCCAGATCCAAGGCGTCCTCGCGGTCATGGACCATGCGATAAAGAAAGGCGTAGACGCGATCACTGTATTTGTCAACCAGCTCGGAAAAAGCCGAGCGATCGCCCCGCCTAGCGTCCCGCAGCAGCCTCTGGTCAACCATGTCCACGACAAGCCCTCATTTCTATCTTGATCTAATACGTTGCCTAGAATGATAAGTTTCGTTTCTATCTAGCAACACCATAGGTGTTGCGGGCAAGCTATCTTTATCATTATAGCTGTGATCCGGCTAGGTGCCAATTGCCGGAAAACGAGGAAAGGCAGACAAATCGCTGCCTGCCTTTCCAATCAGCTAGGTCGGACCTACACAGGCCCTCCATCACAGCCCCACGGTCACCCAGGGCGCTATCTGACCAAAAACTGCACATCTTTGCTGGTGCTAGCCCGAAGCAAGGCCACATAGTTGAGGCTAAAGGAAAAGACATCACCGACGCACACCTCACGCGGAAAATCGCTGGTATCCAGGATCAGGTGGTCACTGGATGCGCCGATCACTGATACCCCTGGCTGCAGTGGAGTCAGCCCAGCGGGCTCCACATCCTGCCTGCCGAGAGCTAAGATAGCCCTGCGTCTTAGACCCCGATCCTCAAAGTGCGGCACATTGCCAAAGGCAGCTCGGCCGATCTCACCGATAGGCAATGACGGCTTGATCAACACCTCGATCACCTCCGCTTGCAGGACGAAGGTATCGGCGTACAAGCCCACAAATGGTACCCGCCCGACCGGATCCTGCCCTAACAATAGCGCATCTCCCAACCGCAGGTTATTGATCCCGGCCGGCATCTGACCTCGTTCCAGCAGATGCCAACTGGAAGAGTTGCCGCCAGAGATGATTTCACACCGCATAATGCCGCTGGCCTCCAGATCCCGAGCCAGGTCAACCAGCTGTCCCAAGTTCGTTGCGGAGGGGATCACACCACCAAAGCAGGTCAGGTTTGTTCCTATCCCCAATGGCTTGAGGCCAGGCAGCAACGACGCCTGACGGGCCAGGCGAGGCAGTTCCTCTGGCCACACGCCCTCGCGCAGATCGCCCAGATCGACCATCAGGAGCACGCTATGCTGCACGCCCTGCTGAACAGCAGCCTCACTGAGCGCCTTCAAGGTGACCAGCTGACTGTTTAGGCTGACGTCAGCCAGAGCGACCACCTGCTCTGCTTGACTGGGAGTCGGCAAGCGCAAGAGCACTTTGCGCCCAGACAAGCCTGCGGCAGACAACTGCTGCAGATTATCCAGACGAGCTTCGGCCAACCCGGTCGCGCCGGACTCGATCAACTGCTTTCCTACTTGCGGTAACCGACCAGAGAGCACTTTGGTTACGCCCCAGATCTCTATCCCCTGCTGATGTCCCCGCTTGACCAGCTGGTCAGCGTTATGACGTATTTTCTGCAAATCCACTTCCACCCTAGGATACATCCAAACCCTCCTCACGCACTACCTGGCAAGCACGACCTTTCTTATTACTTCACCTTGAACACCAATACTCCTTCGTGGCGGCGGGAATTTTGCCGCGCATACCAAGTCAGCAGCGACACCGGCGCTTCCCCCTTGTGCCCACCAATCCAACAGCCCCTGAAGAATTGCCAAGGATACCTGATGGCGATAGGATTCTTGGGCCAAGAGCGTTGCCTCTTCAGGATTACTGATGAAGCCAACTTCTAGCAGCACGGCGATCGGTTGGGATTCGTTCAGCAAGCGAAAATCACCGGCTTTCGGTTGGCGGGTAGTGTTCTGGAGCACCCGTTGTAGGCCGGTTTGCAGAAATTCCGCTAAATCGGCTGAGCGCTGGCTGTGTTGCTGATGAAAGACCTGTGCCCCGTGCCAACGGCTGGAACCCATGGCATTTACATGCAGCGACAGCAGCACATCCGGTTGCCACTCGTTGACCAACTGCACCCGGCCGATGATATCCCTGCTCTTGCGACTTCGAACCTGATCAGGGGAGACTAGGTGAGATAGGTCGCTATCCGAGTCTCTGGTCAGCTTCACCTCAGCACCTGCAGCTACCAAGACGCTTCGCAGCTGCAGAGCTAGCTTCAATACTAGCTCCTCCTCGGTCATCCCGTGGCCGACCGCCCCCGGATCGGTGCCTCCATGTCCGGCGTCGATCACGATGCTCTTGCCTAAGAGGGGTAGCCCGGCTGCCCCTGTAGGGTAAGCGCTGCCAAGAATCAGCAACACCACACCCAGTATCAGCATTTTGAATTTCACTTTCCCACCTGCTTTCCTTTGTTGGTGTCTTGGGCTTTGCGACAACCACCATTTAGTTTGCGCCAAAGGACAGTTGGACATGAGGGAAGCATCGGGCACCCGATGGGCCCGTTGAGTGAACAGCCTAACTCAGGACACAACCAAAAAGGACTCCCTTCCGCCAGGAAGAGAGCCCTTGGGATCTTGATCTTAACGTTTGGAGAACTGAGGAGCTCTGCGGGCCTTCTTCAGACCGTATTTCTTGCGCTCCTTCATGCGGGGATCGCGGGTAAGCAGCCCGGCCGGCTTCAGTACCGGACGCATCTGTCCATCTACCTTCAACAGAGCCCGGGAGATGCCGTGACGAATGGCACCTGCCTGCCCAGAGAACCCGCCGCCTTCCACCTTGGCGTAGACATCGAACCTGCCCAGAGTATCAGTGAGAGCGAGCGGCTGACGAACGATCAGCTTCAGTGTCTCCAATCCGAAGTACTCGTCGATGGTGCGACCGTTGATCACGATGTTGCCAGTACCAGGGAGCAGACGAACGCGGGCGACCGCATGTTTCCGTCGACCGGTACCATAGTAAAAGACCTTTGCCATGGATTATTCCCTCCTTCCCTGGTTAACCGCGGATGGTCCACGCTGTCGGCTGTTGAGCTTGATGAGGATGCTCCGGCCCAGCATAGACCTTCAACTTCTTGACCATTGCCCGTCCCAAGCGGTTGTGGGGTAGCATACCCTTAACCGCCTTCTCGATCACAAACTCGGGCTTTTTGGCCATCAGAGTGCGATATGGAGTGGCACGAAAGCCACCGGGATAACCAGAGTGGCGATAAGCCATCTTCTGATCCAGCTTCTTACCGGTTAACTCGATCTTATCAGCGTTGACCACGATCACGTAGTCCCCTGCATCGAAATGAGGAGTAAAGGTTGGCCGATGCTTGCCACGCAGGATGCTGGCTACTTCGGTGGCCAAGCGACCTAGTGTCTGACCCTCTGCATCCACGACAAACCACTGGCGCGTCGTGTTCCCTGCGTTGGCCATATAGGTTGTGCGCATAGTCTTTCCCTCCAAAATCATCAAAAAGTCGTGTCGGCCAGCCACATCATGTCTGCCTGTCCAACTGCTAAGTTGCTGGTAGGTAGACGGAGGGCACACTGCCTATATGGTGGCTTGGGGGCTCACCAAGCCAACCAATATTTTATCCCAGCCAGTTGCCAGTGTCAAGGCGGCGATTGCTCTGACTTACGCCATCGGAGAGTCACGGGGACGGTTCCGTTGACTCACTCGCGAGTGAGTCAACGGAACCGTCCCCGT
>CAYVCY010000057.1:0-11988 GCA_964450265.1 uncultured Clostridia bacterium
ACGATGCGGGAACAGTGAACTTCCTTGAGGTGAACCCACTTGCAGGGTTGCATCCTAAATTCCCGAAATAATTATCACTAGGTTTCAAATAATTCATCCTATTTATTCAACTTAAGGCTGTTTTAGGCTTGCTTTTCCGCTCATATATCGTTATAATTATCACGAGGTATGAGCCATGGCACATCGAGTCGAGCTTCTGAACAAAAAGACCGGAATAACCTATGTCTACGAGTCCCAACCCTATTGGGACAAGGATAAGAAACAAGCACGTAGCAAACGGGTCTGCATCGGCAAGCTGGATCCGAAGACCGGGGTGTTCATTCCTTCAAAACGATTGACGGGTGCTCCTTCTGCGGTACTTGATGAAACGGTCACCGCCAGTGCCCAGGTCATCGGACCGATGGTGGTGATGGATACCTTTGCCAAAAGGATAGGACTAGCAAAGATTCTCAAAGCCATCTTTGGCGATGCCCATCGGCAGATTCTGGTGGCTTCCTATTATCTGTGTGTAACCGGCGGGGCATTGAGCCATTGCGAGGCTTGGGCAAAAAGCCATGAGCCTGGTATCGCTTCATCCCTTTCCAGCCAACGCATCAGCGAGCTGCTGGGAACCTTGGATACCGACAAAAAGCAATCCTTCTTCCGCAAGTGGATGGAGAAGGTTGTGGAACATGACTACCTGTGTTACGACATCACCAGCGTAAGCAGCTATTCACAGCTGAACGAATACATCAAGTATGGACACAACAGGGACAAGGAGAGACTTCCCCAGCTCAACCTGGCCATGCTCTTTGGGCAGAAGTCACAGTTGCCGGTATATTACCATCGCCTTCCGGGAAGCATCACCGATGTCGGCACGTTGGCGAATCTGCTCGACCATTTCAAGATGCTGGATGTGGGGAACCTCCACTACATCATGGATAAAGGTTTCTACAGCAAGAAGAACGTAGATTGCCTTGTTTCCAACAGGGACAAGTTCACCCTGGCTGTTCCGATGAACAACAAGTGGGTGCAGAAGGCGGTTGACGAGGTGTACGACACGATCCATGGACCCGAGGGATACCAAAAGATCGATGACGAAGTGGTGTACGTACACTCCCGTCTGTATCCCTGGGGAGAGGATCACAGACGGTGTTACCTACATCTCTATTTCAATGCCACCAACAGGGCAGTGGCCGTCGACCGATTCAACGAAGAACTATTGGAGTACCGCGAAGAACTCGAATCGGGTTCTCCGGTGGCGGCACACCAGGAAGCATACGACACCTTCTTCATCATCAAGAGTACTCCCAAGAGGGGACAGAAGGTTTCCTTCAACACCGAAGCGGTCTCGACATACATCAAGCGGTATGCGGGATTCCAAGCCCTCATCTCCCATGGGATAAAGGATCCGGTGAAGGCCATGCAGGTGTACCGGGACAAGGATGCCGTGGAGAAGTGTTTCGATGATCTGAAGAATTCCCTCGACATGAAACGGCTGAGAATGCACACCTCGGCAACCGTCGATGGCAGGTTGTTTGTCCAGTTCATCGCAGTCATCTTGATCAGTGCGATACGCAAGAAGATGAGGGAGACCTCATTGATCAGGGACTACACGGTCCGGGAACTTTTGCTAGAGATGGAGACACTGACAAGGATCAAGTACTCCGGTCGTTACAAAAGTATCGTCTCCGAGGCTACCAAGAAACAGAAGCACATCCTTGAAACACTTGGGATTCCCTTGCCCGACTAAGCCTCGTGATAATTTAAGCGGGAATTAAGGTTGCATGGCTACCGCGTAGCGACGTATACAAGGATGTCGCGAAACGACAGGTGTGACGACCGGAAAGGTGCGATGTGAGGACACCTCGCTCGCTACACAGATTTCATGGATCGGTCAATGAGTGGCGGAGGCTGGTTTCCATGCCTGCCGCCGACGGTACATCTGAAGATATGAGACATAGTTCGTGTCGGTGACTTCTTCGAACTGTATGCTGAAATAGTATGGATTGATGGAGAACCGTTGCTCCACGGCATTGAGCGGCGGTTCCGTGCCCAGGTGGTATCCGACAGGCCTTGTCCCATGGGTGAGGCATCGCATTGAGCAGAAAATGCAAGGATTAAGGGATATTCACAGCAAGAAATACGTGGATTTTGCCGAGAATGCGTCTCATACTGTCTGCAGGATAGAGCCTATCGCCTATTGCGGGAGATGTATCATATGCAATATCTACGGTATCCATTGCAGAATTTGAAACATATCAATCGGTTCCTGATCAGCGAAATCCATAGGGAACCTGTGGAGGGAACCCCTGTCAGGATCGAACAGGAGTCGAATGTATGGGAAGGTTCGGTCGCCGCAGCCTCTCATAAGAACCCTGTCAGGGAAGCGTTTGTCCAGCTCCGGCGGACGGCGGCGGATCCCTATCCTGAATTTTTCGCCAAGGAAGTGGGAGGATGCGTGGTCACGCATGGCGAACGACACATCCTGTCCGCCCATTTTCCGTTCGATGATCCGGTCATCGCTCTTTCCGGTTTCTATCCGAATCCGACATGGATCGGCGCGACTGCCGTTACGTTTCTGGAAACAGACGGACGTCGGACGGTGCGTTGCGAATTGGCCGTCGCGGGAGGCGCGAGGCTTTGGCTGAACGGTGCCTTGGCCGCGACGTTCACACCGCATGAGCGGAACCAGATCAGGAAAACGGAGGTGACGCTATCGTTGCTGCCGGGGGACAACGAACTTGTCGTCTGCTGGGATGAGTTCGCCGAACGGGACAGCGACTGCTCGTTTGCCTTGACCTGCGTCGAGGATCAACCAGGCCTAATGCAGAAAATCCCTATCGGCGACAGGGATGCCGCTCTGGTTCTTGCGGTGGAACGGGCGTTGGGCGATCTGAGCTGCATGAGCAATCATGTCAGGTCGGGGGATGTCATCCTTTTCTGTCCGAATCCGTATGAGAATCGGGACATGGAAATCTTCCTCAGCGGAGCGACGGAAGAGAACTTCATGGTCGGCGATTTGTATGAAACTGTCGCTGTTATTAAGAAAGGAGAGAATACGGCGACCCTCGGTCCTTGCGAGAAGCTGCCGATAGGATATCTGCAGTTCTCGGCGAAGACGACGGTACAGGGAATGGACATCGGGTATCGGCTCGCGTTCGAGAATTTCCCTCTTTCCTTGGTTCCCGCTCCTGCCGCTACGATCGAGCAACGGAAACGGCAGGCATATGAAGTGCTGAGCAGATATGGCGAACGCAACGGTAACCGTGCCGTCGCAATCCTTCATGCCGGTGGCAAGCGGGAGGAGTTCGAACATATCCTCCGTCGGCAGATAGCTTTCATCAATCGACGTAGCGATTGCAGCGATTTTTATCTCTCCTATTTTCCCCATATGCTCCGTGCGTTTTCCGACCATCCGTATCTGACCGACGAACTGAAGGAAGCGATGAAAGCCTGTCTGCTCGACTTCCGATATTGGCACGATGAGCCCGGTGACGACGCGATGTGGTTCTACAGCGAGAATCATGCGTTGATGTTCCATGTCTGTCAGTTGCTCGCCGGGGAACTGTACCCTGACGAGATTTTCACCAACAGCGGCATGTCCGGCCGTCAGATACAACGCAAGGCGCGCGCCATGCTCAAGGATTGGTTCGACACGTTCTTCGCCATCGGTTTCACCGAATGGAACAGTCCTCCGTATCTGCCGATCGACGCTCTCGGGTTCGCAAGCTTGTATGCCCAGACTGAGCATGAAGATATGAAGGACATGGCAGGGCGTGCGTTGGACTATGCGGCGTATCTGCTCGCTGTCTATTCGTTCGATGGAATTTTCTGCACGACCGCCGGCAGGACCTATCCGAAGGAATTGTTCGGCAACAATTCGAACTGTCCGTCCTTCATCAACTGGATCCTCTATGGAATCGGCAATACGAGCCATGCGGGAAAAGGCGTGACTGCGCTCTGTTTCAGCGACTACCATGCGCCGGATCGGTACCGTGACTATTGCCGAGTCCCTGCAGGCAGAGCCCTGCTGAGCCAGTCGACCCATGGGTATCGGGGATATGCCGATGTCTATGCATACAAGACATCCACTTCGTTGCTCAGTAGTGCGAACGATTTTCGGGTTGGACAACGCGGTTTCCAGGAGAACCCGATCCATCTGCTGTTCTCCGCCACCGAGCAGATGTGGGTGAACCATCCCGGCGAACATGCCCTGTTTGGTCATGCCCGTCCATCATATTGGGCGGGAAACGGCACGTTGCCGCGGGTGAACCAGTACAAGAATTTCGCCGCTGTCTCTTTTTCCGTCGCCCCCGATCATCCGGTAGGATTCACGCATCTGTATGTCCCTACGATGGAATTTGCCGGGTATCGGCAGATCGGCAACTGGCTGTTCGTCGCTTCGCATGGAGGGGGGTATGCGGGCGTGCTCTGTTCGAAGCACTTGGAGATGGTCTCCTATGGTCCGAACAAGATGCGCGAATGCATCGCGCAAGGAAGGAAGGTTGTCTACTTGTTCCGTGTCGGGTCCGCAGGTACGTTCGGTTCTTTCGATCGGTTCATCGAAACGATGCTGAGGGTCGAGCCCGACGTGACCGACGAGTCGTTCACGTTCGTCGATCCCTTGCTGGGCGTTCTGCGCGGCGGATTCTGCGAATCGTTGTCGGTCGATGGCGAGCAAATGATCTACAAAGGTTTCGATCCCGTCGGAAAAAATGTTTGGTGCAACGAACAATAATAGCAAGAAATGCAATAGAATTATCGGAAATATGACAATAAAGTTGTAGATTTGTTGTTTTTTGTCGGTAAACTGGAAACATGGGCAGAAGCTCATGGGTGAGGAGCCACGATACATACATGGAGGTGTCGTATGAAAAAGATTGCAATTTTTGCATTGGCCATTCTGCTGGTCGGCAACGTTGTTTTCGCATCGGGATCGCAGGAAACGGCGAAAGCCCCCAAAGCGTTGAAGGTTATGTTGAGCGAAGAACCTTCAAGCGAGGATGCATTGCTGAACACGTTGAAGGAGTGGGCCTCGGAGACGGGAAATACGCTTGACGTGATGGTCATTCCGTATGAAGATCAGCTGACGAAATTCCCTTTGATGGCTCGAAACAAAGATCTGCCCGATCTGATCGCGACTACCCGTCTCGCACGTCTCTATCCTGATGAATTTACGGATCTCAGCAAGAATATCGATATTTCGATCTTCGAGCCGATGGCTGTCGAAATCATCGTCGATTCCTATGCCACGAAGAAGATCGCGAACATTCTTCCCCAGCAGTTCACTATTACGAACGTCTTCTACAATAAGGATGCTTTCGACCGCGTCGGCTTGTCCGCCCCCACCGTCGATGACCCTTGGTCGTTTGAGGAACTGGCGGCGAACGCCAAGCTACTGCAGGAAAAAGGTGGTGTAAAATACGGGATGGCGATGGATTCCTCCCGCGCCAGATATGATAACCTGATGTATGCCAACGGCGGTTCCATGGTCGAAAAGCGCGGGGAATCTTTCGCTGTGACCATCAACAGTCCGCAGAACATCGCCACGCTCGAAGAGTTCGTGCGATGGAACAATTCGTTCATGCCGAAAGCCATTTGGGCAGGCGGAACCACCGACAATCCTGCGGATTATTTCAAAAACGGCGACGTAGGCATCTATTTCAGCGGGACTTGGAACTATAATTCGTTCTATACCCAGATCAAGAACATCAACTGGGGAGTCATGCCTTCTCCGGTCGGTTCCGCCGGTCCGAGCGCGATCTTGGGAGGAAGTGGCCTGGCCGTTCCTGTGAACGCGAAGAAGAAGGATCTGGCCGTAGATTTCCTCAAGTGGTTCTATACAAAGGAAAATTTCCAGAATTACCTGAACAGAGACAAGGGCCTTTCGTCCCTCGTCGGCGTGACTTATTCGCCTGCCGACAAGCAGGTCGCAGAAGACTATAAGATCCTGCAAAGCGAAGTTGCGAAAGTGACGAAGGCGTTCAGTGTCGACGAGAGTTCGCTGTGGCGGAACTACTACGACAACGAATATCGCGATGCGATGCGTCAGGCGGTGAACGGCGATATTTCTCCCGCCAAGGCGTTGAACGATTTCGCGGCGTTGCTTTCCAAGAAATCCTCTTGGCCGCTCAAGTACTGAGTCTATCGATGATGCCGGGCCTTCGATAGATGGCCCGGTAATTGCTTCTTTGACTATCCGGCGGAGTATGAGGACATCGGTCCAGACAGTCCGTCGGCAAAGGGATGAAACGCATATGAAGACACACCATGCCAAACGACATGTCGTAGCGTTCTGGCTCTTCATCGCTCCTTGCCTGATCCTGTTTTCGGTGTTCTTTCTGTTGCCATTGATTCTCAGCGTCGGATTTTCCTTTACCAATTATGATGGCTGGAAGACGATGGATTTCATCGGACTGTCGAACTATGGCGAATTGATCAAGGATATTAAATTCTATCAAGCGCTCGGTCGGACGTTCGGCTATACGCTGTTCAGCCTTCCATTCAAAGTCATCGTTCCGCTGTTGATCGCATTGCTGCTGTGCAGTAAGCGAGTCGCCATCAAGAGCCTTGGACGGACGATGGTATACATTCCGTCGCTGTTGAGCAGTCTGGTCGTCGGTATCACGATCAACTGGATGTTCAGCGCAGAATACGGACTTGTCAACTATATCATCCAGAGTTCCGGCGGTACGCCGTTGGAATGGGCGTTGAATCCAAGGCTTGCGACATTCGTTATCAGTTTCGCCTCGAACTGGGCGTCGACCGGGTTCTACATGGTGATCTTCATCGGGGGAATCAACAATATTCCGGCCGATTTGTACGAGGCCGCCTCGATCGATGGGAGTTCCGGCCTGCAGACTTTCTTCCATATCACGATTCCCATGCTCGCTCCGACGACGTTCCTGGTAACGCTTCTGTCGACGGTGAACCTGCTCAAGGAATATGCGCTGGTACAAGGCATTACCCAAGGGGGACCGGGGCTGAACACCACGTTCATCATCCAGTTCATTTTCGACAAAGGATTCAATCAGATGCAGTACGGCTATGCATCCGCGATTTCCCTTCTGGTCATGATCATCTTCGCATTGATAGCGTATTTCCAGTTCAAGCTCAGCAACGGAGGTGAACAGAAATGAAACGTTCCTCACAGTTGTCCAAGGTGTTCTGGCCGTCGTTCTGGACGTTCGTCGTGGCAGCGGCGATGGTGTTTCCGATCGTCTGGCTGGTATTCAGTTCCTTCAAGCAGACGGGGGAACTGTTCTCGTACCCGCTGCGCATGTTCCCGACTGAATGGACTGCCTCGCATTATGCGAAAGTCATCAACGACGGTTTTTTTGGATATGTGTTCAACAGTCTCTTCCTTGCGGTCGTTGGTACGTTGATCACACTGGTGATCAGCTCGATGTGCGGTTATGCGCTTGCCATTTATCGTTTCGATGTATCATATACCAATCTGATTTTCGGGATCTTCCTGCTTGGCACGCTAATTCCCGGAGAGACCTTGACCGTTCCGCAGGTAGCGGTGATCAGCGAACTTGGGCTGTATAACAATATCTGGGGTGTTATTCTTCCTGTCGTGACGACGACCACAGGTATCTTTATGTTCAGGCAGCAATATCTGTCGATTCCCCTTTCTTTCGTGGAGGCTGCGCGCATTGACGGCAGCAACGAAGCCCAGACATTTTTTCATGTCATGCTGCCGCTCGGTACGAGCAGTACGGTGACGTTGGCGATCTTCAGCTTCATGTGGAGATGGAACGACTATATCCTGCCATTGCTGGTACTCAGCGAGCAACGCAAATATACCATCCAGATCGCAATTAAGAACTACATCGGTTTCAACGGCGTGGACTGGAGCAGCATCCTCGCCGCTTCGGTGATGTCGATGGTTCCGATCATCATTTTGTTCATCATTTTGCAGCGGCACATCATCGGAGGACTTTCCGCATCCGGGATAAAAGGATAGGCTTGCGGCATGACGAAACAAGCATTGCAACGATATGTACACGGACCGCTCGATCGGCTTCGACAGGCCCGTTTTGCGACGAACCTTCCTGTGCGGGATATCCTGTACAAAGAAAGCGGATACCACCAGTGGGAAAGACGGTCCGATTCCGAAGGATGGAAGCCGTTCGATCCTGGAATCGGTTTCGGGGGGCATGAATATCATTGCCTGTTCAAGACGCGGATTCTCATTCCCGAATCCTGGAGCGACGCTCCGGTCCGGCTCCGGGTCCGTACCGGTGCCGATGATATATGGAACAACGACAATCCACAGTTCCTTGTCTTTCTGGACGGAAATCTGGTTTGCGGTCTCGATGTGAGGCATGTCGAGGTCGATCTTCCCGCCAAGCGCGAGACGATGGTGGTTCTGTATGCGTATGTGAACGCTAGGAAGCCCGATGTGTTTCTTGATATGGATATATACCGTGTCAGTCCGCAGTTGGAGGCGCTGGTATACGATCTGTCCCTTGCCTACGAGACAGCGTTGACCGTGGAAGAGGGCAGCGAGGCGTTCTTGATTCTTTCCGACGCGTGCATGAGGACTGTGCGGGCGGTTGACTTTTCCAGTGTCGAAACGATATGGGACGAAACGAAGATCGCTTGTGCCGCGACGGTTCTCGCCGAGGCGCTGGCCGTTCCTTCCGCTACGGGACGAATGCATGTCGCTGCCTGCGGTCATAGCCATATCGACATGGCCTGGCTCTGGACGCTTGCCCAGACGCGTGAGAAAAGCATACGAAGCTATGCGACGGTTCTGTACCTGATGGATCGGTATCCCGAATATCGGTTCTCGTCGAGCCAGATGCAGTTGCTCGATTTCCTCAAGCGTGACGAACCTTCTTTGTTCGCCCGCATCAAAGCCCGGGTGCTCGAGGGACGGTGGGAAGTCGAAGGAGCCATGTGGGTCGAGAGCGATGCGATCCTCACGAGCGGAGAATCGTTGACCCGGCAGATCTATTGGGGCAAGCGTTGGGTGAAGGAGACGTTCGGCAAGGATCAGAAGATCCTGTGGCTTCCCGACAGCTTCGGCTTTCCCGCCACATTGCCGCAGATCATGGCTGCATCCGGGCTTTCCTATTTCGTGACTACGAAGCTGGGGTGGAACGAGACGAATCGGATGCCCCACGACATGTTCGCCTGGAAAGGCCTCGATGGCAGCAAGGTCCTCGCATATTTCGTCAGTGGCAAGGACTATGAGAGTCTTGCGGCATATCCGAAGAAGCCGGGCAACGAGACTACCTATAATGGGATTCTGACGCCGAGCCAGTTGCTCGGAACCTGGCAGCGGTTCGCAGATGCCGACCGGATGGACACCCTGCTTTATCTCTATGGGTACGGCGACGGGGGAGGCGGCCCGACAAAAGAGATGCTGGAGTATGAAAAGCGGCTCAGCGGGGGATATCCCGGTCTTCCTGATATCCATACCAGCACGGCGCTTGAGTTTCTGGAGCGGTCGGCGCCATCGTTGGATTCCCTCTCCCAATGGTATGGGGAGCTCTATCTGGAGTATCATCGCGGAACCTATACCACGATGGCGGATATCAAGCGACTCAACAGAGCGTGCGAGCAGGCTGCGATACAAGCCGAGTTCTTTTCATCGTTGCTCTGGTCGTGCGATCGGAACGTGCCGTATCCTCATGCCGAATATGAACGCGCCTGGAAGCAATTGTTGCTCAACCAGTTCCACGACATCCTTCCCGGCAGTGCGATAGCCGAAGTGTATGAACTGGCGGAAAGACAACTGGAAGAAGTTCTGGCGATATTCGAAACTCAGGCGACTTCCGCACGGAAGGCGCTTTCAGATATGATCGCGGTTTCTCACGACGATGTGATCGTGTTCAATTCGCTCGGCCATTGTCGGACGGGACTGTGTCTGCTCGAGGATACCGACTGCGACGCCGTCTACGATATGGAAGGGCATCGTCTAGTCTCGGCACGGAACGGAAGGAATCTTTGGTTCCTGTGTCATGATGTCCCGGCGAAGGGATGGCGACGGTATGTCCTGGGGCATGATAGCCAGGAATCCTGTTCGTCGTTCTCATGGGACGGCACCTGTCTGGATACGCCGTTCTATACGGTGGAGCTGGATAGCGACGGTACGATCCGTCGCCTATATGACAAGGATGCGGAAAGGGAAGTCCTTGCGGAAGGCGGACGGGGGAACATTCTCTCGCTGACCGTCGACTATCCCAAGGAATATGATGCATGGAATATCGGCAAACAGCGCGACATGGTTCAACGGCTCGGCGGGACGGTTTCCTACGAGGTGGAGGAAGATTCCGCACTGCGCTTTACACTGAGGTGGAAGAGCACATGGGGAAGATCGAGCTTCTCCCAGATGATGACCTGCTATGCACATGATAGACGCATCGACTTCCGTCTTGATTGCGACTATCAGGAGGAACATCTGATGCTTCGGACCGAGTTCCAGGTGGATGTCGAAGCCCCTCGCGCGAGCTATGACATCGCCTATGGCGTTTGCGAACGCTCCACACATTCCAATACAAGCTGGGATGAGGCGCAGTTCGAAGTTCCCGCCCATAAATGGGTGGATCTCAGCGAAGAGACATATGGCGCCGCTTTGATGAGTCGGCAAAGCTACGGATACTCGGCGAAGGGAAACCGGCTTGCCCTTTCCCTGCTGAGAAGCCCTTCATATCCGAATCCGAAGGCCGACCGAGGGAGCCATAGTTTCGTCTATGCCCTCTATCCTCATCCTGGCAGATATCTGGATGGCAAGGTGATCGAACACGGCTACGAACTGCACCAAGCGTTGGTTCCGGTGCGTCCCGATTGCGCTTTGATGCGGCTTTCCGGTCAAGGAAGTCTCGTTTCGTGCGATAGCGATGACCTTGTAATAGAGACGGTGAAGAAATGCGAGGATCGCGATTCCTTGATTCTCAGGATTCTGCAATTGAACGGGAGACGTACTTCCGCACTCCTTTCCTCCTGTCTTCCGATCGAAGGAGCATTCGATTGCGACTTGCTCGAGCGACGGCTCGACGTTCTGGATGTCCGTGACGGCTGTGTGGCGATTTCGCTCAAGCCGCATGAGATCCGGACGGTGGAGCTCGTCGTCGGCGGGATGCAGCGGTCGGGAGTCTAGTATGAACTTGATGATGAGGAGATTCCATGTATACGTGTGACGAAGCCCTTGATGCGTTGGTTTCAGGATTTCTTCCGGTGCTCTATGCGCCCGACGATCCCGATTTTACTTCGAACAAACTTGCCGGGGGTGTAGAAGCTTCGTTGCGGGGGCGCTATCAGTTCTGGGAGTGGCCCCATGGGGTCGGGCTGTTCGGATTGTGGAAGCTCTATGAACGGACTGCAGACAAACGATATCTTTCGATGTTGACCCAGTATTACGACGAACGGTTGTCCCAAGGGCTCCCGGGGAAGAACGTCAATACGATGGCTCCGATCCTGGCCTTGTCGTATCTTGCCGAATATACCGGACGGAAGGATTACCTTGCGGTCTGTGAGGAATGGGCGGACTGGGTCATGAGCGGCGGACTGCCCCGTACCGAGGAGGGTGGGTTCCAGCATCGGACCACCGATCATGAGAACCATGGGGAACTGTGGGACGATACGTTGATGATGACCGTCCTCGCCGTGGCCAACGTCGGAAGAATTCTGCATCGTCAAGAGTATGTGGATGAAGCGATCTACCAGTTCCTGCTCCATATCGAATATCTGTGCGATGTGAAAAGCGGGTTATGGTATCACGGCTGGACATTCGAAGGAAGGAATCATTTCACCGGGGCTTTCTGGGGGAGGGGAAACTGCTGGATCACCATCGCCATTCCGAATTTTATCCAGATGGTGGAACTTCCTCGAAGCGTGACGCGGTATTTTGAGACCGTGCTTGTCCGGCAGATCGATGCAATAGCTCCGTTGCAGGATTCCTCGGGCATGTGGCATACGCTGCTGGACGATCCTACCAGCTATCTGGAGGCGAGCGCGACGTGCGGATTCGGATACGGTATCGTGGAAGCGGTG
>CAYVCY010000058.1:0-11983 GCA_964450265.1 uncultured Clostridia bacterium
ACAGCTTGCCACTGCCCACCAAGAGCAGTGTCCCCACAATGATGCGCACCATGTGATATAAGAAGCCATTACCCCAGGCAACAATCTGCAGTTGGTGCTCACCACACTGCCTGATCTCTAGATTGCTCAGCCTGCGCACTGTATCCTTGACGGAGCTACCAGTGGCCTGAAAGGATGCAAAGTCATGCTCGCCGACGAGATGAGTTGCCGCTGCTTGCATGGCTGAGACATGCAGAAAATACGGATAATGCAGCGCAAAATGACGCTTTATAGCCAAGGGAGCAGTCCGGGTGTTGATGGTGTAGCTGTACCTCTTTCCACGGGCGTAAAGACGTGCATGCCAATCCTCGGGCACCTCAGCGGCGGAAAGAACAACTACACCGGGAGCTAAACCCGAGTTTAGTGCCGCAGGCCAACGTTCGGTAGGTACGCTGCTGGTGGTGCGAAAATTGCAGACTTGGCCGCGAGCGTGCACCCCCGCGTCGGTACGTGATGCCCCGGTAATGCGTACGGGGCCTTTGGTGATCACCGCTAGCGCCCGCTCCACCTCGCCTTGAACTGTATGGGCGTTTTGTTGTACCTGCCATCCGTGCCAACCGGTGCCGTCGTACTCTAACACCAATTTGATGTTCCGTGACTGAATACCACTCATGCGTAAAGACCGACGCGCCAAGCGAAAGCAAAGGCAATCAGAGACAGCACCCAGGCGGCGGCATCCAGCTTGGTTAACCGCAGCACCTTCATGCGAGTACGCTTCTCTCCCCCCCGATAGGCTCGGGCTTCCATGGCCATGGCCAGCTCATCTGCTCTGCGAAAAGCGCTCACAAATAGCGGCACCAGCAAGGGCAACAAGCTCCTAGCCCGTTGAACAAACCCGCCCGTCTCAAAGCTTGCCCCTCTGGCCATCTGTGCGCGCATGATCTTCTCGGTCTCTTCGATCAGCGTGGGGATGAAGCGCAAAGCGATGGTCATCATCATCGCCAGTTCGTGGGCAGGGATACCGATGCGCTGGCCCGGCCTCAGCAATCGCTCCAGACCATCGGTGAGGGCGATCGGAGAGGTGGTCAATGTCAGCAGCGAGGTGGCTGTAACCAGCAGGATCAGGCGCGAGGCCAAGAAAACGGCCTGCACCACGCCTTGGCTGTCTATGCGCAGGAAACCGAGCGTAAGCAGCGTCACGCCCCCCCGGGTGGTAAACAGGTGTAAGACCACCGTCAGGGCGATGATGAAGGTCAACGGTCGCAGCCCCCGCAGAATCAGACGCACCGGCAGACCGGCCATCCTGGTCACCGCTAAGACTAACAGTGCAAAGACGAGATAGGCCAGGAAACCCCTGACCAAGAATAACACGATGATGAAAGCCAGGCTGATCAGCAGCTTGGTTCTGGGGTCAAGGCGGTGTACCGATGAATCACCCGGATAATACTGGCCGATGGTGACATTCTTCAAGATACTCACGCTTCTGCCCCCCTCCGCCAAAGGTCTAGAATATAGTCCTTTGCTTCGTGCACCGAGAGGGCTACCGGTGGCAGACTAAGACCCCGCTCGCCGAGAGCCTGCAACAGCTCTGTCACCTGAGGAGCTCCTAGCCCAATATTCCTGAGCTGCTTAGCCTCTGCGAACACAACCCGGGGTGGCCCATCAGCGAAGACACGCCCTTGATGCAACACGATCAGGCGCGAGGCGACCTGCGCAATCTCATTCATGCTGTGGGAGACCAAGACCACCGTCATTTTATCCCGCCGGTGGAGCGCAGCCAATTCGCCCAGCAGCTCTTCCCGCCCCTTAGGATCGAGTCCGGCAGTCGGCTCATCCAGAATAAGCACATTCGGGCGCATAGCCAATACCCCCGCAATGGCCACCCGCCTCATCTGTCCGCCGGAGAGCTCAAAGGGAGAACGCTGCCCCAGTTCACCGATCGATAGTCCTACTTGCCGGAGCGCCTGCTCGACACGCAACTCTATCTCTTTGCTAGGTAATCCTAAATTTCTGGGTCCAAAAGCGATGTCTTTCGCTACAGTTTCTTCAAAAAGCTGATGCTCTGGATACTGGAAGACCAAACCGACCCGCTGGCGAACCCGCCGCAAGTCAGCACCCTTTGCGCCCAGGTCTATCTGATCGACGATCACCTTGCCGTTTTGCGGCAGGATGAGTCCGTTTAAATGCTGAATCAGCGTGGACTTGCCGCTGCCGGTCTGCCCGATAATACCGATGAACTCGCCTTCGGAAATGGACAGGCTGATCTCATCCAGCGCTTTGATTTCGAATGGAGTGCCCGCCCCGTAGGTGTAACTTAGTTTCTCAATAATAATGGGCATAAATGGTTCACCAACTCTTCCACTGTCAGCAGATTTGTGGGCAGCGGCATTCCCGCTTGGGCCAATTCCCGCGCCAAACCGGTCACTTGGGGAACATCCAAACCTAGTGAGCGCAGGCGATCGACCTGTTGAAATACTTCCCTGCGGTCACCTTGCATCACGATCTGGCCAGCGCTCATCACTACCACCCGATCCGCCTGCACAGCTTCATCCATATGATGTGTAATCAACACTACCGTCATTTTCTGTTCGCGGTTGAGGCGGATCGCGGTCTGCAGGACCTCGCGCCTGCCCACCGGATCTAACATGGCTGTTGATTCATCCAGAATCAGAACTTTGGGATGCATACTCAGCACGCCGGCAATAGCTACCCGCTGCTTTTGACCGCCAGACAGCAGGTGCGGTGCATGGGCAGCATATTGCTGCATACCCACCAGACGCAAAGCCGCATCCACCCGCTGCCTGATCTCCGCTGGTGGCACCCCTAAGTTTTCCGGGCCAAAGGCAACGTCCTCTTCCACTATGGTCGCTACCAATTGATTATCCGGATTCTGAAAGACCATCCCCGCTACTTGCCGAATGTCAAACAAGCGGGACTGGTCATCAGTGCTAATGCCATCCACCCATACCTCGCCAGAGGTAGGGGTAAGGATGGCATTAAGATGTTTAGCTAGGGTAGACTTGCCAGAACCGTTGCGCCCGATAATGGCCACAAACTCTCCCTGCTCGATGGAAAGGGAGATATTCTGTAACGCCTGCGTCTGTTTGGCCCCTTCACCGGCATAGGTGAAATTTACGTCCTTCAGCCTGATGATAGCCGACACGGCGATCCCCCCTCGATGAATACTACTCTACCAATTCTAGAATAGCCAGAGGCGCCGCATCTCCCCGACGTACGTCAGTCTTGATCAGACGGGTGTATCCACCTGAACGATTGGCAAAGCGTGGTGCTATTTCAGTAAACAATTTGTTCACGACCGACTCGTCAAAGATAAAGGACATCGCCTGCCGGCGAGCATGCAGATCTCCTCTCTTGCCGAGAGTGATCATCTTTTCAGCAATGCTGCGAATGGTCTTGGCCCTCGTCTCAGTGGTTTCGATGCGCCCATGTTCCAGAAAGCTGGTCACCAGGTTGCGCAGCATCGAGCGCCGATGATTAGTCGGGCGGCCAAGTTTGCGGTATGGCACGGAGAACACCTCCCCTAAGTCTGTTAGTCTTCTATTTTGCGCAAAGCTAGGCCTAACTCAGCCAGCTTCCCTGTAACTTCTTCCAGAGACTTCTTGCCTAAATTGCGGACTTTCATCATGTCTTCCTCGGTCTTCTCGATCAACTCGGAGACCATATTGATGCCGGCCCGCTTGAGGCAATTATACGAACGAACGGAGAGATCCAGCTCCTCAATAGTCAGATCCAAGGCGCGATCGTTTTCGTCCTCGTCCTTCTGGATCATGATCTGCTCATTCTTAGCCCGTTCAGTCAATCCGATAAACATGCTCAAGTGCTCGGACAAGATCTTGGCACCAAGGCCAACCGCTTCCTCTGGGCCGATACTGCGATCTGTCCAAACTTCCAAAGTCAACTTATCCAGATCGGTCACATCACCGCGGCGGGTGTTTTCTACCTGATAGTTGACCTTCTTGATCGGTGTAAAGATGGAATCAATAGGTATGATCCCGATCGGCTGATTCGGGCGCTTGTTGCGCTCGGCTGGTGAATATCCACGACCTTGCTCCGCCGTCAATTCCATAAACAGCCGCGCGTCCTGGCTCATCGTAGCAATGATGATCTCCGGGTTCAGGATAGTAACGTCGCCATCAGCTATCACATCAGCGCCGGTGACCACACCTTCCCCCTGCTTCTCGATGCGCAATGTCTTCGGCTCTACGCTATCGATATGCAGCCGGAGGTCCTTCAGGTTGAGGATTATTTCTGTCGTATCCTCCTTCACTCCGGGGATGGAAGAGAACTCGTGTAACACACCCTCCATCCTGACAGTAGTGATTGCATAGCCTGGCAAAGAGGATAGCAGGATACGTCGCAGGGCATTGCCCAAGGTGGTACCATATCCCCGTTCTAACGGTTCAACGACGAATTTGCCATAAGACTTATCCTCACTGATTGATTCGCACTCGATCTTCGGCTTTTCAATCTCTATCATTGGTGGCGTTAACCCTCCTTGTTTCCCCATCTTGCTCCGGTAGGATTTTGCGAGGGTGCCTGCTATCTGGAGTATTTCTCCACGATTTGATGCTCGGCCACCGGGATATCGATGTCCGCGCGTTCCGCCAGTCTGACCACATGACCGGCGAAGTTGGTGGCATCCAAGCGTAGCCATTCAGGTACTGTCCGATCCCCCAAATCCAAGTCCTTGAAGTAGGCTGTGTTGCGGCTGCTCTCCCGTACCGCAATCTCGTCGCCTTCCTTGACCAGGTAGGAGGGAATATCGACACGCCGACCGTTGACTGCGAAATGGCCATGGTTGACCAATTGGCGGGCTTGGCTGCGCGAGTCAGCAAATCCCAGGCGATAGACAATGTTGTCCAAGCGGGATTCTAAAATCTGCAGCAACCGCTCACCGGTAACGCCCTTAGAGCGAGCAGCGCGCCGGAAGTACCCGCGGAACTGGCGCTCCAAAACGCCATAGATGCGTCGAGCCTTTTGCTTTTCTCTTAGCTGTTGACCGTAGTCAGAGACCTTGCCCCGCCGACGACCCTGTCCGTGCTGTCCAGGGGCGTAGGTGCGCTTATCGACAGCGCACTTCCCGGAATAACAGCGGGAACCTTTCAGAAACAACTTGATGCCTTCCCGTCGGCAGAGACGGCAGACTGGTCCGTTATAATTTGCCACTTACTTGTGCACCTCCGTTCTCAAGAAGATCAAACTCTGCGCCGCTTCGGCGGACGACAACCGTTATGCGGGACTGGAGTAACGTCCTTAATCATACTCACTTCCAGACCGGTTGCCTGCAATGACCGAATTGCAGCTTCGCGACCAGAACCGGGGCCCTTGACATGCACTTCTACTTCCCTCATGCCATGATCCATGGCCACTCGGGCTGCTGTCTCCGCAGCGATACCGGCGGCAAAGGGTGTGCTCTTGCGAGAACCTTTGTATCCGACATTACCTGCGCTAGACCAGGAAAGTGCATTGCCAGCTTTATCAGTGATGGTCACGATGGTGTTATTGAAAGTCGAACGAATATGAGCGATTCCAAACTCTACGTTCTTTCGCTCGCGACGTCTCGTCTTGGTGGCGACTCTCCTCTTGGCCATTAAATTCAGCTTCCCCCTTTGCTACTTGCGGCGAATGCCAACAGTCTTGGCGCGTCCCTTACGGGTACGTGCATTGGTCTTCGTGCGCTGTCCCCGTGTTGGCATGCCTCGGCGATGGCGGAGGCCGCGATAGCAGCCAATCTCAATCAATCGCTTGATGTTAGAGCTGACCTCACGACGAAGATCGCCCTCCACCTGATAATTCTTGTCGATAACCTCGCGCAAGCGGGCTACCTCGTCCTCTGTCAAGTCGCGCACCCGTGTGTCAGGATTGACACCGGCCTGCTGCAGAATATCGCGGGAACGGCTGAGACCGATACCAAAAATGTAGGTAAGGGCGATCTCCACCCGTTTCTCGCGTGGTAAGTCAACGCCAGATATACGAGCCATGCTCTGCTCTACACCTCCTGAATTGTTGTTGAAGCATCTGAACAAGGCGATCTGTTACAAAACGAGATCAACTCAATTGCACCATCTCTGGGATGCCTATGGCCTGTGCAGCCGCCGACAGACCGTTATTAGCCCTGCCTTTGTTTGTGCTTCGGGTTCTCACAAATAACCATCACTCGTCCTTTGCGACGAATCAGCTTGCATTTTTCACACATCGGTTTGACCGAAGGCCTAACCTTCATCGTTTAGAACCTCCTTCACGACTATTTATCCCGGTAGCGAATGCGGCCCCGGGTGAGGTCGTACGGGGATAATTCAACGGTAACGGTGTCTCCCGGAAGAATACGAATGAAGTTAATCCGAATCTTACCGGAAATATGGGCCAATATCTTGTGCCCGTTCTCTAATTCCACCCGAAACATCGCGTTCGGAAGAGCCTCCACAACTTTGCCCTTAACAGTAATGGCGTCACCTCTTGGCAATAGACTAGAACCTCCCTTACCACGCTTTCCCAAGGGACGACCCACGGGAAAACACTTCTCTGGACTGACTGATCATCTGCAAACACATTGGACGACGAAATTCTATTCAAGACCAAAGACAATTCGCTTTTCGACCGTGCTCTTGAAAGCTCCGTAGCGTTCCATAAATTTCTGCCGAAAAACGACAATACTAATAATATCGCCAACTGTTCGTAGTTTCAAACCAGGCTTGCCCGGTGTGCAGGCCAGTCCGAGCTTCTGCCCCCATCGATCACTAGGACTGCTGCCGTCGCTGCAATCGCTCGATTATCTCCAAAAAGACCTCGGCAACCGGCTTTGTCCCAACTACGGTGATCAACTTATCCTGAACCCGATAGTAGGCAACAAGTGGCTCAGTCTGTCTGCTATATACATCCAGCCGATTGGTCACCGTGTCAATTCCATCGTCGTCTCGCTGATAAAGCTCGCCGCCACAAGTGTCGCAGACCCCCTCAACCGAGCTCGGCTGAGACTGCAAGTGGTAAGTAGCTCCACAAGAACGACATACTCTGCGTCCGGTAAGACGCCTGATCAGTTCCTCGCCAGGAACCTCAATATTCAACACTACATCTATGGGGCTCTCCTGCAGGTTACGGTCAAGGGCCTCAGCCTGGGCCAATGTGCGCGGAAACCCATCCAGTAGGAATCCTTTGGCGCAATCTGGCTGGGCAAGGCGCTCTTTGACTACACCGATGGTCACATCGTCAGGCACCAGCAGTCCCTGATCCATGAAGAACTTAGCCTTCTGACCCATCTCAGTGCCCGACTTCACGGCTGACCGAAACATATCGCCGGTAGAGATATGCGGAATACAAAAGTGTTCGGCTATACGAACAGCCTGTGTTCCTTTTCCGGCACCAGGCGGTCCCATCAAAATCATCCTCAAGGATTACACCTCCGAAGTAGGTTGGCAAGTTTACCGCATGAACCCGCCATAGTGCCGGATGGCCATCTGCGCTTCAATCTGCTTCATGGTCTCCAGCGCCACGCCAACCACGATCAACAGCGCGTTACCACCCAAGCCAATATTGTACTTGAATGCGGCGCTGAGCAACAGCGGCAGCAGCACTATAGCGGTCAGGAATACTGCTCCAACCAGGATCAAGCGATTGACTACGCGATAGAGATAATCGGTAGTCGGCTTGCCGGGCCGCAAGCCTGGTATGAAGCCGCCGTGCTTTTTCAGGTTGTCCGATACGTCGCGCGGATTGAACTGCATGAACGTATAGAAGTAGGCGAAAGCGATGATCAGCGTGATATACAGCACGATGTGCAGGGGCGAGCCAAACGCAAACCAGCCCGCGATTTTCTCGGCGACCGGATGGTTGATGAACTGGGTCACCATCTGCGGAAACATCAACAGGGAGGAAGCAAAGATCACAGGGATCACACCTGCCTGGTTGATGCGCAGTGGGATATGGGTCGATTGCCCACCATACATCTTCCGGCCAACTACCCGTTTGGCATACTGAACTGGAATGCGGCGCTGCCCCTCTTGCACCAAGACCACGCCTGCAATCACGACCAAGCCCAATACTGCCAACAGGATAACCACAAAAATATTTAGCGTGCCCACTCGGACTGCGTCAATAATGGAAACTAGGCCTCGGGGCAAGCGGGAAATGATGTTGGCAAAGATGATCAGAGAAATTCCGTTCCCCACGCCTTTTTCGGTGATCAACTCGCCAATCCACATCACTACGGTCGTGCCAGCGGTGAAGGCGGTAGCAATCATCAGCAGGTTGCCGACCGATGGGTTGAGCACCGCTCCTGAATTGCGCAAACCCCAGGCTGTAGCATAGCCTTGGATGAAAGCCAAAATCACGGTCGCATACCGAGTATACTGGTTGATCTTCTTGCGGCCTTCTTCGCCTTCCTTCATCATCTTCTCCCAACTGGGAATGACCACAGTCAGCAGGTTGATCACGATGGAGGCGGTAATGTACGGGCCGATGTTCAACGCGAAGATCGAAAGTTGCTCCAATGCGCCACCAGAGATCAGGTTGACAAAACCGAACAACCCCTGGGACAGCAACTGCGAGACCGCATCTGGATTCAGGCCAGGAACAGTGATCTGCGCGCCCACCCGAAAGACCAGAAACATAGCTAAAGTGAAAAGGATTTTCCTGCGCAGGTCAGCGATCTTCCATACATTGCGGACCGCTTCCAACACCTCAGCTCACCTCGGCTTTGCCACCGGCGGCGGCGATCTTCTCTTCAGCGCTACGGCTGAAGGCTGCCGCCTGGACCGTCAGGCTCTTGCTCAGCTTGCCGTTGCCCAGAATTTTCACCCCATCATGCACTGCTTTGACCAGCCCGGCAGAGCGCAGCGCCGGTAAGTCAACTAAAGTGCCGGTTTCAAACAATTCCAGGTCACCCACATTCACGACCGCATATTCGGTCTTGAAGCGAGCATTGGAGAATCCGCGTTTCGGCAGGCGACGCTGAATAGGCAGCTGACCACCCTCAAATCCAGGGCGGACGCCTCCGCCGGAACGGGAATTCTGACCCTTAGAACCTCTGGTTGAGGTCTTGCCATGTCTAGACCCGGTACCGCGGCCTACCCGTTTGCGCTTCTTGGTAGAGCCCGGTGCCGGCCTTAGTTCATTCAGATTCATATCGCACCTCCTAGTACTCAGTCAACCGCGAATCTACTCTTGCGGCGTCAAGTCTCAGTCCAACTAGTCTCGAATGTCAATCGGTCAGCGCTACATAGCTCAAGACTTGCCGCCTTACGAATCCGCCTAGCTTACGCTGGGCAGACTTTCAGCAGATGAGCAATCTTGTTGACCATGCCACGAATGGCTGGGCTATCATCATGCTCTACGGTCTGATGCAGCCGATGGAGCCCGAGGGCTTCGGCAGTCAACCGTTGCCGATTCGGATAGCCGATCGGGCTCTTGATCAAGGTAATCTGCAACTTAGCCACGTTCGTCCCTCCTACCCCAGCAGTTCTTCGACGGACTTGCCCCTGAGCCTAGCGACGTCCTCCGCCCGCTTCAAGAGTTTCAGCCCTTCTATGGTTGCATAGGCCGAGTTAATGGCATTAGCTGAACCCAATGACTTGGTGAGAACATCCCTCACGCCAGCTAACTCCATGATCACTCGCACCGCACCACCGGCAATTACGCCGGTACCTTCGGAAGCCGGCTTAATCAGAACCTTGGCCGCCCCAAAGTTGCCGATCGCTTCGTGTGGAACGGATGTGCCCACAATGGGCACGCTCACCAATTGCTTCTTGGCAGCTTCAGTTCCCTTGCGAATGGCATTCACTACTTCTTTAGCCTTGCCCAAGCCGACTCCCACATGTCCATTATGATCGCCAACAGCAACGACGGCACTAAAACTGATATCCCGGCCGCCTTTGCGGGTCTTGGCGACCCGATTAATCTTGATCACCTGCTCGTTGAGCTCCAAGGTGTTCGGATCAATGCGCTCCATGGTGTTTCCCTCCTTCTTGCCTGTCTAGAATTCCAGGCCCGCCTCGCGAGCAGCTTCGGCCAGAACCGCAATCCGCCCATGGTAGAGATATCCTCCGCGATCAAAAACCACTTTGGTGATCCCTTGGGCCTGAGCCTTTTGTGCGATTAGCTCGCCTACGCGCTTGGCGGCCTCAACGTTGCCGCCGCTCTGACGCACCTCTGCCAACTCCGGACTGAGAGTGGAAGCACTGACTAACGTCGTGCCCGTCAGATCATCGATGATCTGAGTATAAATATGATTCGAACTGCGGTAAACGTTGAGCCGAGGGCGCTCTGGCGTACCGTGCAGTTTTCTGCGCACCCGGGCGTGACGGACTTGACGCACCGCGTTCTTGTCTTGCTTAGTGATCACCGCTCGTTCACTCCTTTTCTAAAGCAGGTTGCTTTAGCAACTTGCGACCTACTTAGCTGTCTTGCCGGCCTTGCGGCGAATCTTCTCGCCGACATACTGAATACCCTTGCCAAGATAGGGCTCAGGCTTACGAATTTCCCGAATAGATGCGGCCACCTGACCTACGGCCTCTTTGTCGATACCACTGACGATGATCAGTGGCACGTTGCCGTAAGGCGGATGAACGGACATCTCTGTCTTGAACTCTATCCCCTCAGGGGCCTCTACTTCAACCGGATGGGAGTAACCGACGTTCAGTACCAGCTTCTTCCCCTGAACGCTAGCCCTCCAGCCCACGGATACTGCCTTCAGCCGCTTCTCGTAACCGTTGCTCACACCTTCTACCATGTTAGCCACCAGGGTACGGGTGAGACCGTGCAAAGCTCTATGCTGGGGTTGATCTGAAGGGCGATTAACCGTCAACACCGAACCGTCCAGGTTGAGCTGCATTTCAGGGTGCAGCTCACGGGCGAGCGTGCCCTTCGGCCCTTTGACTGTGACGTTAGAGCCGTCAAGCTTCACCTCAACACCGGCCGGGATGGTAATAGGTCTTCTGCCAATGCGTGACATCCTTGCACCTCCTCAGCAATGTCCAGAGACATTGCGAACTGAATAAATAGTCGTTGCGTCAGCAACTAGCTTACTGATTACCAAGACATAGCAGGCGATAGTCTGCTAGTCTGTTAGTTACCAGACGTAGCAGACGACTTCCCCGCCGATGCCGGATTGGCGAGCCTGCTTGTCTGTCATCAGACCGTGGGATGTGGACAGAATAGCGATACCTAGCCCACCCAAAACCCGCGGAATTTCGTCCCGGCGTGCATATACTCTCAGCCCCGGACGGCTAATCCTTTTCAGGCCAGAGATGACGCGCTCCTTGTTCACACCATATTTCATCTGTAGGCGCAAAACGCCTTGTTTGCCGTCTTCAATGTATTCAAAACCACGGATAAAGCCCTCGTCCTTCAGCACCTGCAACATGCTTTGCTTCATCTTGGACGCAGGGATTTCCAGTGTTTCATGGTAAGCGATGTTGGCGTTCCGAATCCGCGTCAGCAGATCGGCAATAGGATCCGTCATTACCATTTACCAGAACAACCTCCTTCCCATGTGCTGGCTCTTACCAGCTGGCCTTCTTTACTCCCGGAATCTGCCCTTCATGAGCGAGTTCGCGGAAGCAAATACGGCAGATGCCAAACTTACGCATATATGCGTGAGGGCGACCACAAATCCTGCACCGATTATAGCCCCGGGTAGAAAACTTGGGATCGCGTTGTTGCTTGACGATCATCGACTTCTTGGCCACTCTTGTCCCTCCTCAGCAAGTCTTTGTACTTGCGATCCTAATAGCAACGATCAGTCGGTACTGAGGCAAGTCCTGGGACTTGCTTTACTGGCGGAAAGGCATACCGAGGAACTGCAGCAACGCCTTAGCTTCTTCGTCGGTACGGGCGGAGGTAACAACTGTTATATCCATGCCCTGGATATTCTCCACCTTATCATACTCAATCTCCGGAAAGATCAGCTGCTCCTTCACTCCGAGGGTGTAGTTGCCTCTGCCATCGAAGGATTTAGGGGAGACACCGCGAAAATCGCGCACGCGGGGCA
>CAYVCY010000059.1:0-11807 GCA_964450265.1 uncultured Clostridia bacterium
TCAGGTGGCTGGGGAGTCCCCAGTGTTGCTATGTCAGTCGGTAGCGTTTACACTGGAACAGTTATGTCTACAAGTGACTCAATTAGGGGGGTGCTGTGTTCCAGCTCATCTGGATCGACCGGCATTCAGCCTCTATAGCCAATTAGGCTTTATGCCGGAGGGTTTGCCAATCGCTACTGTGGAGTATTCGCAGAGGCATTTCGCTAAACCGAAGATAATGGCTTCTGGGGAACTGCTCGCAATTACTAGCTCGGATGCTCACTCGTTGGGGGAGATGGTTACCAAGGGAAACACCTGGCTGCACCACACCCTGAGAGATCCCCACACCATCTGTCAAGCCTTGCGGGAGGGTGATCAGCGGCTGGTACGTACCTATATTTCGAATCTCTAGGCGAGGGAAGGGAGGTGGGCGGAGGTCCAGGAACTAGATAGGAGAGGGTGAAGCTTTTTATTTTAATATTGCAAGTGAAAGATGTATCATTCACAAACAATTTAGACTAAACGGAGGCGAAGACTGTGGACGCTAACAGCAAGGAAAAAACCTGCAGCTGCTGCCAGGAGGTACAGGATCCCCGCTACGAAGAGCTGGCAGAGCTCATCGAGCGTCATCGGGGTCAGGAGGGAGCTTTGATCCCCGTTCTACATCAGGCCCAAGAGTTGTTTGGCTACCTGCCCGAACGGGCCCAGCGCCAGGTCGCTGATGGGCTAGATGTGCCGCTGAGCGATGTCTATGGAGTGGCTACGTTCTATTCTCTGTTTACCCTCAAACCGCGAGGCGTGCACAAGATTGGCGTATGCCTGGGCACAGCCTGTTATGTACGAGGAGCAGCGGAGATTGTGGATGAGTTGCAGCGGGAACTGGGCATCAAGGTAAACGATACCACTGAAGACGGCAAATTTACGCTGGAAATCACCCGTTGCATCGGCGCCTGTGGTTTGGCACCGGTGATGACCATAGATGACGATGTCTACGGCCGCCTGACCGCATCGAAAATTGGCGAGATTCTCTCTCGTTATTAAGCGAATATGCGAGAACTGTCCCTGCACATCCTGGATTTGGCGCAGAACTCCTTGGCAGCCGGAGCCACCCAGTTGGATATCCGTGTGACCGAGGATTTAGCTGGCAATCGACTGACCATTCAAGTGGTAGATAACGGCCGTGGCATGTCCGCAGAACGGAGTCAGGCTGTGTTGGACGCCTTTGTTACCTCTCGAACCACCCGCAAGGTGGGATTTGGGTTGCCGTTGCTGAAATTGGCAGCAGAACAAGCAGGCGGGGGTCTGTGGATAGAATCACGCCTGGGGGAAGGTACTAGCGTGCAGGCAGAATTCCAGTACGATCATCTAGACCGAGCTCCGCTGGGGGATATGTCCGGTACGCTGGTCAGCATTCTCACTCTGAATGAGCATTGTCGGCTACGTTATTGGCACCAGAGGGGAGACCGCCTGTTTACCTTCGATAGTGAGCAGCTCGGGGCTGTGCTCAGTCCAGTACCCTTTGGCCATCCCCAGGTTGTGGCTTGGCTGGGACAGTATATACGGGAAAACCAAGAATCATTGGAGGTGTAGAAGGGTGAAATCGTTGGAGGAACTGAGGCGGATCCGTGATGCTGCACAACAGATGATGCATGTGCGGCAGGGAGATGACACGGTTCGGATTGTAGTCGGCATGGGTACCTGCGGAATTGCCGCCGGTGCGCGCACCACCTTGGCTGCAATTATGGATGAGCTGGAGAAGCGAAACTTGCATGACGTTGTGGTCACACAGACCGGCTGTGTCGGCCTGTGCGAGAAGGAACCGCTGGTCGATGTCATTCGCCAAGGTCAGCCGAAAGTGACCTATGGTTATGTGGATGGGGAAAGGGCTCGCCAGATCATCGCTAGCCATGTGGTCAACGGTCAAATCGTGGGGGAATGGGTAGTCAGAAGGTAAAGGGATGAATAGCCGCTAGGATAAGAAAAGGCTGCGGCTGATAGACGACAGCTAGTGTTGCTAGAACAAGGAGGTAGGATATTATGGCTTTTTACCGAGCTCACGTCCTCGTCTGCGGCGGAGCCGGTTGCATCTCATCTGGGTGCAAGAGCGTGCAGGAGGCTTTATCTGACGAACTGTCCAGCTTGGGCTTAGTCGAAGAGGTCAGGGTGGTCGAAACCGGCTGCATTGGCACCTGCGACTTGGGACCAGTGATGGTTGTCTACCCAGAGGGCACCTTCTACCGCGAGGTTAGTCCAGAGGATGCGCGGCGTATCGTACGAGAGCATCTACTGAAGGGACGTGTTGTGGAAAGCCTGCTTTATCAGGACCCGGAGACCAGAAAGCAGATACAAGAGCAAGATCAGATCGATTTCTTTGCTGGTCAAACTAGGATAGCATTGCGCAATACCGGCGTAATTAACCCTCAGATAATTGAGGAATATATAGCACGCGACGGCTATGCCGCCCTAGGCAAGGCCCTGATCGAGATGACCCCTGAACAGGTGATTGAAGTGCTTGAAGCATCGGGGTTGCGTGGCAGAGGCGGTGCCGGTTTCCCGACCGGGCTAAAATGGCGGTTCGTGAGAAAAGCGGCTGGCGATATCAAGTATGTAGTCTGCAATGCTGATGAAGGTGACCCCGGCGCATTCATGGATCGCAGCGTCTTGGAGGGAGATCCCCATTCCATCTTGGAGGCGATGACTATCGCTGGATATGCCGTCGGCGCTACCCAGGGATACGTCTATGTCCGAGCAGAATATCCCCTGGCGGTAACCCATCTTAGACTGGCCATCAATCAGGCCAGACAGCACGGTCTGCTAGGAGATAACATCTTTGGTACCGGGTTTAGGTTCGACGTAGACGTGCGAGTGGGGGCAGGTGCCTTCGTCTGCGGTGAAGAGACCGCTTTGATAGCCTCCATTGAGGGCGAGCGGGGCGAGCCGAGACCTAAGCCACCGTATCCTAGCGATGCGGGGTTGTGGGGCAAGCCCACCCTGATCAACAACGTGGAGACCCTGGCCAACATCTGCCCGATCATTCTAAATGGTGCCGACTGGTTTAACAGCATCGGTGTTGGCAAGAGCAAAGGCACGAAGGTATTTGCCGTGGCCGGCAAGATCAACAACACCGGCTTGGTCGAGGTACCGATGGGCACCACTCTACGCCAGGTGATCTTTGATATTTGCGGCGGTATTCCTAATGGCAAGAAGTTCAAGGCGGCGCAGATCGGCGGCCCCTCCGGCGGCTGTTTGACGTTGGAGCATCTTGACGTGCCATTGGAGTATGATGGTTTGGTTAAACTCGGCTGCATGATGGGCTCCGGTGGGTTGATCGTGATGGATGAAGATACCTGCGCGGTGGATATCGCCCGTTATTTCCTCGATTTTACCAAGGATGAATCCTGTGGTAAGTGCACCCCCTGCCGCATCGGCACCAAACGAATGTTGGAAATCCTGGAGCGCCTGACAGTCGGCGAAGGGGTGGAGGGGGACATCGAAGCATTGCAGGAGCTAGCAGAACACATCAAGGGTTCCTCGCTCTGCGGTCTAGGGCAATCGGCACCTAATCCGGTGCTGAGCACTGTGCGCTGGTTCCGGGATGAGTACGAAGCGCACATCAAGGACAAACGGTGTCCAGCCGGTGTCTGTCGTGATCTAATCGCTTATCTGATTGTGTCCGAGCGTTGTCGCGGATGTGGCGTCTGTACGCGGGTCTGTCCGGTGGGGGCAATCAGTGGGAAACTGAGAAATGCCCACGTGATCGATCAAGAGCTGTGCATTAAGTGCGGCGCTTGTATCAGCAAGTGTCCCTTTGATGCCATTGTCAGGCACTAGGTAGGCGAAGGAGGTCTTTTCTATGGATCAAATTACGTTGACTATCAATGGACAGAGCGTCACAGTGCATCAGGGCTGCACTGTACTGGATGCCGCTAGAGAGGCTGGCTTTCATATTCCTACCCTGTGCTATATGAAAGACTTAAATGAGGTCGGGGCTTGCCGAGTATGCGTGGTAGAAGTGGAAGGTATGCGCGGCGTGCAGCCGTCTTGTACCTTGAAAGCCACTGAGGGGATGGTTGTAAGAACCAACTCCGCTGCAGCCGTTAAGGCTAGACGCATGAATCTGGAGCTAATGCTCTCCACCCACCCGCAGGATTGCTTAACCTGCTCTCGTAGCGGCGGCTGCGAGCTGCAATCCTTGTCTGAAGAACTGGGCATCCGCAGCGTCCGGTTCCCCGGCGAGCGTAACCAGTACCCGTTGGACTACAGCACCCCGTCGATCATTCGCGATCCCAATAAGTGCATCCTCTGCCGGCGCTGTGTGGCCGTCTGCCATCAGGTACAGGGCGTAGGCGTCCTCGGTGCCACCGGGCGGGGTTTCGAGACCATAGTTGCTCCGGAAGCGGCAAAGGAGCTGAACGATGTCGCCTGTGTGCTTTGTGGGCAGTGCGTGGTAGTTTGCCCTACCGGTGCTCTATCTGAAGCGGATCATACGGAGCGAGTCTTCGAGGCTTTGGCTGATCCGAGCAAGCATGTAGTGGTGCAGACGGCACCAGCCGTGCGCGTCGCCATCGGCGAGGAGTTCGGTCAAGCCCCCGGGACGGTCAGCACCGGGCGGATGGTGGCGGGGCTGCGGAGGTTGGGATTTGACAGAGTGTTTGATACCGATTTCGCGGCCGACTTGACCATTTGGGAGGAAGCGACCGAACTGGTGCAGCGTATACAGAGTGGCGGCACCCTGCCGATGATCACTTCCTGTAGTCCAGGGTGGATCAAGTTCATCGAGCATTTTTATCCAGAGTTGCTGCCTCATCTTTCCACATGTAAGTCGCCGCAGCAGATGTTCGGTGCGGTGGCCAAGACCTATTATGCGGAGAAGATCGGGGTATCTCCCGAGGACATGGTGGTGGTGTCGGTGATGCCTTGCACCGCCAAGAAGTTTGAAAGCCAGCGCCCGGAGATGGTGGATAGTGGCGTAATGGATGTTGACGCTGTCTTGACTACCCGGGAATTAGCACAGATGTTTAAGCAGGCTGGCATCAATCTCAACTACCTGCCGGAAGAGGAGTTTGACCATCCCTTGGGAATCTCCACCGGTGCCGGCGTGATCTTCGGTGCCAGTGGTGGCGTGATGGAAGCAGCCGTGCGTACCGCTTACGAGTGGCTGACCAACAAGACCCTGACCGATCTGGAGCTGTCGGAAGTGAGGGGTCTGCAAGGAGTAAAAGAGGCGAAGGTGGAGTTGCCGGAAGCTGGCATCGAGCTGAAGGTAGCTGTGGTGCACAGTCTCAGCAATGCGAGAGCGCTGTTGGAAGCTATTAACGATAGGACGGCAGATTACCACTTTGTGGAGGTGATGGCCTGTCCCGGTGGCTGCATCAGTGGAGGAGGCCAGCCTCGCCCGGCTGATGTTAACAAATTCACTGAGCTGCGGCAGCAGCGCATCGCCGGTATCTATCAGGCTGACGAAGCGATGACGGTTCGCAAGAGTCATGAGAACCCGGCGGTGAAGGAACTGTACGATACTTTCCTCGGCGAGATTGGTGGCGAGAAGGCACATCATCTATTGCACACCAGCTATCAGCCTCGGGGTAAGTATCCCCGATAATTACGAAACAGCCGAGCAGTAAGAGCGATCGGAACAAGCCGATAGTTGCTAAAGCAACGATCACTAAGGCGAATCTTTCGATAGAAAGAATGGCCATTGCCCGCAACATCTGTGGATGTTGCTAGAGACCGTTTGACGGAGAGAACGGATGCATGGCCCAGGGGGTGCAAGACCCCCCGGGCCTTTTTGTATCTACATCCAGAAATAACGTGGGAGGTGACTGGTCAGTGAGCAAGCATGATCAAAGCGTTAGTGATGCAGAGAACAAAGAAAGGCAGGTGAAGGGAATCATTGCTCGGCACGCTGGCAGGCGAAAGGACTTGTTGCAGGTCTTGCACGCCATCCAGGATCTGAGCGAGCAGAATTATCTCAATGAACAGGAATTGTTGTGGATTGCAGAGGGGTTGGATGTTCCAGCCAGTGAGGTGTATGGGGTAGCGACCTTTTACTCCATGTATAGCGTCAAGCCTCGAGGGCGCCATCTGATCCGTGTCTGCGAAAATGCGCCTTGTCACGTGGTGGGGGCAGACAAAATCATGGTTGCCCTCAAGCAGCAGCTAGGGGTCGATGTCGGTGAAACCACTGCAGATGGTCGCTTCACCTTGGAATCCACCAGCTGTTTGGGGGTGTGCGCGGTTGCGCCCGCCATCATGATTGGCCAAGACGTGCATGGGAACCTGCAGGCGGACCAGCTGGCCAGCATACTGGCTCAGTACGTGTAGGAGGTGGCATTGTGCGGTTCTATCGAGCTCATGTATTGGTCTGTTCAGGAACCAGTTGTCATCTGCGTGGCGCCACTCCGTTGCGTCAGCTCCTGATCGATGAACTGACAACCCAGGGGCTGGGGAATGAAATCAAGGTGGTAGAGACGGGTTGTTTTGGTCTCTGTGAGCAGGGACCGATGGTGGTAGTTTATCCGGAAGGTGCGTTTTATGCGCGAGTCAGCCCGGAAGATGTGAAGTTGATCGTGGCCGAGCATTTAGTCAAAGGGCGAATTGTGGAATCACTGCTCTATCGCGAACAGGATGTTCCGAAAGTCCACACCAGTTATGAACAGAGCAGCTTCTTCCGCAAACAGAGGCGGGTGATTCTGCGCAACTGCGGTTTGATCGATCCCGAGTCTCTGGAAGAGTATATCGCCCGTGGCGGATATGAGGCGCTGGGCAAGGTGCTGACTGGCATGTCTGCCCAGGAAGTGATCGCTTTGGTCAAGGATTCCGGGTTGCGCGGCCGGGGGGGAGCTGGGTTTCCCACCGGGCTGAAATGGCAGTTCACTCAGCAGGCGGCAGGAAACGAGAAGTACTTTATCTGCAACGCCGACGAAGGCGAGCCTGGCACATTCAAGGATCGCCTAATTCTGGAAGGAGATCCGCACAGCATCATCGAGGGGATGGCCATCGGTGGATATGCTACTGGAGCCAGCAAGGGCTACGTCTATGTGCGGGGAGAATACCAATTATCTATCCAGCGGCTGCAGCGCGCGATCGAACAGGCAGCAGCTTTTGGCCTGCTGGGAGACGATATTTTCGGCTCTGGATTCTCCTTCCAGATAGAGATAGTCTCTGGCGCTGGCGCTTATGTCTGTGGGGAAGAGACCGCACTGATCGAGTCGATCGAAGGTCGTCGGGGGCAGCCTCGATATAAACCGCCCTACCCAGCCACTCATGGGCTATTTGGCCAGCCGACCACTGTAAATAATGTGGAGACTTTGGCCAACATCGTTCCCATTATTCGAGACGGCGCTGCCTGGTATCGCTCCATCGGCACCTCAAATTCGCCGGGAACCAAAGTGTTCACCATTACCGGCAACGTGGTCAATACCGGCCTGATCGAAGTGCCCATGGGGATTACCCTGCGAGAAGTGATTTTTGAGGTGGGCGGAGGTATTCCTAACGGAAGAAAGTTCAAGATGGCTCAGACTGGTGGTACCTCTGGCGGCTGTTTGGCTGATCGCCACCTGGACCTGCCCATGGATTATGACAGCCTGCAGGAACATGGCTCAGCATTAGGTTCTGGCGCCTTGTTGGTAATGGACGACAGTCACTGCATCGTGGACGTTACCAAGAATTTTCTGAGATTCTTTCAGCATGAATCCTGTGGGCAATGTACTCCCTGCCGAGAAGGCATCACCCATCTGTATCGTCTGTTGGACAGAATATCCCGAGGGGAAGGGACAGCCGGTGACCTGAGCCTGATTCGTCGTTTGTCCAAGACAATGAATGAGACATCGCTGTGCGCTCTCGGGCAGACTGCTCCAATTCCGCTGCAGAGTACCTTACGCTTTTTCGCAGATGAGTACGAGCAGCATCTGGCCGGCCGCTGTCCGGCAGGCGTTTGCGCAATGGTAGATCGCGAGGGGGAGAAGTAAGAGATGGAAATGGTTAATTTGACTATAGACGGCAAGGAAGTGAGGGTGCCAAAGGGCAGCACAGTGCTGCAGGCAGCCCAGAAGGTCGGGGTGCAGATTCCGACTCTATGTCATCATCCCGACCAAAGCGTCAAGGCAGTCTGCAGGGTCTGCATGGTAGAGATCCAGGGCCAGCGCTTGCTGCAACCGGCCTGCGCCTATCCCGTCGCCGATAATATGGTGGTGACCACCAATTCTGCCAGAGTGCGCATGGCGCGGCGAACCGTTCTAGAGCTGATTTTGGCGCACCACCCTCAAGACTGCCTCAGCTGTGTCCGTAACCTCAACTGTGAGCTGCAGCAGCTTGCTGCTGACTACGGTATCCGCGAAACGCCCTTTGGCATCACCTTGCGGGAACTGCCCCTCGATCATTCCAATCCGTCCATTGTTCGCGATCCCAACAAGTGCATCAACTGCGGGCGCTGTGTTGAGGTCTGTTCAACGGTGCAGCACGCCGCCGTGCTATCCTCCGTTTGGCGGGGCTATGACACCGTAGTGATGCCCTTTGCTGGGAAACAGTTGTCCGAGGTGGCTTGCACACTGTGCGGCCAATGCATCCAGGTGTGCCCCGTAGGTGCGATCAGTGAACGGGATCATTCTGAGCGGGTGATGTCTGCGCTGCAAGATCCTAACTTGCACGTAGTGGTGCAAACAGCACCCGCCGTGCGGGTGGCCTTGGGCGAGACGATCGGGCTTCAACCAGGCGCGATCGTCACCGGTCAAATGGTAGCCGCGCTCAGGCACCTGGGTTTTGATCGGGTATTCGATACCGATTTCACGGCAGACTTGACGATCATGGAAGAGGGCCATGAGCTGTTGGCCAGAATGAAGAACGGTGGGGTGCTGCCGATGATCACTTCCTGTAGCCCTGGCTGGATCAAGTTCATTGAGCACTTCCACCCCGACCTCTTACCCCACCTCTCTACCTGCAAGTCTCCGCAACAGATGTTTGGTGCTCTGGTGAAGACATATTACGCAGAGCAGGCAGGCATCGATCCTGAAAGGATCTTTTCCGTCTCGGTGATGCCTTGCACTGCCAAGAAGTATGAAGCTACTAGGCCGGAAATGTTCTCCAGCGGCTATCAAGATGTGGATGCCGTGATCACTACCCGCGAACTGGGGAGCATGATCAAGGGAGCTGGCATCGCTCTCGATCGCTTAGTTGAAGATTCCTTTGATGATCCTCTCGGGATTTCTACTGGGGCTGCGGTGATCTTTGGCGCCACCGGCGGAGTGATGGAAGCAGCATTGCGCACTGTATATGAGGTGGTCACTGGGAAGCCTCTACCCAATTTGGAACTTGCTGCTGTGCGGGGCATGCAAGGGGTGAAAGCGGCGTCTGTTGAGCTTGAGGATAATTCGGTGCATGTGGCCGTGGCGCACGGCTTGGAGAATGCCCACCGTCTGCTGGAGCAGATCAGAGCGGGAGAGTCGCCTTATCAGTTCGTTGAAGTGATGGCATGTCCTGGAGGGTGTGTCGGTGGCGGAGGACAGCCAATCCCCACCACGAACGAGCTACGCGAGCTCCGTGCCCAGGCCATCTATGAAGTCGATCGCAGCTTGCCTTTGCGCAAGTCCCATGAGAATCCGGCAGTACAACAGTTATACGCCGAATTCTTGGGTCAGCCGTTAGGCGACAAATCCCATCAGTTATTGCATACCGATTATCTGCCACGAAAAAGGTATTAAAAAGATGTTAAAAAAGACACAAAGGCGCAGGCTCAGGTCTGCGCCGCTTATCTATTTATGTTATTATACATATGTCATGTTATATGTGACTAAGCAATACAGCTGCTTCCATTTTAATGCGGGGGTCGTGAGGACTTGTCGCTGATGTCAAAAAGGGCTAGAATATCGTTAGCCAAGATCATGGAACACAATTATTTGTCTTTTGAGGCGAGTAGACTCGCCTCTTCGTGTATCAAGAACACGTTACATTTATCACAATATTTTGCAGAGAGGTTGAGGTGAGTAGTTTGGCGAAGAAGACGTTTGCTGGCGGCGTTCATCCTGTCTATCACAAGGAACGAACCGCGGGACAGCCGCTTGAACTGGCGCAGGTTCCCGATGTGCTTGTCTTCCCGATGAGCCAGCATATCGGTGCCCCCTGTCAACCGCTGGTGAAGGTAGGCGATAGGGTGCTGGAGGGACAGAAGATAGGTGATAGCGAAGCTAAAGTCAGTGTGCCTGTGCATTCCTCCGTTTCCGGCAAGGTAATTGCCGTTGAAGAACGGGCGCATCCTTCCGGCAGAACGGTAATATCAGTAGTGGTAGAAAATGATCGGAAGTATGGTCAGGCCCCTCCTTTTGCCGATCCGAGAAGATGGGAAGAGCTCTCTCCAAAGGAGATAGTGCACATCGTGCGCGAAGCCGGTATAGCCGGCCTGGGTGGAGCAGCATTTCCTACTCACGTCAAACTGACTCCACCGGCTACTGCTGAGATCGATTCTGTGATCCTAAACGGTGCCGAATGTGAGCCCTTCTTGACCAGCGATCATCGCGTGATGGTGGAACAAGCTGATCAGGTGATCGCAGGCCTGAAGATTATCCAGAAGGTCCTGGGCGTAGATAAAGGGTATATTGGTATCGAGGTGAACAAGCCGGATGCCATCGAAGCACTGCGCCAGGCGAGCGCTGGTGAGGCCGGGATCGAGGTCGTGCCCCTGCAAGTGAAGTACCCCCAGGGCTCAGAATTGCAGTTGATCCTCTCCGTTGTAGGCAGGGAGGTCCCTTCCGGCAAGTTGCCGGCCGACGTTGGGGTGGTAGTAAACAACGTTGGAACGGCTGCTGCCATTGCCGAAGCAGTGCGCACATGTCGTCCGCTGATCTCGCGGGTGGTAACCGTCACCGGGTCTCTGGTGGAAAACCCGAAGAACCTGATCGCCCGTTTGGGCACGTCCTTCCGAGATCTGTTGGACCAATGTGGTCTTAGCGAGCCTCCAGCCAAGGTGCTCTGTGGCGGCCCGATGATGGGCATAACACAGAGCACTATGGACGTTCCAGTGGTGAAAGGTACAGCTGGGATAGTAGTCCTGGCCGAAGCTGAGGCTGCGCAGTTCGAATCGACCGCCTGTGTCCGCTGCGCTCGCTGCGTAGATGTTTGTCCTATGTCTCTACAACCGCTGTTCCTGGCACAGTTTGCAGAGAGGCAGATGTGGGAGCAAGCCGAGGCATATCACATCTTGGACTGCAAAGAGTGTGGCGCCTGCAGCTTTATCTGTCCGTCCAGGCGTCCGCTGGTGCAGAATATTCGCATGGCCAAGCTAAGCATGCGGGCCAAGCGCAAAAACGGTTAGGGGGGAGAGAGATGGAACAGAATCAACTGCTGATGACCTCATCCCCACACCAGCTAGCGCGCCAAGACACCCAACAGGCGATGTTGGAGGTAGTGATGGCACTAGCCCCAGCAGCTACCTTGGCTGTGTTCTTCTTCGGTATTCGCGCGCTGCTGTTGATGGTGGTGTCCATAGTTACTGCTTTGGTGACCGAGGCGCTGATCCAATTGCTCACTGGTCAGAAGGTATCCATTCGAGATTATAGCGCCGTGGTGACCGGTCTGCTGCTCGCCCTGAACATGCCGGTTACTCTTCCGCTGTGGTTGATGGCTATCGGAGCGGCATTGGCTATCGGGCTGGGTAAGCAGATCTTTGGGGGTCTGGGACAGAACCCGTTCAATCCGGCACTGATTTCCCGAGCAATATTGGTGGCTTCCTGGCCAGCGCAGATGACCAGTTGGGTGGCCCCCTTCACGATGCTGACATCGGCTACCCCACTTCAGGCTGCTCAGATGGGCGGCGAGAAGGTGGCGTGGAGTAGCCT
>CAYVCY010000060.1:0-11782 GCA_964450265.1 uncultured Clostridia bacterium
GTCACATCGTGCTTTCAAGAGTACCAAATGCAAGCTGCAATCCAACTCCGTTTCACGTTGACTGGTGCAGAAAAAGGGGCTGAAATTTGTTTCTTTTGTTTACGAAAACTAAAAATAAACGGTGTTTTGGTTAGGGTATAGAATACTAAATAGCACAAACATAATGAGCGTTGAAACTTAGCACATGCTCATATAAGGGGGAGCGAAATGTCTTTGTTTGCAAATGATCCGTACTTTTATCCTTTTCTCTCTAAAAGAAAGGTGGTTTATGCCAGGAATGGTATGGTGGCCACATCGCAGCCGCTAGCTTCGCAGGCGGGGCTGAAGGTGCTGCAGCAGGGAGGCAATGCTATAGACGCTGCGGTGGCCACTGCCGCTAGTTTGACGGTAGTAGAACCCACCTCCAACGGCATCGGCGGGGATGCTTTCGCCCTGGTTTGGACGAAGGGCAAGCTCTATGGCCTAAGTGCCAATGGCCCAGCACCTCACAGCATTTCCATTGAGAAGGTGAAAGAGCTGGGCCACAGGAAGATGCCAAAGCACGGACTGATTCCGGTAACGGTGCCGGGAGCGCCTGCGGCATGGGCGGCCTTAGCCGAACGCTTTGGAGCTTTGCCGCTGACAAAAACCTTAGCACCCGCCATTGACTACGCCGAGAATGGTCACCCGGTGTCGCCGACTGTAGCAACGAATTGGGCGAAAGCCTTGGGTGAATACGGTCAATATCGCGAAACCGCTGCTTTTAGGCCGTGGTTCGAAACCTTCACCAGGGGGGGTAAGACCCCGTTGTCGGGTGAAATGTGGTTCTGTCCGGACCAAGCCAAGACGTTACGATCCATAGCAGTATCAAATGCAGCAAGCTTTTATCGGGGTGAGCTGGCAGAGGCTATCGATTGCTTCTCGCGGGCACACGGTGGATTCTTGCGGGCTTCCGATTTGGCCGCATATCAGCCAGAGTGGGTAGACCCGATCGGTATTAATTATCGCGGTTACGACATTTGGGAGATCCCGCCAAGCGGTCAAGGGTTGGTCGCTCTAATGGCTTTAAACATCATGAGCGGTTTTGAGCCCGCCTACTTGAATGATCTAGATACGATGCATCGCCAGATTGAGGCGATCAAACTGGCTTTTGCTGATGGCTTTGAATATATCACCGATCCGAGCCATATGGTTTGCACGGTGGAAGAACTACTGTCTGACGATTATGCCCAGCAGCGCCGTGCTTTGATTGGTTCGCAAGCCACGCTACCACAGGCTGGTGACCCCCGGGGTGGCGGTACTGTATACCTAGCAACTGCTGATGGTGAAGGCAATATGGTCTCTTACATCCAGAGCAATTACAAGGGATTTGGTTCTGGAATAGTGGTTCCGGGGACTGGCATTGCTCTGCAAAACCGGGGCTGGCAATTCTCGCTAGACCCAGCGGACCATAACTCGCTATCTCCCGGGAAGAAGACATACCACACCATCATTCCTGGATTTATTACACATGGAGATCAGCCGGTCGGCCCCTTTGGAGTGATGGGAGGCTATATGCAGCCCCAGGGACATTTGCAGGTGACTATGAACGTGATCGACTTTGCCCTTAATCCACAGGCTGCTTTGGATGCTCCACGATGGCAGTGGATGGAGGGGAGGGTGGTGCAGGTGGAACCGCATTTCCCTAGCTACCTTGCTCAAGCTCTGGCAAGACGAGGTCATGCCATTGTCCCAGCACTAGATAGCAATGGTTTCGGGCGTGGTCAGATGATCGTTCGGCATCCCGAAAGTGGCGTACTAGTGGGCGGAACGGACCCGCGCACCGATGGCCAGATCGCCAGTTGGTAGGCTGAGTTATGATATGGGGCCCACATTATCGGGCTGCATATAAAAACATTCCTAGGAGGTAAATGTATGAAATTTGCTAAAACAATCTTGGTGACGATGCTAGTTACGCTCTTCATCCTTACTGGATGCGCGCAGCCAGCAGCCCAGACTCCGGGGGGGGAAACCCCTGCAGCCGACTATCCCAGCAAAGCCATCCAACTAGTCATTCCATATGCCCCAGGTGGAGCAACGGATATCATCTATCGTCTGGCGGCTGAGTATGCCCAGGCAGAGTTGGGTCAGCCAATTGCTGTGGTGAATATGGCAGGCGCCTCAGCCACCATTGGCTCCCGCCATGTTAAGGATGCAGCACCAGATGGGTATACCATTCTCGGCAGCCATGATGTGATTGCAACTGCCTATTATTCTGACGTAGTGGATTATGCCTTTGAAGCGTTTGAACCGGTTTGCCTGCTCACCTCTACGCCCAACATCGCCACCACCAACTCCAAGAACCCGTGGCAAGGCATGGACGAGTTGCTAGAGGATGCCGCCGGGAGGCCTGGCGAAATCGTCTGGTCAGTTACCTTGGGCTCTACCGACCACTTTTTCTTAATGGGCTTGATGGACGCAGCTAAAATGCCCATGGATACCCTCAGGCTGGCTGGCTACGACGGCACTGGCCCGCAAATCACCGGGCTCCTAGGTGAGCATACCCACGGTTGTATGACCAATGTTACTTCCGGCGTGTCGTATGTAAATAGTGGTGACCTCAGGTTTATCGGTGTAGCTCATCCCGAACGTATGCCTCAGATTCCGGACGTGCCCACGTTGACTGAACTAGGCATACCTTTCGAGCATGGCACTAACCGCGGTATTTTCCTACCTAAGGGCACTCCGCAGGAAATTGTGGACAAGTTGGCAGAAGTGTTTGAAAAAGTGATGCAGAATGAGGAAGTAATCGGCAAGATCGAGGAACTGGGTACCCTAATCAACTATATGGGGCCAACCGAGTATCAGGACTTCCTTGACGAGACAATGGAGCTCTATGGTACACTCAGCGAGTTGATCGACCAGTAGTAGAGGCCGAGCGTAGGGGCCTTCATTAGGCCCCTGCACTCCCAGGCAATAGTAAGGAGTGTGCTTATTGTGAAAAAGGATACACTTCTCGGTTTGTTCATGACGACAATCTCTGCAGTGATGATCTGGCAGTCAAACATTTTGCCCCCTGGAAACCGCTGGGACCTATTTGGACCTGCTACCTACCCTAAGTATGTGAGTTGGGCCATGCTCATTCTCTCGGCAACGTTACTGCTTTCTTCATTGAGAACGCCTGGGAAGGACCTCTGGGATTGGTCCTCCTACGTTTTGCCGGGCATTACTTTTCTTGTCCTGTACGCATATGTGGCAATTATGCCGAAACTGGGTTTCATCATTTCCACAATGGCTTTCCTGGCGGTCTTACAATACATTCTCTCTCCGCTCCATAAGAAGCCGTGGTTGAGCATCGGATTGGTGTCAGTTGTATCCACTTTTTGTATCTATTTTCTATTTACCAATCTTTTGCATGTTAACCTGCCCAGTTTGTTTTAGGGCACCTGACGGCGCGGTTTTCGTCTTTGTAGACAGCGTGCTCTTAAGCATGCTATAGGAGGTGTTTGGCCATTTCATACTTTTTTGCTGCGCTAGGAGAAGTTTTCACGTTGAAAATCATGGCATTGATGAGCGTGGGGACTATAGTTGGTGTGGTAGCGGCTGCTATTCCTGGCTTCACCATCGCCATGGCAATCATCTTGACCATGCCCTTTACCTTTGGAATGTCTCCGATTGAAGGCCTTTCCACCATGATGGGGGTCTATGTAGGTGGATATTCCGGCGGCCTTGTTTCGGGCATTCTCCTGGGAATCCCAGGCACTCCGTCCTCGGTAGCCACGGTCTTTGATGGTTTTCCTATGACCAAGAAGGGGCAGCCTGGGAGGGCGCTTAGCCTTGGCGTGTGGTCTTCCTTTTTTGGAGGCCTGGTGGGGGCAGCCATCTGTATCCTGTTGGCGGTGCCCATCGCTCGCTTTGGCTTGCGCTTCGGCCCATGGGAGATGGCTGCGCTAATCTTCTTTGCGCTGACTCTCATGGCTAGCTTGGGGTCTAAGTCTATTCTTAAAGGACTGATGGGCGGCCTCTTAGGATTGTTGTTGGCTACTGTAGGTATCGATCCGGTGGGAGGTCGACCGCGGTTCACGTTCGGACAGTATTCCTTAGTCAACGGATTTGCGTTCCTGCCAGTGCTGATCGGTCTTTTCGCCGTGCCGGTTATGATTACTGCTGTGCATGAGATTCAAGCGGCACGCAGCAGAAACGAGACAGATTCACAACCTTATGTCACTGGCAAGCTCGAGATCCCGTGGATGCAGACACTAAGGGAGATCATTAAGAACCAGTGGTTTAATGTCATTAGATCTGGCGCAATCGGTGCCATTGTGGGGGCTTTGCCTGCCGCTGGCGGTAATACGGCTAACTTCCTAGCGTATGACCAAGCGCAACGGTTCTCCAAACGATCCGAGGAGTTTGGTACTGGTGTCCCGGATGGGATAGTTGCAGCTGAAGCAGGCAACAACGGAGTGGCAGGCGGCTCACTGATCCCCAGCATTGCCCTAGGCGTGCCTGGCAACTCCATCACCGCCGTCATGCTCGGGGTATTGATCCTTCACGGTATAACGCCGGGACCATTGCTGCTGAGGGAAAATCCGGTGCTGGTTTACGGTGTGTTTGTGGCTTTGGTAGTAGCCCACTTCTTTATGCTGGCTGTTCAGTTTGTCGGTATCCGTGCCTTTATTAAGGTGGCACAGGCACCGAAATATGCGTTGGTGCCGGTGGTGCTACTGATGTGCGTGGTTGGATCCTTTGCTCTCAACAATCGGTACTTTGATATCATCGTGTTTGCCGTATTCGGATTGCTCGGCTACATGCTTAACGGTGCCGGTATGCCTATGGGGCCGGTTGTGCTGGGCTTGATCCTGGGGCCACTAGCCGAGTCCAACCTCCGCCGAGCCCTTATGACCAATCCCGACCCGATGCAATTCATAACTCGGCCGATTTCGCTGGTACTAATTCTGCTTTCCGTTGCTTCGATCGCCTTCTCTGCATGGCAGATTTGGCAGCAGGAGAAGAAGCGCAAAGCTGGTCATTCTTCGGTATCCGCCTAATTGACGAGACGGCGTAAGGCACGAATCATCTCTCCTCAGATGATGAAACGAGCTCCTCGCAACGTCTTGCACAAAGCAGAAGTCTAGATCGGCATTGCCTAAAAGCCGGCTCAGAGCAACCTGAGCCGGCCTTCTGTTGCCTGGGCTTATCTCTCATTCCACTCCATCGTCTTCATGCGCTGCACTGTAATCATCACCAGCGCGAAAATGATGCCTGCGGTGATCAGCAGTGTCTGTGGCAGAGAAGACGAAGGGGCACCGTGCAGTTGTTGCTGGGCTTCGACCAGCAAGCCAGAGGGCAGGTAAGCGTGCAGGCGCAGCCAGCTCCCTAGGAAATGCAGCCCGAAGGCGGTGCCTATGGTCAGGAACCCGGTAGCAATCGGCTTCTTAACCAGCGCGCCATAGGCTAGTAGGCAGGCCAGCAGGAAGAGCATGTACGTGCCCTGTAGCAATCCAGCGCGGATGATCGGTGCTATGTCTACCTCAAAGGAGAAAAGCAGTCCGGCGTATAGGTAGTCGACGATCAAGGCAACGGTGGGGGCCAGCATCAGTGCAGTGCCGAAGACCAGCATTTTGGCTCCGACGATGCTGCCAAAGCGCTTTCCAGAGCAGAGCGGGAGCACCAGGGTGTTTTCCCTAATCTCTTGAGCCAACAGGCCGCAGAGGGTGAAGGCGACAATGATGGTGCCGATCTCAAACACATCGCCCATGTAGCTTTGGAGGCAGCCTAGCTGGCTCATATCCACCATCGCCGCTAGCTCCTGCTCGCTGATGCCGGCCAATTGGCTTTGCATAATCTGGGGCAGCACCACTTTGGTCATTACCGGCGTGAGCACTGCGAAGAACAGGAATCCTACCATCAGAATCAGGAAGCGGCTACTGCGCATTCCGTATTTGAACTCCTTGCCGATATTAGCGCTCATTGTCGTTCACTTCCTTGATGAAGATTTGCTCTAGATCGTTGGTGCGCAAGGAGAACTGGCGCACCGCGATGTCGTTCTTACTCAGCCAGGCCATCAACTGTCTGGAGGCGATGGGGGCATCGTTGACGGTGACAGCCAGCGAATCGCCGCTGGCGGCGACCTGCAGCACTCCGGCCACCTGCCGCAACTGGCCCGTAATATCGGGGTCGGGTGGGGTCAACAATTGGATGTCAAACACGGGGCTGATGTGCTCGGCCTGCAGTTCCCGCAGCGGTTTCTGCAGTACCATCTTGCCAGCTGCAATCATGCCCACCGTGTCGCAGACCCGCTCCACATCGCTGAGGATGTGGCTGGAGAAGAACACAGTCTTGCCCATCTGCTGCAACTCCCGGATCAGCCGCAGCACTTCGCTGCGCCCTTCCGGATCCAGCGCGGATGACGGCTCGTCCAGAATCAGCAACTCTGGGTCATGAATTAGGGCAGCGGCAATGCCCAGCCGCTGTCTCATCCCGCGCGAGAATCCGCCCACCCGGCGACGGGCAGCAGCGGTGAGTCCTACCCAGCTGAGCATCTGCTGGATGCGTTCTGCGGACACGCCTTGCGTGCCGACGCTGCCCAGGTACTGTAGGGTCTCGTAGGCACTCATCCAGGGATAGAACTGCGGGTTTTCCGGCAAATAGCCGACTTGCAGCTCGCTGGGGTGTTTTATCTTGGAGATATTTCTTCCGTTGACCACGCACTCGCCTTTCGTCGGTCGGGAGAGGCCGGCCAGGATGTTCATGGTGGTGGACTTTCCGGCACCGTTTTGCCCGATAAAGCCATAGATCTCACCTGCATTGACTTGTAAGTCTATTCCCCGAAGTGCGTGAAAACCTTTGAAACGTTTGTGCAAATCCTTTACTTCGATCATCGTCTAATACTCCTTTTTGCGGCCCACAAGCAGGAAGATGATCGGCCCGATCAGGTTGAGAAACAGGCAGACGGTTAGCCAGCCCCACTTGTTCCAGTTCTCCACGCCTTCGCTGAAGATCTTCACCGCACAGTAGATGGCCAAACCCACTTGGATGGCGAACAGGGGCAGTAACATCAGGAATAATTCTCTGGTCAGTCCAAACATTGGCGACACCTCCTCGTTAGTACAGTCTGATTGTAGTGCTGGAGGAGGTCATGTGATAAGTGACTGCGGTCATGGCTTTGGTCACATCGGTCAATGGGCAAAAGTAATTGGGGATAGTCCTGAAAGGCCCACCGATGGTCTTTCAGAGCTGTCCCCAATGTCCCAGCTGGGAATAGGGTTAGCGGACGAAACGAGCGAAACAAAAAGAACCGTCCCTTTTGTTCCGGACGAAACGAGCGAAACAAAAAGAACCGTCCCTTTTGTTTCGCTAGAGCCCTAGCTTGCGGAAGAAGAGGATCGCATTGCCGCGGTCGCTGACACCGATCTTGGCGTAAATCTGGCTGGTGTAGTTCTTCACCGTGCCGACTGAGAGATAGAGTTGATCGGCTATCTCCCGGTTGCTCTTGCCCAACGTCAGCAGGCGGATGATCTCTATTTCCCGTTCAGTGAAATCATCCAGCGTGGCTTCCGGTGGCGCACTTGAAGCTAGCTGGGAGGTGATTTTGGCAGCTACCCTGCCCGGCAGGATGATGTTGCCTTGAAGGCCGTCGCGGATGGCCTGAATCAACCGCTCGCTGCCGATATCCTTGAGCAGATAGCCGGCCGCCCCGTGGGTCATCGCTTGGATGATGTAATCCACGTCATCGAAGGTGGTGAGGACGATGATCACGGTGTCCGGACAGACCCGTTTGATCAGCCGGGTGGCCGCAACCCCGTCCATCACCGGCATGCGAATGTCCATCAACACCACATCTGGCCGATGCTTCAACGCCTGTTGATAGGCTTCTTCTCCGTTTCCGGCCTCAGCCGCCACCTGGATGTCCGCCTGTGCTTCCAGCAACGCCCGCAGGCCATCGCGGATGATCGTCTGGTCGTCCGCCAGCAGTACCCGAATTCCTTTACCCATCACTGCTTCCTCCCCCGGGGTGGGTTTCTGGCAACCGTCCCCGCAAACCCATTTCTCGTTCGCCCGTCGGTATGGATATCTGCACGGTGAACCCTTCGCCGTGGTCGCTGTCAACGGTCAGGTTGCCTCCGATGCTCTCTACTTTTCGGCGCATGTTGTCCAGGCCGAATCCCATGGTCACTCTGTCCTTATCAGTCCCGGTGCCGTTGTCGCTGAAGGTGAGATGTATGCTGCTGCGGTGCTCTTGTAGCAGCAGGTCCACCTCCGTGCTCTGGCCGTGTTTGAGGCTGTTGGTTGCACATTCCTTGATGGCGCGCAGCAAGACATCCTGTTGGATCGGCAGCAGGTTTGTCTTTAGCTCCACAATCTCGGTGATGGCCAGACCGGTGTTTTGGCGAATCTCGCCCAGCAGCTGTTGTAGTCGCGGCAGAAACGCCTGCTCCTCTGTCACTCCGGCATGGATGGCCCGCACCGAGCTGCGAATGTCACCGAGTCCCTGCTGCACCTGCCCTCTGGCCAGGGTCAGTTTCTCTTGCGCAGCTTGCGGGTGGCTCCCCAGCAATTGTTGTCCGGCTTCGATCGAGATCAAAGCGCTGGTCAGGTTGTGGCCCACCGTATCGTGGATTTCTCCGGCGATGCGGTTCCGCTCAGCAACGGCACCCATCTGCTCCAGCTGCAGCGATTGTTTCCTGAGGGTGTCTAGCGCCGTCTGCAGCCGCTGGTTGGCTAATAGCTGCAGTTTTAGCGAGTAAAAGGCTGCCCAGACCAGCAGAAACACCAGAATGTTGGCGTAGACATAGCTAACCGCAGTATCGCTCTGAATGCCGCCATAGCGGGACAGACCGGTGGCTAAGGTGATCGCAAAATAACCGCCAAAGGCGGCGATGGAATAGGCCTGAGTGAGGCGTGGAGGGAAATTGGTGATCACGCCTGCTACTACCATCAGTACGATAAATTGAGCACTATGGCTGGCATCCAAGTATTCGACCGGTAGGATCAAGGCGATCTGCAGCGCAGGCAGCAGAAGGTAGAGCACCCGATGCCGTTTGGTCACTATTAGTCCGTTCACGATCATCAACACGAAGCAGGAGGCTAGAAGGCCAACGATCAACCCATAGTGCGGATTGCCGAGATTCAGCGCCATTATGCGCAGCGACAGCACCTCATAGACCAACAATAGCAGCACAAAGATGCCCTGCCGGGTGTCCTGATCCAGCTCGGCCTGCCCTAAGCGCTGCAGCCTCCCTCTCGACCGATTAGTGGACAGCAGGTAGATAGCGGCAGCCAGGATATTGAAAAGCACGATTGCCAAAATGATCAATCGCTTCTGGTGCGTGGACAACCGAGGGTTGTGCCAGCAGTGCCGGATGAAGTACGCCTGAATCAGAACCTGGATGATCGCGCCAGGGATAATGATCGGTAGGATGTCCCGGATTCCCATAAGCCCTCCAAGCGGTGGATTTTTATCAGTATATCATTTCTTGGGCGGTGTAGCGCACTGCGGAATTCCTATTCGGGCCGTCGCCTGCCGATCCAATCGGTTGCTGCCGGTGGCAGGTAAATGTGCGTGAACGCAGAACAATAAATATAGTAAGCCAACACTAATTGACTAAAGGAGGAAGCTAAATGAGCCAATTGAAGGAACAAGCAATGAAGACCATCGATGCTCTGCAGGCAGAGCTGCTCACGCTCTCGCACAATATCCATGCTCACCCGGAGCTTGCCCTTAACGAGCATAAAGCGGTGGCGTTCATCGCCGAGCTGCTGCGCGGCCAAGGATTTGAGGTAGAGGTAGGCATCGGAGGGCTGGAGACGGCGTTTATCGCCACCAAGCAGGGCAAGGGTGACGGCCCGCACGTGGCTTTTATGGCCGAGTATGACGCCCTGCCCGGCATCGGTCATGCTTGTGGCCACAACGTGATCGCCACCTGCGCAGTGGGTGCGTTTTTGGGTGCCAGCGCGGTGATGGGTGAGTTCGACGGCACCCTGTCGATCATCGGTACGCCGGCAGAGGAAGCCGAAGGCGGCAAGATCATTCTGCTGGAGGCAGGTGTCTTCGATCACGTGGACTTCGCTCTGATGATGCATCCGTCATCCGGTCGGTCATTGGTCAACCGGGGTGGTCGCGCGGCTACCAGCATCGACATCAAGTTCATCGGTAGATCGGTGCACTCTTCTGCCCCAGGGCATGGCATTAACGCCCTCAACGGGGTGATCAGCACCTTCAATCATGTTGATATGCTCCGCCCCACCTTCGAGATGCAGGACAACGTCAATGGCGTGATCACCAATGGTGGATTGGCTGCCAACATCATCCCCGGCGAAGCCGCCTGTACCTTTAGCCTGCGCGCCAAGACGCTGATCGATCTACAGAAGCTGGCCGAGAAGGTGAAGTTGGCTGCCAATACTGCTGCCCAGCTTACCGGTGCTCAAGTGGAGATCGACGTGCACCGCATGTATGCCGAGCGCTATCCAAATCTGCCCATGTGTGAAGCCTTCAAGGGTAATATGGCTGCCTTGGGCGAGGAAATGGAATACGCCAACCCCACCGGCATGTACGGCTCATCGGATGTGGGCAACGTCTCCATCAAAATCCCGGCCATTCATGACTATCTGGCCATCGCCCCCCGTGGCGTTGCCTCCCATAACGCCGCCTTTACGGTGGAAGCGATTTCCCCGCGGGCGGATGAGATTTGCATCAAAGGTGCCAAGGGTTTGGCCATGACTGCGATTGACATCTTCTCCAGCAGCGAGTTCCAGCAGAAGATCAAAGACTACCACCGGGAACAGGTTCCGGCTGAGTATCGCGAGCAGTAAGGCCTTGCGATAGAGTGTGACAGAGGGACGGATCTTTTGTCACACGTGTCCCTCCCTCGTTACTTATTCCATTGGCTAAAAGGAATACTGAGGTGTTGAGTAGAAGACAAATGCTAGGAGTGCGGACACTTGTCTTGACTGCACCAAGAAATCCATTCTCACCTATAGACTACCGCGCTGCTGGATAATTGCAGGAGGTGGTTTTGCGTGCCTCGCGTTGCACGGGCCCTCAGTAGTAGTGGAATATATCACGTTATGGTAAGGGGTGTCCGCGGAGAGAGTCTTTTCTTGGACGACAGGGATCGACGGGCGTACCTACGCTTTCTGGCTTCGGTGAAGAAGGAAGCTGGTTTGATCGTCTATGGTTACTGCTTGATGCCCAATCATGTACACCTGTTGATCGGCGAAGGGCAAGAGTCGCTAGGCACTAGCATGAAACGTCTTGGTGTGGCCTATGCGATGAGATTTAATAACAAGCATGGACGAGATGGATACGTGTTCCAGGGAAGGTATCGCAGCGAAGCAGTAGAGGACGATGATTACTTCCTAACCGCCCTACGGTATATTCATCAGAACCCGGTGAAAGCGGGAATAGTAGGGGATTGCGCATCCTTTCGTTGGAGCAGCCATCGCGCATATGCTGACGCTGACAGGGCTAGTCATCTGGTAAGTACCCAGTTGGCCTTGCAGTTGATGGGGAACCGCCAACGTTTGCTCAACTTCTTAATCACCCCCAACGCGGATCATTGTCTTGATGTGGAAGAGAGAGCAGTAATCGATGACGACCAGATCAGAGCTAGGCTAGAGCAGCTATTGCAGGGAAGAGCGCTAGCAGATTTAAGCTTGAGGGAGCGCAATCGGGTGCTGTGTCAGCTAAAGGAGATGCATGGAGCAAGTATTCGCCAGATTGCCCAGGCTATCGGGGTAGGAAAGAGAATAGTGGAGAGAGCTTGATGAGACAGAGGGACGGATCTTTTGTCACACGCGTGTGACAAAAGATCCGTCCCTCTGT